>JBOHRF010000267.1:0-7070 GCA_050732575.1 Longimicrobiales bacterium
GGAAGCGGAGCTGCTGCACGTGTTCCCCATGCTGGCCGGGACGTTGGGCAAACCGCGCACGCCGGCACCCGACCTCCCCGACTTCAAGAATCGTTTGCTCTGGACCTTTACCGAGGTACTGCGCGCCCTATGCACACACGAGCCGGTCCTGGTGGTGCTCGAGGATTTGCAATGGGCGGATGCATCGTCGCTCGAGCTGCTGCACTTCGCGGCGCGCCAGCTCAACTACGAGCGCATTCTGTTCGTGTGCAGCTACACCGATCACCTGCGCGCCAACAATGCCTCGCTGGTTGCCGCCGAGCAGTCGCTCGGCGCGCTGGGTGTGGCCAGCCGGCTGAAGGTCGACCCACTCAGCTATAGCGCCACGGCCGAGCTGGTTACGCGCACGTTTGGCACGACACCCGAGGTAGCCGGACCGTTCTGCGCACTGCTGTATGGTTGGACGCGCGGCAATCCGTTTTTCATCAGCGAAACGCTGACCACGCTGGTCGATGCCGGTCGTTTGCAGCAGCGCGAGGGCCGCTGGGACGGTTGGGATGTCGAGCGGTTGGAGCTGCCGCGCTCGGTACGCGATGCCGTTGGTCTGCGCGCGCGCGCACTCTCGCCCGCGGCCCGCAGCCTTGCGCAAACGCTGGCCACGCTCGGGCGCGAGGTCACCCTCGACACGTTGACCGGAGTGGCCGAGCTGGGTGAAGCCGAACTGCTGCAGAAGTTGACGGAGCTGCGTGACGCGCAGCTCATCGTCGAGCAGCGGCGCGGTGATGCCATCGCCTATGACTTCGATCATCCGCTCACGCGCGAGTCCGTGTACTCGGACTTGCACGAGACCGCGGCCGCCGCGCTGCACTCGCGTATTGCTGAGGCGCTCGAGCATGCCTATGGCGCCGAAGCCGAGGCGCACGCCGATGAGCTGGCCTTCCACTATTCGCGCTCGCACAGCCGAACGCTTCGTGCCAAGGCCCTGAAGTACCTGATCGTAGCCGGTCGCAAGGCGCTCTCCCGTCATGCCAACAGCGAAGCTGCGGCCTACCTGGACAGCGCATTGTCACGGTTGGACGACAGCGACCTGACGCTGCGCAGCACATTGACAGAAGAGCTGGCGCGCGCGCGCCAGCGCAGCGGCGACTATGAAGGCGCCACCAAGCTCTGGCTGGAAGCGCGCAGCCATGCGCTGAACGCCGGTGATGGCACACGGGTCGCCGCGCTCGAGCGGCGGCTCGGCCTGGGCTGTTTCTGGAGTGGACGGCCACTGGATGCACTCGCCTATTTCGAGGCCGGCCTGGAGCACAGCACGGATCCGGCACAGCAAGTGCGACTGCGCATCGCCAAAGCCATGAGCCTGGTTGAGCTGGGCAGTGTGGATGCGGCCATTACGGAAGCGCGCGGCGCGCTCGCGCTGGCCGAGCCGTTGGACGATCCGCCCACCATCGCGCGCGCCCAGCGCGCACTGCTCCTGGTGCACGCCTGGACCGGTGCACCCGAACGTGCGCGCGAGCACGGCCATCGCGCGATTGCGTTGCTCGAGCGCGCACAGGACCCGGCCCTCGCCTATTCCGTGCACTGGGCCATGGCCGTGTTGGAAGGGTTGACCGGCAACTCGCAGGGGCTGGTGCACCATGTGGCCCAAAGCGAGCGCATCGCCGATGAGCTGCGCTCACCTGTGCTCCGACTATGGAGCGCCGAGCTCAAGATCGAGCATGCCCACGGCACGGGCGAATGGAACCGCGCTATTGCGCTCGGTCAACATTCGATCGCGCTGGCGCGCGCACTGCAGCAACGCACGCTCCTGCCGCGCTTGCTGGTCTGGACCGCACTCGTTCATATCGGTCGCGCGGAGATGGAAGTCGCCAAGGCCTATCTCGATGAGGCCTGGCGTGTCTCAGGCGCGGACCGCCCGGATCGCCGCATCAACGCGCACTCCGTCGTACCGGTTCATATCGGACTTGCGGTCTACCATCTGGCCATGGGCGATTTTCAGGAAGCCATCCGGATCGGTCAGGCCGGCATCGATATCGTCGATCGCAGTGGTTACGTCGTATGGACCGTGCACCGCTTGTTGCCCACCATTGCCGAGGCTCACCTCCACCTGCGCGATGTGCCGGCCGCCACCCGCATCGGCCAGCGGCTGCGCCAGGAATCCGAGAAGCTGGATCACAAGCTCGGCCTGGCCTGGGCCGACGCTTGCGATGCGTTGCTGGTCTGGCTGAATGGTGATGCGAGGCGCAGCGCAGATCTCCTGCGCAGCGCGGCCGAACGGCTGGAAGCCATTCCGTTCATCCCGGATGGCGCGCGCGTACGCCGCCAACTGGCGGGCCGCTTGGCCGAGATCGGCGAGCGCGATGCTGCACTGCTGGAGCTGCGCCGCGTGCACGCCGTGTTCTCCGAGCTGCATGCCGAACGTGAGTTGGAGCACACGCGCGAGATGCTTCGCGACCTCGGATCACGACCGCCACAACGCGTCCTCAAACCGGGTGCTGCCGGGCTGACCGGCCGCGAGCTGGAGATCGCCCTGCTGCTGGCCCAGAACCGCTCCAACAAGGCAATCGCACGCTCGCTCGGCATTTCCACCCGCACGGTCACCACGCATCTCACCAACATCTTCAAGAAACTCGAGGTCGGTTCGCGACACGAAATCGCCCAGCGAGTTCGGCATGAAATCCTACAATAACAAATGAAGCTGCAGCGGCGTTCCAATGCCAGGAATTTCGGGGACGCAACACTAGTGTTGTGTAGCCGAAGTCCCGGGGCATTCGAGCGGCGCTGCATCCCGCAGCACCGCTCTCGGTGCGCACGTTACTTCGGCTACACAACACTAGAACACCTTCACACTGATATAGCGCTTGGGGTTCTTGCGCACATCAGTCAGCAATGCTTCCAGGCTGCCCAATGCGGATGTTGTGCGAACGTACAATGCCGGATCATTGATCAGCCGGGCAACGCTGCCCTGACCGTGCTCGAGCTGCGTCGTGATCCTCATGAGCGCTGATGCGACCGTGTCCATTCGGGCCGTCAACCCGGCCAGGTTGAGCAGCGACACCTGGGCCGCCTCGCCTGTACCGTTCGCCAGTTGCTGCACGCTCTTCATGGCCGCTGTGGTTTGGCCGAGCAGCTCATGTACTCTGGACCCCTGGCCGTCCATGACGGCGCGGCCTGCGGCCGACAGCGCGGCAACCTCGCGCAGCGCGCGACTCAGCTCGGTCAGTCCATCCTGCACCAGGGCAACCGTGGTGTCGCCCAGCACGCGCTGGGCCTGCTTACTCAGTTCGCTGATGCTGGCCGTCATGGAAGCGGGCGCAATGCCGGCAATGGTATCGCCACTCACCAGCGGACGGTCGGCACGGGCACCGGCCTTGAGCACCACTGCCTTGCGGCCGAACATGTCGGTCGCAACCAGCGCGGCCTGCGCGCTGCGGGTCAAGGGTGTGCGCTGCGTGAGTGTCAAACGCACGAGGACAGCGTCGTTGCGGTGAAACTCGAGCCGCTTCACCTCACCCACTTGCACGCCCTGGTAGAGAACGGCATCGGCCTTCTTCAAGCCCTCCGCGGACGTAATGCTCACGTACACGCGCGTATGGGTGGCAGTGAGCGAACGGTTGGTCGCGAAGCCAAACAGCGCAATGAACGTTACTACGGAGACCACGGTCAGCAGGCCCAAGCGGGCCACGCTGTAACCGCGAGTATAGCCAGTCATGATACCTCCTTTGTGGTGCGGCCAATGAACTCACTGACCGAGGGATCGGCTGCCGCGAAAAAAGCCGGGGGCGACCCGTCAAAGCAGACGTGACCCCCGCGCATGAGCACCACGCGATTGGCGTAGCTGGCGATGCCGGACAGGTCGTGGGTGATGACAATGCTGGTCCGCCCGTACAGATGCGTGCCCGCAACGACCTGATTGACCGTCGCGCTGTTGTGCGGATCGAGTCCGGTAGTCGGCTCGTCGAACAGCAGGATCTCGGGGTGGTTGAGCAGAGCGCGCGCCACGGCCACGCGCTTGCGCATGCCGCCCGAGAGCTCTGCGGGTAGTTTGGTCAGGACCAGCGCTTCCAGATTCACAGCCTCGAGCGCGTCATGAATACGCTGGCCGCAGGCTGCCGGTTGGTCCCGGCAGAAGCGATCATCCATGGCCAGCCGCAGATTCTCTTCGATGGTCAGCGAATCGAGCAGCGCGCCGTCCTGAAAGACGTAACCCATGCGGCGTCGCAGGCGGATGAGCTCGTGGTAACGCACGCGCACGAGCGATCTGCCATCGATCAGCACATCGCCCTGATCCGGCATGATCAAACCAACCACATGTTTGAGCAGTATGCTCTTGCCCGCGCCCGACGGGCCGACCAGCGCCACTACTTCACCGGCCTGGATGTCGAGCGTGAGCTCATTCAGAACGAGCTGCGCTCCCAGTCGCTTGCTCACCTGTTCGAGCCGGATCATATGCGCACCAGCTTGAGCAAAGGCACCAGGGCCGTGTCCAGGATCACAATAGACGCGATCATGGCGACCACTGCCTGGCGCGTCGAGCGACCTACACCCATGGAGCCGCCGGTCGCCTCGAGACCCGAGTAACAGGAAACAAACGTGACCGCTGTGCTGAAGGCGGCGCCTTTGATCAGCGCGAAGAACATGGGGAAATCGCGCATGTAGTGGCGTACTCCAAACCAGAAGTCGGCCGAGTCGGCGCGCGTTGTGAGCAGAGCCAGGGCCCAGCCTGCCAGCATGGATCCGGCAAGGGCCAGGGAAACGAGCAGTGGCCCGATCAGAAAGCTCGCGACCACGCGCGGGACTACCAGGTAGCTGACGGGATCGCGGCCCATGACCTCCAGCGCATCGATCTGCTCGGTGACCTTCATGGCGCCCAGCTCGGCAGCGATGCGAGTGCCCACAATGCCCACCAGCGCAATGCCGGTGAAGAGCGGTGTGACCTCCGTGATCAGACTCGCGGCCACTACACTACCAACAACCCAGCTCGGTAGGTTGCCCTGGAACTGGTAGCCGGTCTGCTGCGAGATGAGAGCGCCACCCAGCCCGGTAAGCACCAGTACGAGCGCCAGTGAATCGAACGCCTGACGATGCAGCTCGGCTAACGCAGGCCGCGCCCAGACACCCGGATGACGCAGCGCCGCAGTGATGGCCACGAACAGCAGTGCGCCTCGCCCCACATGCTCGAGTACGCCGGCACCATCACCCTTTCCCCTGGTCGCAATCATTTCAACCTCCGCATTGCAATCGTGTCTCGCACGCGGATGCAAACTGCGCCAGGACGAGTTGAAGAGGGTTACGCGCAAGTACGTATTCGGGCAAATCGAACTACGTAGCGTGACGCGGGACGCGGGACGCGTAAACTCGGAGCGCATTGGCCCGCTGGAACGTTGCCGCTGTTACGCGCAGTAGCGCGCATACAAACAGGATCTACCCAGAGCGGGCCAGACCGCCGAGGCGACGCGTCACGCCACCGGCAAGAAACTTTACGGTTCCGCGCATCAGTCGCGGAAAAACTCCTTACAGTGTGGCGTTGGCGCAGCGCGCGATTGCTTGGGCAATGTGTTGATTTGCTGGGACTTAGCAGTGGTTGTGGGGAGGGCACGCCATTTGTTTATAGGCACCGTGTCGGACTCGAGTTTACGGGTACTGACCCATCTTCGAGGTGAACCCATGAGTATTGCACGCACCCGAAAAACAGTCCTGGTCCTGATCGCGGTATCAGCCCTGGCATCCTGCCGGGATGACCGTGTGAGTGGACCGCCTGAGCCCGAGCTGCCTGCAACGGTGAGTTATTTGTTGCCATCAGCGGAGAGACTGCGGTTGGTGCGGCGCGCATCGTCGGCGCTGCGCGAGACCTCGGTGACGCGGCGCATTGATGGTCGTGGTGGCGTGCTGGCGGTCGATGGCGCGGTATTGATGGTGCCGGCGGGCGCATTGAGCGCACCGGTAGACATTACGCTGACCGTGCCTGAGGGCGGCGACATTCGAGCGGATTTCCAGCCGCACGGATTGCGGTTCCGCAAGCCTGCGTTGTTGGCGTTCTCGGTAGCCGGCTCAAGCTACGATGCCGCGCGCGCAGCGGACGAATTGATTGGTGCGTACTTCCTGGGTGAGCCGAATGACGGCGTGATCACGACGCGTGAAGTGAACCCGGTATTTCAGTATGGCCGCATGGCGGCGTTTCAGATCTGGCATTTTTGCAGTTATGGCGTAGCGCCCAAGAAGGGCCTGATCCTGGTGGGTGGTTGACGTGGGGCACGGCGTTCCGGTGTGTCATGATACCATAGGAGAAATCTGGAATGGCACCGAAGCGTAGGGCTCCCGTCCCAGCCGGCGAGACCGCGAGTGCAGGCAATGCGATCGCCAGCCGAATCGAGCGGGCACGCGCAGCAGAGCGGCGAGGAGACCCGAAGGCGGCATTGGCCGCATATCACGAGGCGCTGACTGCGCTGGGTCCGGAGTCGTTGGATCCGCGCTATGCGGATGTACTGCGTTTCATGGGCACGATTCAGCGCGATCGAGGCGAGACGGAAAACGCGCAACGTTATTACCAGTCGAGTCTGGAAGCCGCGCAACGCGCGGGTTACGTGGCCGGTATAGCGCACGCCACCAACTGGCTGGCCGTGATTGCGGTGCGGCGCGGTGAGCTGACCGATGCGGAGACGCGTTTTCAGGAGGCTGCGTTGTTGGCGGAAGGCTGCCGCGAGCACCGTCTGCTGGGCATGGTGGAACAAAATCTGGGTGTGCTGGCCAACATACGCGGCGAGTTGGATACAGCGTTGACGCGCTATCGGCGAGCCCTGGCCGGATTCAAGGCGGCCGCAGATTTCGATATGTTGGCATCGGTCCTCAACAACATTGGTGTCCTGCAAACCGAGTTGAAGGATTGGACAGCGGCCGAGCACAACTTCAACGAAGCGCAGTCAACGGCGCTGGCTGCGGAGAACATTGCGGTGGCCAACTCGGTGGATCTGAATCGCGCGGAGTTGGAGGCTGCGCGGGCACGCTGGGAGATCGTAGAGCAAACCAGCCGGCGCGCGGGCGCGCTGGCGCGCACGCGCCAGGATCCGGTGGCCGAAGCGGAAGCATTGAAG
>JBOHRF010000268.1:0-7033 GCA_050732575.1 Longimicrobiales bacterium
TGTGCAAGATTGGTCCGGAGGGCACCACGGCCACGTTCGCGGTGACGGCCACTCCAGCTGGAGTGGGCACGCTGATCGCGAGTCCCTTCACGCTCCCCGCAACTTCCGACTTCACGAGTTGTGCAGTCCTGTGGCAGCGCGGCCTGCCGGGAGACCCCACGGTGAGTTTGACGGTCACGGAAATCGCGAGCTCGCCGGGAACAGCGCTCGACCTCATCGTCGCGGCAGCTCCCCTGGGATTCACGATTGCCGGCAACTCGATTACCATGAATGTCAACTTCGACAATGGCGGCGCAGTTACGTTCAAGAACAAGCCGGTTGAAGTGCCGCCGCCCGGCCAGGGCTGCACGCCTGGCTACTGGGGCCGTTCCCAGCATTTCGATTCCTGGACCGCGCCTTACACAACCAGCACGCTGTTTTTCACGGTATTCGGCGTGAATGCGTATCCGGGCAAGACGCTCCTGCAAATGATCAACAATACGGGTGGTGGACCTTCCATCCAGCTCGGGCGTCATGCGGTAGCCTCTCTGCTGAGTGCCGCGCACCCGGACCTGAACTTCCCGTTGTCTCCGGCCCAGGTCATTGCCGATTTCAATGCGGCCTGGTCATCGGGCAATTATGAAGCGCAGAAGAATATTTTCGATGCCCTGAACAACGCAGGTTGTCCGCTGAACTAAGAATCATAACCAGGGCAATTCGGGCTCCCGGATCTGACGGTCCGGGAGCCTTTTTTTGGGGGTGGGGTGGACAAGTCGGGTTGCGGCCTGCATGCTGAGGCCATTCGGCTCCTTCCGTGGCCAGGCGCTTTCACGACAGACGAGGGATGTGACCATGGCGCGACGTGTGACGACCCGGCGTTGGGTATGGACTGCTGCCGTTGTGTTGGTGGCTCTGCTCGGCACCTTCCTGGTCCGCTCCAGCGCGTTGCAGGGGCCAACGCTGGTGCGCGGCAATGCGCCCGGTGAGTGGCGCTACTGGGCGGCCGATGCCTGGAGCAGCCGCTACTCGCCGCTCGAGCAGATCAATGCATCGAACTTCGATTCGCTGCAGGTCGCGTGGCAGTGGAGCGCGGCGCCGCTGGGCGCAGACGAGTATTACCGCACGACTCCGCTATATGCCAACGGCCGACTCTTCACCGTTGCGACGACTCGCCGCGTGGCGGCGGCCATCGATCCGGCCAAAGGTGAAACGCTCTGGATGTGGCGACTCGATGAAGGCATCCGTTGGCAGAAAGCACCGCGCCAGTTTGCCGGTCGGGGACTGGCGTACTGGACGGATGGCCGGGAAGAGCGCGTGATCGTAGTAACACCAGGTTACCACCTGGCATCGCTGGATGCGAAGACCGGCATCCCCGATCCGAAGTTCGGCAAGAATGGTGTCGTCGATCTGATGGATGGGCTGGGCTTTCCACTCGTGCCGCTGGCCGTCGATGACTCGGGCTCACTCATCGTCAGCGATGCCGCGGCCGCGCGCAAAGCGCGTCCCGGCGAAACCTGGGATCCGGTCACGAAGACGGGTGCGGACGGCACGGTCGGCATCGATCCGGTGCACGGCCAGATCGCGCACAGCTCGCCCGCGATCGTAGTAGGTGATGTGATCGTGCTCGGCAATTCCTCGATTCACGGCTATTACCCGATCCGTCTGCGCAATCTGCCGGGTTACATCCGCGGCTTCGATGTGCGCACGGGCAAACAGCTCTGGTTGTTCAACCTGGTGCCGCAGCCGGGCGAGTTCGGCGCGGAGACCTGGGAGAACGGCTCCAAGATCGGCACGGAAGGTGTCGGCAAGAACGACGCGTGGGCCACGTATGCAGCGGATCCCGAGTTGGGAATGGTCTATATCCCGGTGGGCATGCCGTTGAGCGACGAATACGGTGGCCATCGTCCGGGCAACAATCTGTTTGGCAACAGCATTGTGGCGCTGGATACAAAGACGGGTCAGCGCAAATGGCACTTCCAGATGGTGCATCACGACATCTGGGACTATGACACACCGATGTCGCCCAACCTGATGGACGTCACGGTGAACGGCCGGCCGCGCAAGATCGTAGCACAGACCACCAAGCAGGGCTGGGTCTACGTCTTCGATCGCGTCACGGGCGAACCCATCTGGCCGATGCCTGAAACACCCGTGCTGCAGAGTGAAGTGCCAGGCGAGAAGACAGCGCGCACCCAACCGATTCCCAGCAAGCCTGCACCGTACTCACAGCAGGGCCTGGTGGAGGCGGATCTCATCGCTTATACACCGGCCATTCGAGATTCTGCGCTCAAGCTGGCACGCCAGTGTCGCATGGGCCCCTACTACATTCCACCCTCGCCGCTCGAGGGCGGACAGAATCATTGCTCCTGGTACGCGCCCGGTGCGAGCGGCGGTGTCAACATCGATGGTGGTGCCGCAGCGGATCCGGAAACGGGCATGTTGTACGTCGCATCGCAGAGTGGACTGAGCACGACGGAAGTGGCCAAGGATCCGTGCTCCGAGCATCGCTATACACAAGCCGGTGCCAACGGTCCGCACATCAGTTGCGGTCAGCCTGGTGCATTGCCGCCACCTCCGGGTTACACACCGCCTGCCGGGCGCGGCGGACGTGGTGGTGGTGGCGGCCGTGGCGGTGGTCCGGTCACCAACATTGGCGGTGTTTCCATCATCAAGCCGAAGCAATTGGGTGGCATCACGGCGTACAACCTGACAACGGGCGACAAGGCGTGGTGGACGCCGAACGGCGGTCAGTTGGTCCCTGTCACGTCGAACGATCCGCTGTTTGCCGGTGTTACGCTGCCGCCTTCTACGGGTGGGCGCGGTCAGGGACAGGTCATCACAACCAAGTCGCTCGTGATCTACGGAACAGGGCGCAGTGGTGGATCAGCGCCGCAGGGTACAGCGCCGCAGCTCTACGCCGTTGACAAAGCGACGGGCAAGCAAGTCGGCGCCATCCAGATTCCCGCGCGCACCAGCGCGGTACCCATGACGTTCTTGCATCAGGGCCGACAATACATCGTGTTTGCCACGGGTGCAGGCAACAACACTGCATTGGTGGCGCTGACGTTGCCGCGCCGGGCTCCGACGCGCGTGAGCAGCGGGGGTGGTTCGAACGCTCCGCAGCGCTGAATTCAAACGGACGAGGCGCGCGCGCTTCGCCCGTTGCCATGCACCAGGTACGAGCGATCGCGGTGCAACGACCACAGGCGACAGGATGTTAATCCGCAGCCCATTCTCCCTCATGGCGGCATTGGCTTCCGTTACGGTACTGCTTGCGGACGTGTCAATGCTCCAGGCGCAGCGCAGCGATACCATTGTCAAACTCGCACGCGCACCGCGCTACGCTGGCGTGGCTGCCTTGATTCCCGACCTGAAGATCGGCGTGCTCGAGGGTGACGAAGCCTACCTTTTTGGAGGACCGTCGGAGATTCTGCTTCAACGCGATGGCTCGCTGGTAGTACTCGATTGGTCGGGCGACGGAATGGCCACGGCAGTTCTCAGGCGCTACGATGGGACGGGGCGGTTCCTTCGCAAAGTAGGCGGCCGGGGCAGCGGTCCAGGCGAATACCTTTCACCCACGGGTCTGGCTGAACTACCTGATGGACGACTGCTGCTGGGCGACTCGCGCAATGGGCGCATCAATGTCTATTCGGCATCAGGAGAATCCGTTGGTGCGTGGCATGCTCGCGCTTATGGTGCTGTGATTCGCGGTGCCGAGTGGCTCAAAGTAGGCCCGAATGGCAATGCTTACTTGCGATTCACGCTGCCGCGAAATCCAAATGCGGGTTCACCGGTAGCGATCGTGCGGTTTCGCGCCGATGGCACTGTGGCAGACACGCTCATGCCGCCTGAACTGCCCAGTAACGTTGCGCCGCGCCTGACGGCCACGGGTGCGGGCGGCAGGGGCTCATTCAGCAGGTCAGTCCCGTATTGGCCGCGTTCCCTGTGGACGTTGAATCCTCAGGGGTATTTCGTGACGGCTGTGAACGGTCGGTATGCAATTGATGTTCGGCAGGCTAACCAGGTTGTCAGCATTCGCCGCGACGTTGCGCCCGTGCCGATTAGTGCGGAAGAGCGAAAAGAGCAGCGCGACTTTGTGGGCGATTGGCTGCGCTTCTACGGAACGTTCAGCGGCACCGTGCCCGACGTGCCGCGTACCAAACCGTTCTTCAAGTTCATTACCACCTTTCAAGACGGCCGCATCTGGGCCTCCCTGTCCACGCCCTCCGAACGGTTCGAGCCGCCCCCGCACCTTGTGGGCGGTCGGACGCTGCCCGCCGTTCGCTGGCGCGAGCCCACGCTGTTCGACGTGTTCGAGTCGGATGGTACCTACGTGGGCCAGGTTGCTGTGCCGTACGATGTTGTATTTGTTGGAGCGCGTGGCGATGTAGCATGGGGCTGGACCCGTGCCGAACTCGACGTGCCCATCGTGGTCCGTTACCGAATCTCCTGGCGCCGCTGAGAGCTGGCTACATGGCACTAACAATCGGTGGCTTGTGTCCGCTGCTTCAGGTCTTCGACATGCCAACCTCAATTGCGTTCTATCGCGATGTGCTGGGGTTTGAAGTGGTGAGTCCAGTACCCGATGATGACCAGTGCGACTGGGTGCTGCTGCGACTTCACGAATCGGAGTTGATGCTCAACACTGCCTACCAGATGGAAAGCCGACCGTTGACTCCCGACCGACGCCGCAATGATGTACACCGCGACACGGCGCTGTTCTTCGACTGCGCGGATGTCGATGCTGCCTGTGCTTACCTGCGCAGTCGCGGCTTCGTGGTGGACGACCCCGTGGTGCGCGATTACGGCATGAAGCAGTTGTACTTGCACGATCCTGACGGATACGAAATCTGCTTTCAACGGCCGGTCGAGTAGTTGCTTCTGAGTGACGCGCGCGCTTTCTACGACGATCTGGCCGACGCCTATCATCTCATTTTCGAGAACTGGGACGCGAGCATCGCGCGCCAGGGCGGCGCGCTTCATTCCATCATGCAACGTTGGGCGCCAACCAACGGACTCATCCTCGACGTTGCGGCGGGCATTGGCACGCAGACTCTTGCGCTCGAACTGCGCGGATTCACGGTCATCGGCTCGGACCTTTCCGTCCGTGCACTGGCCCGTGCGCAACGGGAAGCGCGGCTTCGTCATTTGAGCATACCGTTCGCCGCGGCGGACTTTCGCGCACTGCCCTTTCGCTCACGGGCAGCCGATGTCGTCATTGCCTGCGACAACTCCCTGCCGCATTTGTTGTCACTCGAACAAATCAAGGTTGCACTGCTCGAGCTGCAGCGTTGTGTGCGGCCGGGCGGAGGCGTTGTGCTCTCCATGCGTGACTACCAAGTGATGCCCGCGGGCACGCGCGAGCAGCGACCGTACGGCGAGCGCACCTGGCAAGGCCGGCGTTACTACCTCGAGCAGGAATGGCTGTGGCAGGGAGCCACGTATCGACTCACAATGCGGGTACGCCCCATCGACGCGCACGGAACAGAACACGACCTGGAATTGGCGACCACGTATTTTGCCGTTCCCATCGCGGCGGTACTCGCGCTCATGAATGAAGTCGGGTTAACCGCCGTAGAACGCGTCGATGGTGTTTATTACCAGCCGCTACTGCTGGGGACAGTCTCATCAGGATGACAATGCGCAGGTCTTGCTTGGGGCTCGAGCATGCTTGCGCTGCCGGATGTGGGACCCCGTTAAAAGCGGGTGTCCAGAGCTCCGATCCTTCGTGGGAGGGACCGCGAACCCGCGGCCACCGGTCGGACGCCTGCAGGCCGGTACGGTCGAGGACGGACTCATCGGTACGACCTGAAGCGACCCGGGCATGGGCTCAGTTCTGCCCATAACCGGGCATCGGCCTTACATTTGTGGCAACCCCAGTCTAAACCAATCGGAAGGCACCAGCCATGAGCGCCAAAACGATCCTGTTCATACTGCTCGGTGTGTTCGTGCTCTACTACCTGGTCAACTGGATCCGGCTGGCCCGGGCCCAGACCGGTGGTGCCATGCCCACGCCCACGCCGGCCAATTCGGGGATCGGTTTTGTCACCAACTTCTTCGACACGCTGGGCATCGGCTCGTTTGCCACCACTACCTCGCTCTGGAAGTTCTTCAAGCTGATCGATGACCGGGTGATCCCGGGCACACTCAACGTGGGCCACACGCTGCCCACGGTGGCCCAGGCGTTTATCTACATCGGCCTCATCGAAGTGGACATGCGCACGCTGATCGCGTTGATCGCGGCGGCCGTCCTGGGTTCGTGGCTGGGCTCGGGCGTGGTAGCCAAATGGCCTCGCCGCAAAATCCAGGTTGGGATGGGCATGGCGCTGCTCGCCGCTGCCTTGTTGTTCATCATCAAGAACCTGGATGAGATGCGCGGCACGCCCGTGATCCCGGGTGGTGAAGCATTGGGCCTGGATGGCGCGCTGCTGGCCGTTGGCGTGGTAGGCAACTTCGTACTGGGTGCACTCATGACACTGGGCATCGGGCTGTATGCACCCTGCCTCATCATGATCAGCCTGCTGGGCATGGTGCCCACCACTGCATTTCCCATCATGATGGGCTCGTGCGCGTTCCTGATGCCGGTGGGCAGCGTTCGTTTCGTGCGCGCGGGCAGCTACGACCTGCGCGCGGCACTCGGTCTGGCGCTGGGCGGCATACCCGCTGTGCTGATCGCGGCCTTACTGGTCAAGTCACTGCCCCTGACCTGGGTGCGCTGGCTGGTGGTAGTGGTCGTGCTCTACACGGCGATCATGATGTTGCGCTCAGCTGCGCGCGAACGCCGCGCTGCCGCGCAGACGCCCGTGGCCGCATCGGGAGACTAACCGTCGTTCCTAATCCTAATCCTTCCCCTAATCCTAATCCTCAGCACTCTCCTCCTCCTGTCGTTCGAGGGAGAAGGAGAGTGCTGAGGATTAGGATTAGGTTCGGGATCCCTGCTCAGTCACCGAAGATTAGCCAGCGCGAAAGCCAACACGTCCGCCGCTTCCTCGATTTGTTTGCTGGTCGGCTTGCCAGCGCCATGGCCCGCCTTGGTTTCAATGCGAATAAGCGC
>JBOHRF010000269.1:0-7030 GCA_050732575.1 Longimicrobiales bacterium
GTCCAGACCTATGGCCGTGCAGTGTGTCGCCACGAGAACTTCGCCCTGCCGCACACCTTCTCCCGCGGCGATGTACCCGAAGCCGCTCAGCCGCTTCCAAAACAGGCCGCCTGATTGTCCCTCGAACCGGGAACCGTCTTCGACGCGGAACAACCCTTCGCTACCGAGCGTCAGTCCCCGCTCGCGCGTTTCCGAGACGCTGTCATCAAGCAACCGGTAGACACCGCGCGCAATCGCCGCGGCTTCTTTTGGGCTCAGCGGAATCATGTTTGCTCTCCGGGCTCATTGCAGATCGCAGATGCCGTAAACTTCGCCTGTGTGCTTGGGTTCAGTCTCGAGTCTGCACGAGATCATGATCGGCTTGCCCTGCAATTCGCCGTTCTCGTCATAATTGCTCTTGTCGAGCATCCAGGCCTTGTACGTCTGTCCTCCGTGTCGAATGAGGATGGTCTGACGGACCATGGGCTCATGCGGCAGGAACGACCCGATCGAACTTCTGTAGATGGCCGGCAGCTTGAACTCGCCTTTCGGCCCGGTAGTCGTCTGGTCCTTTCCGACTTCACCTTTCCACGTCCACCGGAATTCCCGCTCTACAACGGCTCCGGCCACGGGCTGATTATTACTCAGGACAACACCCTGCACTTCGGAGAACAGGCACTTCTTTCCCATGGACATCGCCTTTCCTGCCGCGAGCAGACCCGCGGCCGCGACCATGACGCCCGCCACGACAACCTTGGAAAACGGCTTCATCGACTCTCGCTTGCCCGCGACAACTCGGTGAGAATCTTCATCTGCATCGGAACATCGTTCTGCTTCTTCTCGACGGTACGAGCCGGTGCCAGTCCGAGTCAAGGGCACGCTTGTAGGAGGACTCCACAAGGTTGCTCGCCCGCCAGGTCCGGTTCAGTTTGAGTCGTTCGTGCAACACATCGATAAAGGGAGTGCTCACCGTGGTAATGACCATCGCGTTTATGGTAGCCGTTCAGCAAACATGGGCGCTATCCGCGCAGCCAACCGTGCGCATCGGTGAAGTCGAGGCCGCGCAGGAATACATGTTTGCGCAGGTCGGGGACGCGGTCCGTCTGGCTGACGGTCGCATTGCTGTGGCCAACGGTGGATCGAGCGAGCTGCGCGTGTACGACGCGCAGGGCAAACACTTGCGGACCATGGGTCGCGCCGGTGACGGGCCCGGTGAGTTCAGGACGCTGCGTTATTTATGGCGGTTGCGTGGCGATTCGTTGGTGGCGGTGGATACGCGCAATGGGCGGCTAACTTTTTACGGCCCCGGTCCGACCATGCTGCACACCGTGCAGTTGCCGCCCATTCCGGCAGCAAGCGGTCGCCTGAGTGATGGCTCATACATCGCCGCACTCGGCCTTGCTCCGCCCGACAAGATCAACAACTTCCAGGGCCACATCGACTTTGTCGGCCTCGTGCTGAGACGGGCCTCGCCCACGGCTGCTTATGACACGATCGTGCGCGGCAAGGCAGGCCAATCCTTCGTGCAGCCCGTGGGTTCCTCCTGGCGCCAGTACCCGTACCCGTATGGTCGCACGGCGCAGATCGCAATCGGCAACACACGCTTCTACTACGGCGACACGCACTCCACCGAAATAGGCATCTACGATACGCGCGGCACGCGCGTCGGTGCGTTGAAGCTGCGCGACGGTGCACGCGCGCTGTCCGGCGCGGACATCGAGCGCTGGATCGAATTCGAAGTCGCCAAACGCCCGAACGAGCAGGCCAAAACAGACACGCGCGTCGCGCTCCGCGAGATTCCGGCCCCGCGCAAAACACCGGAGTTTGCCGCCTTGAAGCTCGATGACGACGGCAATTTGTGGGTGCGCAGGTACGGACCGCCGTGGGACCCTTCCCGTGACTGGGACGTCTACGACCCCAACGGCCGTTCGCTTGCCAGTGCTCGTCTGCCTGCACGCTTCGAGCCCTCACACATCGGTCGTGATTTCGTGCTCGGTGTGAGCAAGGACGAATTTGATGTGGAGCGCATTGAGCTCTATCGATTGACGCGCTGAAAACGACGCCCCGAAAGAGCTACACAACCGGGACAGACAGCAAGGCCGCACGCAAAGTTTGCCCGATAGAGTTCCAATGACGTGGTTGGCTTAAGACCTGCGGCAACTGCTGCCGACGGCATGGAATTTCGTGCAAAGTTCTGTAACCCATTCTGTAACCCGGAACGAAAAATGGCCTCGCAACGCCGTAGCATCACGAGGCCGTAAGTTGTGGTCTGACGTGGAGCGGAGGGCGAGGGACTCGAACCCCCAAGCGGTTACCCGCGCCGCATTTCGAGGGCAACGCCCTCATCTGACCCGTTCTGCACCCACCCGTTTCCCTCTGAGCACTACCGACATCTGAGGCACCGCATTCGGGGCGCCGGTGACCGGTTTCTGACCGGTGCTGGCCGCCTCCTATGTACAGTTTCGTGTACACCCTAACAGCCTAGGAGCCGTACCCAATGGATGCAGTTGAGCGGACTGCCAGGACGCTCACGCGCCGCATTTACGACCTGTTCAAAGAGGAGCAGGTGGCGAGCGGTGCCGAGGTGGTGCTGGACGAAACAGAGACCGGCATCGATCTCAACATCAAGGGCCAGGACTACCGGATCATCGTGTACGTCCCGGACGACTACGAGGACCCCGATCTGGTGGATCTCGAGGCGCAGGCCGAGGCGGGATCGCTGCCAGTCGATCCGAAGCTGGACGACTGACCATGCTCATCCTGGCGATAGATCCGGGCCCGGAGGAGTCGGGTTTGGTGTTCTTCGACGCCGGCGTCGTGCACAAGTCCGCCACGTTGCCGAACCGTGAAGTACTCGACCTGGTGCGCAACTGTTCGGGTGCACGGCTCGCCATTGAGATGGTGGCGAGCTTCGGCATGGCAGTCGGGAAAGAAGTGTTCGAGACCGTGCGCTGGATTGGTCGCTTCCAGCAGGCAGCGCACGCCCCGATGACGTGCTGTTGGTCTACCGCCTCGATGTGAAGATGCACCTCTGCAAAAATCCCAAAGCAAAAGATCAGAACATCCGCCAGGCGCTCATCGATCTGTTGGGAGCGCCGGGCACGAAGAAGAACCCCGGCCCGACCTACGGAATCTCGGGCGATGCGTGGTCTGCGCTCGCGATTGCGGTGACAGCGCGCGACCAGCTGGGTGCGCCATGAAGTGGGCTGTGTGGGCAGTGCTGATCTACATCGCGAGTTACGTGATCCTGCGGATCGTGAAGGAGTGGCGCAATGGAAAGTAGTCGCGTGATCGACAAGGAGGTCCCGCAGGACCACACGGCAGCGAACGATGCGCAGTACGCGCGCATCGCGAAGTTCATGGAAGCGCCAGAGTTCACGGATGCCGAGCGCGAGAAGATGCGGGAGTGGGTGAAGAACGCGCGCATTCACCGCCTGAGTGAAGCGAAAGCGTTCGACATGATTTTCAAGCTTGCAGACAAGATCCGTGAGCGGCAGGGCAACCTGCCACCGATGTATGCGTGCGTGAAGTGCCAAAAAGCCAGGGGATTCCACCGGCCAGGACTAAAGTGCTTCAACTGTCGACTCGATGACGGAGACATCTGATATGAACGTACACACGCTGCAAATCCCAGTGGAGGAGGCGCGCAAGCGCCTGGAGTGGTACCGATCCGAGCTGCGCAAGCGGAGCGATTCGAACTACGAGGCCATCGCGAAGGTGTACGCGGGCATCGTGAATCACAGCATGGGCGTAATCATGCTGTCCGACGTATACCGCGAGTGCCCGGTTGACGAGAAGGGCCGGCCACTGCTCGGGCTGGCGCGCAGTGACCGCGTGGAGGTCGAGCTTTCGTTTGAGCGATACCACCAGAGCGGGCCGCGCGTGGTATTCCGCGTATCGCAGTCGGGCAAGGCAGGCCCGACCCTGCGCCGCACGGTCGCCTGGACACGCGGCGAGATGCAGAGCCGTGGCTGGTCGCTCGTGCCGATGGTGCCGCCGCAGGTGCGGCAGAAGGTGAAGGGCCAGCTCTCCGAGTACTTCACGTTATGGGAGGTCGAGAAGTGGCACGACCGGCCCGCAAACGTGGCCGGACAAAGACCCGTTTCTGCTCAAGCATCTCGGCGGCGAACTGTACGCGATCATGGCCGAGTGGGATCTGACCGACATCGAGCGCCGAGTACTCGCAGCCGTGCGCACTGACGCATAAACCAAGGCAAGGGACCAATGCGAATTGCACATCTGGCAGACCTGCACCTCGGCTACCGCGCCTATCACCGCATAACGCCGCAGGGGCAGAATCAACGCGAGGAAGATGTCGCGTTTGCTTTTCAGGAAGTGATCGCCCAGCTCATCGAGCTGCAGCCCGATCTGGTGCTGGTGGCCGGCGACTTCTTCCACACACCGCGTCCGACGAACGCAGCGATCAAGCTCGCGCTGCGTGGTCTGGGCGCATTCCGCGCTGAGTGTGGCGCGCCCTGGCACATCATCAGCGGCAATCATGACCTGCCACGTTCGGAAGGCTCGACCTGCATCCTGCGCGTGCTGACGGAGGTCAGCGATGTCCATGTCATCGAGCGCAAGATGCAGTCAGTCCTGCACGGCAATGTTGAGATCGTTTGCGTGCCGGAATGGGCGCTCAGTCAGAAGGACCGGCCGAGTCCGGCGGCACTGGGGCCGGCCGATCTCCATGTACTGCTGCTGCACGGCGCGGTATTCGGTGGCTCCGATCGCAAGCTGAATTCACTAGCTGCACTGGACCGTAGCGCGATCGGGCTGCACGAGCTGGATCCGGCGGCCTGGACATACCTCGCGCTCGGTCACTACCACAAGGCCGGTCCCATCTGTCACAATGCGTACTATACCGGCGGCATTGAACGGACCACCACAGACATTTGGTCCGAGACAGATCAGAAGGGCTTCATCACATTCGACACTGACACATTCGAAGCTGACCAACCGATGCCGCCGTCATTCCACGCAACGCGGCCACGACCAGTGATCGACCTGCCAACCATCGACGCGCGCGGCTGGGGCGCCGGCACGCTGTTTCAGCAGATCGGCTTCAACCTGAACGGCAAGAGCATCGAAGGCGCGATCGTGCGCCAGGTCGTGGGCAACGTCACGCGCGAAGTCGCGCGGGAGCTGCCCTGGAAGGAGTTCAACGAGTGGCGCGCGTGCGCGCTGCACTTCCAGCTCGATCTGTGGCCACCAACCAGCAGGGGGTCAATTATCGAGCCGCACGATGTACCGTCGCTCACGCTGGAAGCGGAGACTGAGCATTTCATCCGCGACGTGTACGTGCCGAAGCTGCCCGACATCGACCGCGAGCAACTGGCCGGCCTGGCCCTGGGCTATCTGCCCGAGGAGGGCGAATGACTCTGAAAGAGCTCTGGGCCGAGCTGAACCGCCGGGCCCAGAAGAACGGAATGGCCGCGAAGATGCTCACCAATGGCGCGCACGTCACGGTCATCATCGACGCCGGCGTGCGGCGCTGCACGATTCACCGCGCCCGCAGGCCTGCGGATGAGCCCGGGCAAAAGATGTGGCGCAACGAGCTGAACACGTTTATCGCGCAATTCGGCATGGAGGGATGGGAGGAACGGCACCGCGAGCTGGACTGGATCGAATGCACGTTCGTAGAACCGAACGCCAACAAACAGGGGGAAGAATGATCGAGCGTAACAGAGTGGCGCATCTGCTGGGCGATGACGCGCCGAAGGAAAGAGAACAGCAGGAGCAGGTGCCGGTGCTGGAGGTCAACGTGGTGCAGGTGGAGTTGCAGACGATTCACAAGCCGGGTACCCCTATCGGCATTGCCATTAACTCCCACAGGCACAAGAGCGGCAAGGTGCATATCGGCATCGAGTTCAACGAGCTGGTGAAGCAGTTGTGTCTCACACCAGAGGGTGCACGACAGTTGTCGATCGACATCGCGAAGGCCTGCGACGATGCAAAGGAGATGGGAAATGCTCCTCCACAGTCTTAGGCTGACCAACTTCCGTCAGCACGCGAGCACTCACATCGAGTTCCCACGCGGGCTGACTGCGATTGTCGGCCGCAATGGTGCGGGCAAGAGCACGATCCTCGAAGCGATTGCGTGGGCGTTGTACGGAATGCCAGCTGCGCGCGGCACGGCCGAAACGATTCGCTTCAACCGTGCGGCGCAGCGCGCGCCGGTGCGCGTCGAGCTGGAGTTCACGTACGGCCCACACGTTTACATGGTCAGCCGCTCGCTCAATGGCTGCGAAGTCTATCGCGATGGTGTGGTTGCAACCGATGGACTGAAGGCCTCGAATGAGTACCTGGCCATGGTACTCGCCATGACGCGGCCGGAGTTCTTCAACACGTACTTCACCGGTCAGAAGGAGCTGGAGTTCCTGGCCGGCATGGGCGGCGCCGATCGCGCGCGCTTCATCTCTCGCGTGCTGGGCTATGATCGGCTGCAGGCTGCGCAGGAGGCCTGCCGCAAACGGTCGCGTGCAATCGTGGAGGAGATGACGAAGCTGAAGGGGCGCACGCGCGAGCCGGCCGAGATCCAGCGGAAGCTGAATGATCTGACCGGGCAGATCGATGCTATCAAGACGGATGGCCGCATTACGCGCGAGTCCTGGCGCACCGCGCATCAGGCGGCGCTCGAGCTGCGGCCGCGGCTGGATGCGATGGAGTTGGAGTACTCGGCCGTGCAGCTGATCCGCGAGAAGCTGGCCGCCGTGGATGCCGAGCTGGCGCAGTGCAGGCGGGACATTGAATGGCTGGGCCGCTCCATCGTGGAAGCCGAAGCATCCGAGCATGAGCTGGCCGCGCACCCGTCGCCCGACTTTGTCGAACTGGAAAGGTTGGTCCAGGAGACAACGCGCGCGCTCGCTGATGCGGAGAGCGCACGATCTGCGCTGGAAACCGAGCACCGCGCGAACGTGCGGCGTGCGGACCAGGCGGAAGCCGCGTGGCGGCAGTCCCTGAGTCTGGCAGTGGCCGAAGTGACACGCCTCACGAAGTTGAAGCCCGGCGCGCCATGCTCCGAGTGCACGCGCGAGATGACGCTGGAGCACAT
>JBOHRF010000270.1:0-6999 GCA_050732575.1 Longimicrobiales bacterium
TGTATGGACTGCGCCGAGGCACAGGAGGACTCCCTTCTCACAGGTCGGCCAAACCCGCTTCAGGAGCCTATTTAATACGTCAATGTATTTATGAGTTCAAGGACTAAGCATGCGGACGTGTTAGCCGAGATCAGCCGCTCGTTGTTTGTGCCCGCCGCAGACGGCCAGCTCGTTCGAGCAAACTAATCCAGATGCCTGGAACTCTAGCGGCCTGAGGGAGCTTTCAACCTCGCTCACAACGTAGTCGTGCAGTCAGAGTGCGGTCTCTGCCCCCCGGCGGCTCTCCCTTGTAGAAGTGCGCCCCGCGACGAGGTCCCGGCCGCAGGACGTGTTGCGCCTTCGTCCTCGATTCCAACCACAGCCCCGTGGAAAGGGAAGGTTACAATGAAGCCAGGACTGGGATTGGTCAGCGTAGCGTCAGCATCGCTCATACTCGCGGCCTGCATCGATCCGATGTCATCGGATCGGAACGATGGCCGTTCTGCTTCCAAGTCTACCGAGAGCTCACGTTATGTGTTGAAGGACTATGTGATGACCCAACGTTTTGAAGTGGCTCTCGAGGTCTCGGGCGAGCTTCGACCAAACGAACCCATTGAACTGAGAGTTAGGACCCATGGTCTCATGGGAACAGACAACGTGGAGCTGAGGATTAGTGCGCCCGAAGTGCAGGCGGCGCGAGCAACCGCATGGGGCTCAGACTTCAGGGTTCCTGTAGGCGTGACAATTTCTCCATTGGATGTCAGCCGAACTGCGATCGACGTCGGTGCCACACAGGTGCGGCAAAGCACGCTCACAATTCCCGCGCCAGGGTATTACCGTGTCGTCGCAACAGCCCGTGCGCTTGTGCAACCCACACGTGTTCGTGGGAAGCCTCAAGCCGAGGATGCTGCGCACAAGGTTCTCTGGCTATGGATAACGGAGTCGGGCGGCCGAGTAACCGATAAGTTCGACCCCACTTTGCTCCCGGATTCAGCGATACGTCAGCCCGGTCCGTTGCGCTTTCACCGGAGAGCCATGGCGCGTCAGGGCAGATCGGCCGATGCTGTAATGAGTCCGGGAACAAGGACCTGGGAGGTTCTTTACTACGATGATTATTGGAATCAGTACGAACCCGTCGTTGGAGCGACTGTAACGGGAACAGAGGGACCGGCTGGTGGTTCCACAATGCCCGTTAATGAAACGACGAACATCGACGGCGAGTTCTCGACGGGTTGCGACGATGAAGTCATTTACGGATACAACATGGAAGTCAATGCGGAGAATGCCGCGTTGATCGTGACGCCGAATAGTGTCGTCGCGACTTTCAACGGTGCACCTTCGGGCTGCGGCGACGAACAGATTCTCGTCGAGCACGATGCAGAATCTCATGTCTTCAACCACACGCGGCTCGCGATCAGCAACTCGATCGACTTTTTCGATCAGGGACGCAGTCAAGTGCCCGTAGAAATCAACGCTTTGGTAAGTTGGTCTGGATATGATCCATCTGCAGATGAGATCATCATCAAATCAAGCCACGTCTTTACACTCGCGATCATGGAAATCACGGCTCACGAGTTCGGTCACGCTCTCCACCATGATGCACTCGGTGGGCTGCCATCCAACCCACCGTACTGCAGTTTCCATGGATATTCATTGTATACAAACTTGAAATGCGCGTACGTCGAAGGCTTTGCGGAATATGTTTCTGTAGTCACCAGGCCAGATGCGCTGGGAGGCCTTGCAGACGACTTTGAGGACAACGAATACCTGCTTGTGAACGCCAATCCGGACGGGAGCAACCCGAACGATCCTGACGGGACGGTGATCGAGGGCGCCGTGGCTGCGTTTCTGTTCGATCTGACCGACGCAGCCAACGAGGCCACGATGCCGTCGCATTCCCAGGGGACTACGTTGCAGATCTGGTTCGAACCTGTCAGGTTGGTGATGGTGGCGCACCCATTCACGCGGACGGCATTGATCACTTCATGCGATGCCTGGAGAAACAGGTCGATTCCTCGATCAATAGCTACTTTTATTACAGAAGCCCCGCTTCAACGTCCCAAAGCGAATCGGCCACAGAACCCGGAAGCTGGAATCTCACGAACATAAGGAACCTGTGGAAGAAGAATCTGTTCAATGAATAACGTTCTTGTTTGCCCGGGGCCGTTTACGCTGGCCCCGGGCCAACTACCAGGTGTAGGGAAATGAGAATCTTGCTGGGAATGTGCCGCGTTTCGGCTGCGGTGGTTGCGGCCGCGTCATGTACGAAGGACCCCATTCCTTCGGTCCAGGAGCCGGCGGAGATCCAGGTGACACCAGCCAATCCCGTGTTGCAAGTAGGTGACACGCTGACGCTGACTGCCACCGTTCGCGACGCCAGGGGCAACGTCCTTCCGAAGCCAAACGTAGCATGGACTTCTCCCGACCCGGCCGTGGTCAATCTCGATAGTGCCGGGCTGATCTATGGCCGGATCGCGGGTTCCGCATCGATCATCGCTTCCGCGGGCGCAGCTCGAGCGCAGGTCTCGATTCGTGTTGAGGCGCGGAACGCTGGCTGGCGCACGATTGTCGTACCATGTGGAGTTTGGGAGGACAACGCCACGTATTGCTGGCAGTGGCTGGCCTTTCCCGGACCGATTGTAGCGCCTGTTAAGGTATCCTCGGCACCTGTGTTCCGCCTTGTCCGGTCTGGTTTGGGCCATCGCTGTGCCATAACTACGGACGGTCGAGCGTATTGCTGGGGATCGAATGTCTATGGTCAACTGGGCGATGGGACTATAGCCGACAGGTCAACACCCGTCGAAGTCGCCGGGGGACTGCGTTTCGATTCCATCGCCATTGGTGCTCTGCATACGTGCGGCGTTACTTCCAATCATGTTGCGTTTTGCTGGGGAGACGGCAGAATGGGACAACTGGGAGTCGGCCCTGCACCTGATTTGTGCGTGGGCACTCCGTGCAGTCGGGCGCCGACTCCTGTAAGCGGCAATCACCTGTATCGGGCGATCGCGACTGGTGGATATGATCGGATAGGTCCGGGTTCAGAGGGGCGCGGGCTCACCTGCGCGCTGGACGACTCGGGCAAAGCGTTCTGCTGGGGAACGAATTACTTTGGCTCCGTCGGTGACGGTACGCGGGTTCAACGCGATATTCCCACGGCCGTCTCTGGTGGACGGACTTATGTTGCCATTGCGGCCGGTACGGATCACGCCTGCGGTCTGTCGACTGACGCGACGCTGTTTTGCTGGGGGCTGGCGTTCAGCGGGCGGCTTGGACTGACCATCCCTGATAGTGCCCAGTACGTATGCGTTAGCGCGGACATCATCTACCGCTGCGCCAGTGTGCCATTGCCAGTTGCCTCCACCGAACGCTGGCGTGCAGTGGTTGCGGGCAGTTCCCATACCTGCGCTTTGAACTCATTCGGTGCTGCGTTCTGCTGGGGAGACAACGACTTCGGTCAGGTCGGAAATGGCGTGAACCCGAATCCCAATTCGCCCGATGTCGTTCAGCTTCCAGCCCGAGTCGTTGGTGGCCGAACGTTCCTCGAAGTGAGTTCCGGGCTTTCAGCAACCTGCGGCCTGGCCAGCGACGGCGCCGCATTCTGCTGGGGCAACGGCTCTTCCACGCCTCAACGCGTGCCGGACCCAGTTCGTTGAAACGACAGTGAGTTACGCGTCACGTCGGAGGGCTGTTCTGCTCTGACTGGGCACAGCGTCTACGCACGATTCCGCGCGTACTTTGAAACGACTTCCCAGCGTGACAGTGCGCTCCGAGTCTACGCGTCACGAGTGACTCGTCACGCGTCACTCCGAGAAGAGCGCAGCCAACTTCTGACGATACCGCCGGCTGGATTCCAGCCGGACACCATCCTGCAGGACAAACGTATAGCTGCCGTTGAAGAGCGGCTGCACTTCTTTTATGCGATCGATGTTTACGATCATGGAGCGGCTGATGCGGATGAAGCGATCCGGGTCCAGGCGTGCTGCCATGCCGGCCATGGTCTCGCGCAGCAAGTGTTTGTCCTTGCCCACGTGCAGGCAAACGTAGTTGCCGGCTGCATCGACCCAGTCAATTTCCGCAGGGCGCACGAACATCACGCGCCCGGCATCCTTGATCACCATGCGTTGATTCGAGCGCGTATCGGGTGTGTGGGTCCCGGCGGGTGCGCCCTCCAACATGCGCAAGAGCGCATCGACACGTTCGTGTAGCTCTCCGGTTTCGCGTGAGCGTAGTGTCTTCCTGGCTCGATCCAGCGCGGCTACAAAACGTTCACGATCGAACGGCTTGAGCAGATAGTCGACCGCGCTCACTTCAAAGGCGCGTATGGCATAGGCATCGTAGGCCGTCACGAATACGATCGCGCCCATGGCATCGGTGCCCACTGCATCGACCACATCGAAGCCATCCAGCTCGGGCATCTGCACATCGAGAAAGACGATGTCCGGCTCGAGCGCGCGGATCGCTTCTACGGCGGCCCGGCCATCGCCGATCTGGCCGATCACTTCGATGTCTTCTTCATCCTGCAACAGAGTGGCAATGCCGCGCCGGGCTATGGGCTCATCATCGACAATCAATACGCGCAACGTCATGCCGCCTCCGTACCGCGCGCGCCAAAACTCAGCGGAATCGTAATGCGAACCACTACCCCGCCACTCTCCTGCGCGACCAGCTCGAAGCGCTGCCGTTCGCCGTACATCTGCTGCAGCCGGGCCAGCGTGTTCGACAGGCCCAGCCCGGCATCCTGTTCCAGCTGCCAGCCTTCAGGCAGCCCGGCGCCATCGTCATAGACCTCCAGGACCAGTTCGTTGCCATGACGTAGCGCCCGTACCCGCACGCGACCGGGTCGAGCCAGCTTGCCTACGCCGTGACGAATGGCATTCTCCACGATCGGTTGCAGAATCAGATTGGGCAGATACGCATCCAGCAACTTGGGGTCCGCATCGATCTGCACGCTCAGGCGATCGTGAAAGCGCGTCTGCTCGATCTCCAGATAACGACGCAGAAAATCCAGCTCCTGGCGCAGCCGCACCTCCTGCGCCCCCGAGTTCTCCAGCGTGAGGCGCAACAGATCGCTCAGTTGCACCAGCATGCGATTGGCCGCATCCACATCCGTGAAATTCAACATCGAAACGGAGTGCAGCGTGTTGAACAGGAAATGCGGATGCAGCTGCATCTTGAGCGCCTGCAGCTGCGCCTGCGCCAGCTGCGTCTGCAATTGCGCCGTCTGCACTTCCCGTTGACGATATTTCCGACTGTAATCCAACGCCCAGTAAATCAGGACAATCAACCAGTACTTGTAAAAACCGGTGAACAGCTCCACCGGAAACGGCTTCCGGATGAACTGGCTGAATGTCACCGGGCCGGACGGCCCTCGCATCGGCGCAATCAACTCGGTGGTAGCCACAAAGGTCAGCACCGCATGAGCGGCCGACAGGATGACGGCAAAAATTGAATGCAGCAGTATGCTCCCACTACGGCTGAGTGACCGCGCCGTTCCCGCCAATCCGCCCATGGGCGCCGATTCGACGGCTGAACCGATTCGGTAACGCCGCGCCAGGTACAGGACCAGGGGCGACAAAACGGCCCACACGTACCAGTAGCTCAGCTCGTTGCCCGCGACTTTCCTCAAGTCGAGCGGCTCGCCAAACGCAATACGCGCCGTTATCGCCTGCAGCACGAAGAACAGCGCCAGCAGCGTCCACACACCGAGCACAACGGCCCAGCGCTTCCACGGGTTGCGGATGAGCGGCTCATCGACTGTGGAACGCGATTGCATGGTGGCGACTCGTCCGGTCTGAAACGAAAGCTAACCCCTTGAAGGCTCGCCATTTGCCTCACTCCACGCAACCGGCCCGGGACGTCCGGCCGACGGGCCGGGCCGAGTGGTTGTTCCGGCTCACCCTTGCCAATCCATTGATGATCTTCGATACTATCGATAACCATCAATGGAATCGGCACCATGCAGCTGCGCGTACTGAACGAACGGGTGAAAGGGGAGCGCTGCTGCGGCAGCGAGACCCGGCCCCGACTGACCGCAGCCGCGGCGCGCCAGGTCACGGCTGATCTGGAGATCCTGGCGCACCCAATTCGCTTGCAGCTGCTGGATGTGTTGGCGCGCAACGAAGGCCAGGTTTGCGTATGTGATCTGGAAGCGGCTGTGCCAGTGAAGCAGCCCACGATATCCCATCATCTGCGGTTATTGCGCGAAGCCGGTTTGATCGACTTTCAGAAGCACGGACTCTGGGCGTATTACTTCGTGAATCGCCGCGAGCTCGCGGCACTGCGCGCGCGCATTGTAGCGCGCCTGGCCGCGCTCGGTCCGGAAACGGAAGCGGTCGTATCGACAAACAAGGCAAAGAGAACGGCCAAAGTGAGGGTTGGATGACACACACGGAGACGCAAAGGATAAGCCTGCCGCTGGCGCAAGTGGGCTGTTGTTCGAGCGATGTTCCTACCGGCTGGCTGGTGCGTAGCGCGCGCGCCGCGGACCTGCAGCGCATGACGGCACTACTCGAGTCTGCAGACCTGCCTGTTGACGGCGTGGCCGATCAGTTCGGCGCCGCCTATGCGGTTGCCGAACAAAACGGCGAGCTGATTGCTGCGCTCGGCATCGAGCGTTATGGCGCATTTGGTTTGTTGCGCTCGGCTGTGGTTGCACCCTCGTATCGCGGTAAGGGCATCGGCGAGGCGCTGGTGCTGGAGCGCATGGAGTGGAGTGCGGGCCAGGGTATACAGTCGCTGTATCTGCTGACCACGACGGCTGCGGACTACTTCCCGCGTTTTGGATTCCAGGTCATCACGCGAGCTGAAGTGCCACCAGAAGTGCAATCCTCGCGCGAGTTCACCAGCAGCTGTCCATCGACGGCCACGGTCATGCGACTCGAGCTGGGGTCGGGCAGTGCTCTGCGCGGCGTGGTGCGCATCAAGTACGCGGGCGCCGCGCGGCGCGCGCAACAGGGCGAAACGGCCGGCTGTGGCTGCGGTTGTTCCTCTGACCCACAAACCGTGGACCCCATCACGTCC
>JBOHRF010000271.1:0-6999 GCA_050732575.1 Longimicrobiales bacterium
GGCATCAACATGGATCGTCCCGTCGGACCGGCCCATGTGCACTATGGTCTACAGTTCGATCGGTTGAAGTATGAGTACAAGGCCTGGCCCAGGCCACGCACGATCCGTGAGGACTCGATGGTCCTCCAGGCCGAGGGCGCGGGCGAAGTCGCCGGCATCTACGTGGACGGAGCGTGGCAGGCTGGTAAACGCCTGCAATTGCGCGGCGGGTTGCGGGCCGACGTTTTCTCCGTGGATCCCAGACCGCGTGTGGGCCCGCGCGTAGCGGCTACCGTCTTGTTGAACGACCGGGCGTCGCTCACGTTGGCGGCCGGCCGGTATAGGCAATACGTGCGTGCATCCGGGCAAAGCCTGACAATGCTGGGAACCGTGATTCCGGATTCGTTGCGCCAGCCGGCCCTGAACATTGCGAGCGCGTCCCACATCGTCCTGGCGTTGGATCAGGAGCTCGTGGAGGGCATCAGGCTGGGCATTGAGGGCTTCTACAAGAATTTCGAGGGGCTGCCGGCCGCCGATGGAGACCGGGCTCAGGCCTCGGGCATGGACCTCTGGGTGCGCCGGCCGGCCGGGCGCGTCACTGGTTGGCTGGGGTATTCACTGGCCTGGACCTGGTCGGTTGATGCCACCCGAGCCAATCAGCAGAATTTTGCGGGACGCCATCTCATTAGCGCGGGGGTAGGTAGCTCTCTGGGCAATCAAGGTCGCCTGGACCTGCGGGTGGCGTATGGCGCCGGACTTCCCTACACGGCGATTCCAGAGCCTGAAACACCGCCTGTATTTGCCCTGGTCGCCAATTCTGGCGCGCGCAGCGACAACATCCCCAGTGTACCAACGGCGCCGGACGATCCGTACCTGCGTGTCGATCTACAGGTTGCGCGCACCTTCCTGACCGACGTGCGTGGCTTTGCGTTCGAAGTGACACCCTACGTCAAGGTGTTGAACGCGTTGGACCGTCGCGATGCGCTGTTCTACCACTTCGACCGCAACGCTGCCAATCCGGAGACGCGGCCATTGGCGCCGCTGCCGGTCCTGCCCATCATCGGCCTCGAGTGGCGGTTCTGATCTACCTGGGGGAGTAACGGCTGGGTAGGTGCTTACCGCTTCGGTCTGAGCGACATCTCCTGGCGGTATTTCTCGTACGTTTTCCGGTCGATTTCACCTTCCGCAAGCTTCTGGTCCAGAACCTCCTGCGCTTTTGCATCGAAGGTGTGCCTGCGCTCACGGCGCGCCAGCAGCCAGAGAAGGAACAACACGGCCAGATATTCCGTGAACGGACTGTAGGGGGCAGGTGTGTCGAAGAAATCGACCATCTTCTGGACCGGACCCGGGAGTGGAGCCTGGAGCATTCCCAGCAGGGTAATCAACCTCATGTGCGTCTCCTAGACGAACGAACGACCGTCGACCAGGGCGCTGTTGACACGCTCCGGCCCGAAGGTCA
The DNA here is from genome assembly GCA_050732575.1 of Longimicrobiales bacterium. Classification (GTDB taxonomy): domain Bacteria; phylum Gemmatimonadota; class Gemmatimonadetes; order Longimicrobiales; family RSA9; genus JBBDWZ01. The sequence continues at coordinate 1,439 of JBOHRF010000271.1, forward strand.
AAAGGTGACCCCATTCGTCCTCAAACCAGAGCGGCTTGCCGCGCCGCATCTTGAACAGGATCACACGCTGCAACTCGAGCGGACTGCGCCGCCAGCGTGCCCTGAACGCGACCTCGCCTTCATCCGTCGACAGACGGACGAGCACGGTCGGAATCAGCCGCCGGAGCGGTATCCGGGCAAAGTAAACCATGGGGCAAGGGTAATAATGCCAGCAGGTTAAATCAACGTTGATAGGGAGTTACAAGCCCCGTGACCGCCACAGCCGATCGAGTTCATGCTGGCGCGGCGCAACGAGTTCACGCCACTCCGGCAGCGCATAAATGCCGGTGTCCGGCGGATCGCTACGATGGTCTGGAACGTAATAGTGAAGCACATCTCGGGCCGCCCGGCGCAGAGCGTCTCGAGCTTCGCGCATACGGGTGTGGAACAGGGTCTCTGTTCCGGCAAAAGGACTCATGTTCTGAGCGCTGGGATGATTGATCCAAAGCAGGTGTGGCAGTTCTGCGCCTGGCCATGCGTTTTGCCAGGCTGCAAGGAAGCCCGGATCGGGAGCCGGCTCGTGCAACCATGACCCCGCCACATTGCGGGACAGGCCAGCAGCCTGCAGTTGCCTGAGCGAGGGTAAGCGGCGCGCTTCCTTTTCCAGTCTGACGGCCGCGAAAATGACACGCAGTGCCACATTGCCAAGTGCCACCAGCAAACGAGGACCAACAGCGAGAATGGTATCCCGTACGATATGCACGCTGCTGGGGTAGTCGCCGACCGGTGCGCGCAGCTCAGACAGGGTAGGCTCACCCCCACCCGCGGCCGGAAGCTGGTTGAACGCCGCGGATATGAAAGTGCGGTTGCGATCGAGACCAATGCTGCTCAACAATACTTCCAGATTGCCACCGGCAATGTCACCACCAAAGGGAATGCGGGTACCGTGCGCACCCAATGCACCCCGACCTTTGCCGCCGGCATTGCCGGGCGCAGCACCGACCCACAGAACATCATGGTGCTGCCAGGGTCCATTGCGGCGGCTCCACACGATAGGCCGACGGGCAAGACGGCCGCCGGCCAGGCGGCAGGGCGCCGTCAACCACTCATCGCGCAAACAGTCCGGATGGCGCGCGTGAATACGGCTATGGATGGCGCGAAAGCGCGCTTCCTGTTGCTTGTGCGAATGCTCGCGTGCGACCATGCTGCGCGGTTCACTCACCGCTGTTCATTCCTGCGAGGTATTGGGCACATGCGTACTACTGCGATCGGCATGATGCTGTTGGCAGCGGTTGGCTGCTCCGAGCCGCCGTATAGCCTTGGCGTTTGGGCGGGTCCCACGGGTGCCAACGTGGCCAAGATGGCCCAGAACGACATCAATTACAAAGGTGGGATCTCCGACCGCAGAATGGTCACACGCGTAGTCTCCCAACGCACCGTGTCCTTCAATGAGCTGACGCCTGAGATCCTGGGACTTTCGCTGGATAGCATGGCGGCGGATACCATGGTACGCGCGCTGGTAATGCGCATGACCGATTCCGTGACGGAAGCGGCGGCGCAAGAATTCGAGTCCCTGAGCCTGCCTTATCTGATCACAAACCCGGTCCCGGCCTCCTACACGCAGACGCATCCAAATGCGTTTCTGCTGGTGCCCACGGTAGAAGAGCAGGCGGAGTTCCTGGCGCAGCAGGCACAGGCAGAACCGGCCCCGCGGCGCGCTGCGCTGTTCAGCTTGCGCGAGCCGCATGCCGATTCGTTGGCGGCCGCGATTACGCGTGCGCTGAGCGCGCGCGGGATCCCGATCGTGTTCGCGACCAGCTTCTCCCAGAGCGCCGACCGCTACACCATGCAGGCAAAAGCCAATGAAACAACGTCCCATCGGCCTACCATCATCTTGTTCATCGGCCGAACACCCAGTCTCTACGAAACCTATGGGACGTTTCTGAACCGGACGCCGAAAGCGCGCGTGATCGCCAGCGATCTGGCGGAAACGTTCCACCTATATGGCAACCCCGGACAGCGCTACACGGGAGTGCGTTTCGTTCGCTTCTTCGATCCTCTGAGCCCGGATTCCGTAACTACCAACTTGCGTGATCGGCTATGGGGCTGGATCGGGCGCGACGAATTGAATAGCGAAGCCGCGGTTACTTACGAAGCGTTGAACGGGCTGGCGCAGGTCATGAATACGGGTGCGCTCACGCGTGCTTCGCTGAGCCGCGCGCTAAGGAGTGGTGCGCGCATGAATGGCTTGCTGGGCGAGTGGCAATTCGATGGTCAGAGACGAGTGAATCGGCCCATCTATCTGGCAGAGATTCGCGCGGATACCGTGGTTTTGGTGGCCAGCAACAACAAGGGCGCGCTGGCGCGCCAGTAGGCGCTAGAGGTTTTTCAGCAGATCGTCGATGGCTTTTTGCACGCTGTCTTGCGCGCGGCCGCCCACCAGGTGGTCGAGCATTTCGCGGGCATCGGCGGCCACGTTGTCGATATGACGACGATCGCGATGCCCGCGCACCACATGGCCGATGGGCAGCAACGCCAGCTTGGGTTGGCCTTCTTCGGCCTCGCCGCTGGCGTTGCTTTCAATGCCAGGCGGCAGTGAGGGAATACTGGACTTCCAGGGTTCGACCGACTGGGCCTGAGATTCTTCTTCGGCCACATCAGCGTCCAGTGGCAATACCAGGCACACTCGCGCGTCGATGTTGCCATGATCATCTTCCGCTGCGGCCAGCGCGAGTGAAACGGGAGTAGCCAGCAGCCCGTGGATCGCCTCAACGGCTTCCGGCGCGACCACGCCGCGGGCAATCAGATGGCCCTCATAGAAGTAGCCGAGAGCGATGGCCCCTTCGGGCACACCATCATGACGAAGGGGGCGCGCCTCCAGTACGATCGGCCGGGGATGGGTCACTACTACTAAGTGGTCCACGATAACACCCTCGGGTGGCTCTTAGCGGTGTAGCCCCGTACGGCCTATTGTGTTCCCGTCAAAGACGTTCGGACCGGGCGGGACCGTAAAGAAGCGAAAGTCGGAGAAGGGAAAAGGAAGGACTTGCAACGGTCAATCTGGAGTCGGAACGAAAAATGGCAGAAAAACGGGGCGTGCAACCGGGAGCTACAGCCATGCGATGGATCGGGCCAGGACTGGTTCTGGGAGTGCTCATGAATTCTCCGGCGGTGGCCCAGCAATGGACACCTCCCAGTGCGGAGCTGCTAGAGCGGGCCCGGCGAATCTTGCAGGCGGTCCCGGTCATCGACGGTCACAACGACATCCCATCCAAGCTGCTGGAATTTGCGGGTGGTGATCCGGACGCGGCCGACCTGACCAAGCCGCAGCCGCAGTTTCACACTGACTTTGCGCGCCTGCGGGAAGGACGTGTGGGCGCGCAGTTCTGGTCCGCATACGTGGCAAACGATTCGATCCGCACGGGCGGCGCGTTGCGTCAGGGTTTGCGCGAGACCGACATGGCATTGCGCTTTACTCGGCGCTACCCGGACGTACTCGAGCTGGCGCGGACGGCGGGCGACATCGAGCGCATACAGCGGCAGGGCAAGATCGCCTCGCTGATCGGCCTGGAAGGTGGACACGGCATCGACAACAGCCTGGCTGCCTTGCGCGTCTATCATGAGTTGGGCGTGCGTTACATGACGCTCACGCACAATACCACGTTGAGCTGGGCCGATGCGGCCCAGGACTTTGCGCGTCACAATGGCCTGACCGAGTTCGGCGAGGACGTGGTGCGTGAAATGAACTGGTTGGGCATGTTCGTAGACCTCAGTCACGTGTCAGAAGAAGTCATGATCGATGCGCTGCGTGTGTCGGAGGCGCCCGTGATCTTCTCCCACTCTTCTGCCAGGGCACTGGTCGCGCATCCGCGCAACGTGCCGGACCGCGTGCTGCAGCAACTGCCCCGCAATGGGGGCGTGATCATGGTCACGTTTGTGCCCAGCTTCATCGCGCGCGGCACAATGGAGTGGTTGGCACGTCAAAATGCGGAAGCGGAGCGACTGCGCGGACAGTTGAATGATGCGGCCGAGGTCGACCGTCAGGTTGCTGAATGGGTGAAGCGCAATCCCGCGCCGGTAGCTACGGTCGCGGACGTGGCTGATCACATCGATCACGCGCGCAAAGTGGCGGGCATCGATCACATAGGCATTGGATCTGACTTCGATGGCATTGATTTCGGACCGGTCGGACTGGAGGATGCCAGCAAGTTCCCCATCCTGTTCGCCGAGTTGCTGCGGCGCGGCTATTCCGAGCAGGACCTGCAGAAGATCTCCGGGCTCAACATGCTGCGCGCCATGAAACAGATGGAAGGCGTGGCCGCGCGCTTGCAGAAGACCAGGCCGCCATCGACGGCGGACCTTCCCAAGCGCAAGGTGACATCTTGAAAAGGAGTCTGTTAGAACCCTCCGCCACCGCCACCGCCAAAGCCTCCGCCACTGAAGCCGCCGCCACTGCTGAAGCCGGAGCTGCCCGAGCTGCTGCGCGGTGCTGCGGTCATGGCGGCACCCGTTGCCACCGCCATGCGGTTCAATGAGCCGCCGAAGGTGTGCAACGAGAATCCGTGCGGGTGGGCCGTGTTATACCACTGGGGCGGGGTGGTGCAGATTTCCTGAAAGGCGCGGCACCAGTTGTCGTCAACACGGAGCGCCATGGCGAAGGGGAGATATTTCTCGAACAGCTCGGGCGTCTTGATGATGCGCTCGAAGCGGTCCGACTCGACGCGGCGCAGGAACTCCTCGAAGCCAAGCACCTGCTCGAGTGTGCGTGCACCGCGCACGGTGCGGGCCGGCATGAAGATGCCGAAGCCAATAATGATGAGACCGCTGAGAGCGCCCGCTGCAATGGGCGTGGGTGAGTCAATGCCGCTGCGGGCATTGATGACCACACCCAGAAAGCCAATGGCAACGGCGCCCAGCACACCCGCACCGATCCATCGTGTGCGCACATGGTCCGGCCGCCGCTGGTAGTGACCGTGTTCCACCAGTTGCGCAAAGATGCCCTTCTGAATTCCGGGGATATCACGGTAGAAACGGTTCTTCAGCTCCCGATCTTCCACGCTGGCGCTGCCGTTCTGGAAGACACCCTGGAGCAGGGCCTGTTCGTGGGCGCGCAGATCGTGCCACTGGCTGGCATCACGTTTGAGATGGAAGATGTAGTTCTTGCTGGAGAAAAGACCGAACAGCTTTTCGTCCGTCTGTTCCTCGATGGTCAGATAGCCACGCACGGCCAGGTCGACCAGGGTGGCCGTGATGTCACGAATATCGGGCGAGTTGTCGAGTAGCGTGCCCATCTCCGCTGGCCGCAATTCAGCGGGTGGTTCGTAGGCGGTTGTGATGGGCAGTTTGCGCGGGTCGCGTCCGTAGCGGTGCCACAAGCGGGCCATGACCAGCAATACAATGATGGGGAAGACAAACACCAGGTTGCTCAGCAACGTGGAGCTGGCCCTGGCCACCATTGTGGGTCGAGCAACCACGCCCGGATTCCAGCCCACTACCGCCGTCAATCCTTCCCGAAAGGCCAGTCCGCCCGTGGTCACGATCTGCACGCTGTTGCCGGCTACATTCACCTGCGCTTCCTGACT
>JBOHRF010000272.1:0-6983 GCA_050732575.1 Longimicrobiales bacterium
GGTCGTGGCCAGGTTGGCCAACCCCGCGCGATTGCGCACCACGTTGATGTCGGCCTGCACGGTAGCGGCCGCCGTATTCAGTCGCGCATTGGCCTCGGCCCGAATCAGGTACTGCTCGGCCAGCCGCAGCACGGGGATGTTGTCCGTGCCGGGTCCGATCTGACGATACTTGTAGCCCCAGCGCTGGCCGCTGGAATGCGTGGTGATCGATGCATCGCGGCGCACATCACCAGCCTCGAACGCATTGTAGAGATCTGGCGTGGGCGCAAAACCGAGACGGCCGCCCAGCGCGGTAGGCGCAAACCAGAAGGCCGCCGCATTCGAGTTGGTGGTCGTGAACTGCACCTCGTAGATCGACTCCGTGCTGTTCTTGCTGGACAGGTCCCACAGGCTGTTGAAGGTGGTCACCAAGCGGTATGCAGTGTTGCTGATCACCGTGGTCGCCTTGTCACGTGCCTTGGCGTTGTCGCCGACCTCGAGATACACACGCGCCAGCAGTGCGTTGGCAGCACCTTGTGTGGCGCGGCCACTGGAACGGCTGGGCGAAAGCAGCGTAGCCGCCTCCTCCAGATCGCGGATGATGAAGGCGTAGGTTGCCGCCTGGGTAGCGCGCGGCAGGTTGACGCTGGCCGAGTCCACCGTCTGGGTCGGCTTGTCCACGATGGGCACGCCGCCGTAGTACTTCACCAGGATCGTGTAGAACAGTCCGCGTAACCAGAGCATCTGCCCGCGCGTTGTTGCTTTCTGCGCATCACTCATGTCGGACACTTTGTCCAGCGCATCCAGAATGTAGTTCACGCGATTGATGCCTACGTACGATGACGACCAGATGCCGCCCACCTCGCCGTTGCTCGGCTGGATAGCGCGAATGCTGACTTCGCGGTCACCGGTAAACGTGCCCGTGTAGTTCAGGTTGTCGGTGTACATGTCGGAGAAGGCCAGTTCCTGACGGGCGTAGAGAGAGCCCGATTGGAGTTGGCGATAGGCGCCGTTCACGGCCAGATCGATACCGCGCGCGGAAGTGAGCGCGGTCCCGGCATCAATGGCCGTGGTCGGATTGGTATCGAGTGGCGAGTCGCAAGCGGCCACCAGGCCAGCCAGTGCGACCACCGCGAAATAATTCCTGGTCGTCATAGGGTTGCCCGCCCGCTCATGGACATGTTGAAGCCGAACGTGATCGTGCGCGGCTGTGGCAGTGCGTAGAAGTCCCAACCCCGGGTGGTGCTCGAGTTACCGCCCGAGTTGACTTCCGGATCGAAGCCCGAGTATTCGGTGTCGGTGAACAGGTTCTGACCCTGGATGTACACGCGCAGGCTGGCGGCACCCACCTTGGACGCCAGCGACGCCGGTACACGGTAGCCGAGCACCAGGTTCTTCAAGCGCCAGTACGAACCATCTTCCACGAAGCGGCTCGAGGTGCGCGTGTTGGCATTGGGATCGCCCCAGATGGCGCGTGGCTCGGTGTTGCTGGCATTGGTCGGCGTCCAGCGCGTGAGTGCACGCACCGAGTGGTTGTCGCCATCACTGCCATAGCGATCCATATAGATGCGCATTTCGTTGTAGATCTCGTTGCCCTGTGAGAACTGCACGAAGGCGGAGAGATCGAAGCCCTTGAACGAGGCCGTGTTGCTGACGCCGCCCTCGAAATCCGGCCAGGGATTGCCGATGACCGTGCGATCGTCTGCGTTGATCACATTGTCACCATTAAGGTCGCGGAACCGAATGTCGCCCGCCGCCGTGGCCAGCCGCGGATTGGTGTTCACGGTCTGGCGCGCATGCGCAGCGACCTCGGCCTGGGTCTGGAAGATGCCATCCATCACGTAGCCATAGAAAATGCCCAGCGGCTGGCCCACGATAATGGCGCTGCGGCCATATTGCGGCTGGTTCTTGTACAACGCGGTGACTTTGTTGCGGTTGCGCGAGACGCTGAGCGTCGAGCTGAGGTTGAGGCCATCGCCGCGCGACTGCAGCCACTCGGCCGTAACACCCACATCGAATCCCTTGTTCTCCATGGAGCCAATGTTGGACGTGATGCTGCTGAAGCCCGTGCTGCTGGGCAACGGCTGGCTGTAGAGCAGGTCCTCGGTGTCCTTCTGGTAGTAATCCAGGGCGAACTTCAGGCGATTGCTGAGCACGGCGAAGTCGGCGCCCACGTTCATCTGCTTGGTCTTCTCCCAGCGCAGGTCGGCATTGGCCAGACGCTGCGGGCTGATGCCCGGCAGGTCCATGTAGTTGGCGCCGCCCGTGAACGTGGCGCGCGACTGGAAGTTGCCCAGTGACTGCTGGTTGCCGGTGACGCCGTAGCTGGCGCGCAGCGACAGGTTCTGCAGGATGTTCTGGCCCTGCATGAACTCTTCATCACCCAACCGCCAGTTGACCGAGACGGAGGGGAAATTGCCGTAGCGATTGTTCACGCCGAACCGTGACGAGCCATCACGCCGTACGTTCACCGATGTGGTCACGCGTTCACGCCACGTGTAGGACAGGCGACCGAAGTAGGAAACCAGCCCCCAGTCCTCACGGTCCGAGCTGCCCGTAATCGTGGTAGCCGATGCCAGATACTTGAAGAACTCGTTGGGGAACTGCGTACCATTCACCGTGGCGCCGTGCTGGGTATTGTCCTCGAAGCTGGCACCCGCTACGCCGCTTACATCGTGCTGTGGGCTGAGCGTCCGATTGAAATTCACGGTGCCCTCGTAGGTGACCTTGGTCACATACTCACTGGCATCCGTGCCCGAGCCACCGGTAGCCGCTGCCGAACCGTAAGCGGGCGAGTTGTAGCGCAGGCCGCGCAGATTGTAGTGGTCCAGGCCGGCCGAGAGTTTGGCATTCACACCCTCGAACAGCGTGTACGTGCCGAACACATTGCCCAGGATGCGTACGCCGCGATCCTGCGCTGCACGGTTCTCGATGTTGCCCACCGGGTTCGTGTAGAAGCCGGTCACGAAATTGCCCGCCGAGTCGCGCACCGGAATGGCGGGCGAAATTGCAATGGCGTTAGCCATGCCGCCCTGAATCGTGTTGTCATTCGCTGCGCGCAGGCTGACCGAGCGCACCAGCGACACGTTGGTGCCCAGGCTGAGCCGTTCAGCAGGCGCGTAGTCCAGATTCACGCGCGCGTTGAGCCGATCGTAGCCGAGATCGAGCTGTGTGCCTTCCTGATTCAGGAGGTTGCCCGCCACGTAGTACCGGACCCGATCCGTACCGCCGCGCACTGATGCTTCCATGTTGGCAATGGGGGCGGTGCGCAGGACCTGCTCCAGCCAGTCGGTGTCCGCGCCGCGCCAGGCCTTCATGTTGGCCGCCACACTGGTCGGGATGGGAGCGGTCGCGTTGGGGTCGCCGCGGAAAGTCACGCAAGTGGCGCCGTAGCGGTTCATGCAGCCTTCGTTGTACGCATCGATGTACTGCTGCGCATTCAACAGTCGATGCGGCGCCAGTCTTTCTGCGTGCCGTAATAGGCGCCGAAGCTGATGTCGGGCCGGCCCGAGATGCCTTTCTTGGTCGTGATCAGGACCACACCGTTGGACGCACGCGAGCCGTAGATCGCCGCTGCCGATGCATCCTTCAGGATCTCGATGCTCTCGATCTCGTTTGCGCTGATGTCACCCACGGCGTCGATGCCCTGACCGCCAAAGCCGCCCAGGCGAGAGTAGTTGCCCTGGGTGAGCGCCACACCATCGATCACGTAAAGCGGGTCGTTACCGCCATTGATGGAAGCCGAGCCGCGAATGCGCACGGTCAGCGCGGAGCCCGGTGTCCCCGAGTTCTGCACGACCTGTACGCCCGGCGTACGGCCGCGCAGGATCTCATGGATCTGCGTAGCCGGAATCTCCTTGACCGCTTCCGGCTTCACGGACGAGATGGCACCTGTGACGAAGCGCCGCCGCTCCTGGGTGTAGCCGGTAACGACCAGCTCGTCCAGACGCAGCGGATCGGTAGCCAGTTCGATGGTCGCTGACGCGGCCGTGGCGCCCACCGTGACTTCGCGGGCCGCGTTCTGGTAGCCGAGCAGTGAAACGCGCAGTGTGACGGTCCCCTGGGGGAGGCTGAGCGCAAACCGTCCGTTCGTGTCGGTCACGGTCGAGCGCGTACCGGCCGTTATCAGGGCACCCGGCAAAGGCCGCAGACTGCCTGTCTCGACCACCTGCCCGTTGACCGTGGTTCGCCCCTGAGCCACTACACTGGCCGGGAGAATGCCGAGGCCCAGAAGCAACACTGCAATCCGGCGGAGCTTCTTGCCAACGGCCTCTGCCTTACTGAGTCCCATACGCACCTTCCTCCGTGGTAACGTGAAGACAGCCGAAATGGTCGAGGCTTCTATGTTGTATTTGTCGTCTTGAACGGCGGGATGATCTGCAACGGTACGCCGACACTCACGCGACTTGAGAACGTGTGAGGGCGGGTCCCGGTGACAGACCCCTCAGGCTAATAGAAGCGTCGCTGGCACCGTGTCAAGTTGACCCGCATCCCGCCCATCCCCGGCCGCGGGTGCAACCGCGTCCGGGAGGGCGAGCCGCCGGTCAAAAACGCAGGTGACGAACCTGGTAGCAGATAGGGTAACCTATCTGAGGCCAGCTCCCGGGAGATCCATCATGACAACGGCGACCGTCATCCTGTTGCTTGCATGTACACTTGCGGCGGCCCGACCCCCAAGTTGGCCTTCGAAATCGCATGGGACGCAGTCTGGCCCAGCAAACGCGTGAACACGCGTCTGGTCGGTCTTGCTGCCCTGCCCGTACGCACGAGCGGCTTTTTCAATTGTTATCCGGAGCTGGCCTGCCCGGCCAACCTCCTGCGCGCGCAACAGGCCCGGGTGAGCGCGCAGATGGTGCTGCTCGATTTCGTCTACTCGCCCGTCAGTCCGGGCGCGACCGCACGGCCCTACGCACTGCTGGGCGCGGGCTTCAAGCGTTACCACTACGCGTGGCCAAACGCCATCACGGCCATCGATGCCGGCACCGACATCGAGCTCACACCCGCGCTGAATGCCGGGCTTGGTATTGCACTCGAAGTCCTGGGCGCATCACTGCGCGCGGAAATCGCCGATTATTGGACTCCCAGCAGCGACCATGCAGATCGTTATCGCATACTGGCCTCTTCCAGCGCCAGCCGAGCGACCAACCCGCTCCGGCGGTTCGCGCAGCATGACCTCAGTGCCAGCCTGGGTTGGCAGATCCTGCGCTTCTGAGATGCCGCTGAACGGATGAGTCGCTCCCTGGTGCAAGCCGTCAGGAGCGCGTTGGCAGGACCTCCAGTCCCAAACTGGCCAAACCCCAAATACCGAAAAAAACGAAGGTCAGTGGCAGCAGCGCGGCCAGCATAAAGGGGGAAACGCGCGCGTCGAGCACGGCGTTGGCGGGCCGCTCGGGATCGAAGTAACAGGAAACCACGGCGCCGGGTTGCAGGCGCGCGACGGTGCGTTGCATTGCGGTCAGATCGTTCGTGTAAACGTCCACAAAACGGAAACGATTCGACTCGAAGCGCTGCCCGGCCACCTGGTAGGAGTAGCTGACCCGCACGCGCGCCAGGTCGTCTTCCAGCGGATCGCGATGCGCCTGCGTGTCCATTCCGCTGGACAGGATGGTGCACGAAGTTGAGGTCCAGTTCAGTGCTGCGAAGTTGGAGCGAATTTCGGGCACCATGAAATAGAGGAAGACGGCACCGAACAGCAGAAGGAATAGTGATCCGGCCAGACGCCGCCAGCGCGGATACAAACCGGGCGGGTAGGTGCTCACCGGCCAGCGCGCAACGCGGCGGCGCGTTCGGGTTTACCCCAGGCCTGATACAGCGTGTTCAAACGGCGTACTGCACGTTGCGTGCGCTCGTCTTGCGGACCGAGTTCTTTTGTGAACAAGCGATGGGCTTCCCGCAGATGTTCTTCTGCCTCACCGAACCGGCGCAGGCCGGTCAAACATGTGCCCATCTCGATCAATGAATCACCGATGTAGCGGTGGCCTGCGGGCAAGGCCGCCCGGCGCAGCGCCAGCGCGTCGCGCAGCAGGGGCTCGGCCGCGTCAAAACGACGCTGCTCCATGTACACGGAGGCCAGCCCCACTTTTGGAAAAGCGCGATTGGGATGGCCCGCGGAAAGTACCTGTTCGGAAACCTGTATCGATGACTGGAACATAGCGGCCGCTTCTTCCAGTCGACCCAGACTTTGCAGTGTGTTGGCCAGATTGCTGTAGCCGGCCGCAAGGTCCGGGTGCGGCCGTCCTTGATGGATCTGTTGGGCAATGCGAATGAACTCGCGATACGCACTGACGGCCGCATCGCGATCGCCTTTTCTGTCCAACAACATGGCGTAGCTGTTCAGTGCCACGGCTACATCCGGATGCACATCGCCCAGGATCTGACGTCGAATGGCGAGGGCCTCTTGATACAGGGTCTCGGCTTCGTCCAGCACACCCCGATCGCGCAATAGTGAAGCCAGGTTGCGAATCGTGCTGGCCACATTCAGGTCGTGGTTGCCGTAGTGCTTGCGCTGTGCGGCCAGCGCTTCCCGAAGCAGCGGCTCGGCATGCTCGTGTCGCTGTTGCCGGCGCAACATGCCCGCCAGCTTGGCCATGGATTCGGCAACGCGTGGATGATCGGCGGCAAACAGAAGCCGATCCATGGCGAGCACCTGACGCGCCAACTGTTCGGCATCCGCGTAAGCGCCGTTGGTTTCCAGCAAAAAGGCAAGGTGTCCCAGACTCTCGCTCACTTTTTCGTGTTGTGCGCCAAAGATCTGCTGGCGCGTGGCCAGCGCGTGCCGGTACAGCGGCTCTGCCGCGTTGACATCGCCCATGTCCTGCAACAGCACGGCGAGCGCGGTTTCGCTCTCGGCCGTCTCTTCGTGCGCAGCGCCGTACAGTCCCCGATGTTCCTGCAGCGCGCGCTCGAGCAGAGGTTTGGCGCTGGTGTGCAGGCCCAGGCTGTGGTACACGTCGCCGATGACGCGCATCATGGCCGCGCGCACCACCGGCTGGCTGGCCAGTTCC
>JBOHRF010000273.1:0-6943 GCA_050732575.1 Longimicrobiales bacterium
ACGCGCACCAACAACTCACCCGGTCCGGGCTCGGGACGGGCTACTTGCACGAGCTCCAGAACTTCCGGACCGCCCGTCCGGCTGACAACAATGGCGCGCATCAATCTTCGGAATCACTGGCATCCGGCTGGCGGGAGCCGAGCTCGCGGTCGAGCATGAGAAGAGCGGGACGATCGGTGCCGATCATCTTGAGCTGCTCCACGATCAGGTCCGCGCTCTTCTCCTCCTCCACCTGCTCAGTGATGAACCATTGCAACGCCACCTGCGTCGCAAAATCGTGACCCTGGTCGGCTATCTCGTACAAATCGTGAATCATCTTGGTGACCAGCTGCTCGTGTTTGAGCGCCTGCTCGAATACCTCCTGCACATTCTTGAACTCGCGAGGCGGCGCATCGATCGCTTTCAGGACCACCCGGCCCCCGCGGTTGTGAACAAAATCGAAGAGTTTCAGCCCGTGCGTCACTTCCTCCCGGGCCTGGATCTTCATCCAGTTGGCAAACCCCGGCAGGTTCGAACTCTCGAAATAGGCTGACATCGAAAGGTAGATGTAGGCGGAAAAGAACTCGTGGTTGATCTGCTCGTTGATCGCATCCAGCACACCCTGTGAAATCATGGCCATGGGGTCCCCAATCGCAAGTAATAATGATTATTGATTGGCCTATTCTGCGGTCTGGCTTGTGGCGGGTCAAGATGCTGGTGGATGGGCCGATTCGGGAGGGTGGAATGTTGGGCGCTGGGTGGGCGCTGCTACCGGCTGATCTCGGGGAAAAGCGGAGGCGGCCTGCGGTGTTTGGTCAACTGCTCGTAGGCGTAGGCGATTTCGATGAGGACGGGTTCGGTCCAGGCATCGCCCAGAATCTGGAGACCTACGGGTAGCGGAGTAGAAACCGGGGCGACGGAGGCGAGCCGGGGATCGCGGCTGGCGGGCGGCGCGCCGTCGGGGAGTTTGGCCGGGACGGTGCCCATGGGGACGGTGATGGCGGGAAAACCGGTGGGTGGTGAGATGCGCGCGCTGTTGTTGCCGTGGGGCGAACTGAGGTCACCGATGCGGCGGGGTGGATTGTTCCAGGTTGGATAGATGAGCGCGTCGAGTTGGTGCTGCTGCATGGCTTTGCGCACGCCGGCCTGAAAGACGGGCACGTTGCTCCTGGTTTGTTGGCAGGCGCGGTCCTCGTCAATGGAAGTGAATTCCTGGAAGTCGCGCAGGCGCAGTTCGATGGATGGGTGAAAGCGGCGGGAGCGCAGTATCTCATCCAGGCTTTTGACGGGCGCCGTGGTACCGAGCGAGGCGAGGTAGTTGTTGATGTCGGGTTTGAAGCGGCCGCAGAAGAGAGCGCCGCGCAGAGTATCCAGCTCGACAATGACAACGGAGTCGACGACCGTGGCGCCGCCACGGCGGAGATCGGCGATGACCTGATGGAAGCGAACCAGAACGAGTGAGTCCGTTGTCGTTGTGTTAGAGATCTGACGCAAGACACCAATGCGTTTGCCGTTAAGTCCCTCCCGCTTCAAATGCGCGGCGTAGCTTGTTGCTTTGCGCTCCTGCGCGGGTATCGTAACGGAATCGGCGGGATCGTAGCCGGCAATGACATCGAGAACGCGCACTGCATCTTCAACCGTACGGGTCATAGGACCGCCAACATCGCGGTCGAAATAGAGCGGGATGATACCATCGCGACTGGTGAGCCCCATGGTTGAGCGGATGCCTACCAGTGCCGTGTGAGAGGAAGGTCCGCGGATCGAGTTGCCGGTATCGGTGCCGAGGCCGATCAGCCCGAGGTTGGCGGCTACGGCAGCAGCGGTGCCGCCGGACGATCCGGCAGTGACGCGATCGAGTGCGTACGGGTTGCGTGTGTAGCCGGGACAGCATAGAGCCGACCGTCTCAAAGGGCGTAAAAGCGAATTCGGCCATGTTCGACTTGGCGAGAACAATGGCACCGGCCTCGCGAATTTTGCGCACCTGAAACGCGTCATTGGGCGGAATCGACCCGGCGAGAGCGGCCGAGCCGGCGGTAGTGGGCAGATCGTAGGTGTCGTAGTTGTCTTTGACAATGACGGGAATGCCGTGTAGCGGTCCACGCAATCGACCGGTTCGGCGGAGTCAACTGACGCGCCAACATGGCGCGGTGCGCTTGCGCGATGGTGGTCTCCACGATGTTGAATCGGGGCCGACTCTGACCGTGCAGCCCACTCGGCAGAAGGAGAGCGCAACCAAGCGCCGTGCAGCGCAACAGTCTCATGGTTGGCGGGCCAGGGCGCGCATACTTGCGTGCAGATATTCCACGCGCCCGTTGGAACCGCGCACAATCACGAACTCCCTGCGTTGTGGGCCAGCGACTACGATGCGGGCATCGGAAATCTTATGCAGTGGTGCTTCCAGTGTTCCCTGCTTGAAGAAGAGCTTGCCGTTGCGCGCCACGATTTCAACGGCGGTCGGTCCCTGGGAATAGCGGCCCGGCAAACTGGAGATTTCACCGGCTGTGAATTGCGGCGCGGCCACGACCATCTTGTCCTCGCCCAGGGCCTTGAGCGGCAGGAACATATCCATAGCCGCACTCATGGTTTTGGGCAGTTGCCCGCCCGACCGGTTGCTCAGCGTGATGATGGCAAACTGCTGCTCGGGTACCATACGCACTTGCGCGCCGAAGCCCTGAATGCTGCCCCCATGCTCGATGACACGCACACCGCGATACTCCCGGGTCAGCAAGCCATAACCGTAGGCCGCGTTCTCGGGGCCGCTGTGTGTGGGTGCGTAGCCGGTGGACAGTTTTGTAAAGACGACGGGTGGAATCACACTTTTGCCATCGATGCGGCCGCCGTTCATGCATGCAATGGCGAAACGCGCCAGGTCGTTGGCGCTGGAGAACAGGAAGCCGGCCGGCCAGTACCCGGCGTTGTCGGCAAATGGTCGTACCACCGTTGTCTTTTCATCACCCACATTGTGTCCCTGTGACAACGGGTAGGTCATAGCCAGGGTTGGCTCGAATGTGGTGGTATTCATGCCAAGCGGTTTGAATAACGTTTCGTCGAGCAGCCTGGCATACGGTCGCCCACTCACTTCCTCGGCCAACAATCCCGCCACTGCAAATCCCGGATTGGAGTAAGAGAAAACACGGCCACTCGCGGTGAAGAAATGATGGTCGTTCCAGGCGCGGATCACGCGCGCCAGAGCTTCTGCATCATGAGCGCCATAGCTGGGTGCTTCATCGCGCAGTCCTGACGTATGACTCATGAGCTGGTGGGCGCTGACCTGGGAAAGCCGCAGTGACAGTCCCTTCATGTACTGACCGATGGGCACATCCAAACTGAGCTTGCCCTGCTCAGCCAGAAGCGTGAGCGCGGTAGTCGTGAACATCTTGGTGACTGAGCCAATCCGGAACAGCATATCCGGTGTTACGGGTGCACCGGTCTCGCTGTTGCTGGTCCCAAAACCTTTGGCAAAGACGATTTGATTGCCACTCACGATGGCCACAGCCGCGCCGGGCGTGCGCGTCTCGGCCAGCTCCGCCTGGATAGTCTTTTCCAGCGCAGAAAAATCTGAGGGTCGCTGGGCCGCGAGCGGTACAGCGAAAATGACCGAACCGAGGGTCACGACCTGCAGGAAGCAGCGTCGCTTCATTCCGGCAAAGTTCTCCATGCGGGGAGGGGATCGGCAATCTTGGCGTTGACGGGCGGGCGGGGCAAGAACTTCCGGAAGAGAGTAAGAGAGTAAGAGAGTAAGAGAGTCATGGGGCGGGACGGGAGCGGAAAGGGAGGAAACGGGAAACCCTGCTTCCGGGGTGGCCGTAGGGAGCGCAATGGTTCGGCTCGCCGCGCTGATTATCGCCCTGGCACACAATCGCCCGATACTTCCGCCTACCTCCGATCCGGAGGCGCGCGTGCTGGTGGCGCGCGCGCGCGCCGCGCGCGCTTCGCTGGAAAACGCGATTGTGGCTTACACGGCGGGCGGCGCGCACACGCTGCGCGGTTATGGTGGGGGCACGGCCGTGGGATCGTCATTCCTGCGCGCGCGTTCAGAACTGGCCTTCACCACGAGCATGGGCGGCCTTTCATTGTTTAGCGATGCTGGTTGGGCCGGTGAGCGCCAGGCCTTCCATCCTGACGCGGCGCATCTGTCCGCAGGGGTGGGCGCCACATTCCTGGACAGCCTCATGCGCATCGACCTGGCACGCGCGCTCCGGCACACACCGGGCTGGCGACTCGAGCTGAATCTCGATTCCTTACTCTGAAGAAACCACGGCAATTTATGGTAGCGTTCACGGCTTTGGTCCTCGCTCTAGCTCAGTCACCCGATAGCACGGCGTATCTGGACGCGCAGGCGCGTGTGCTGGTGGCGCGCGCGCGTGCGGCTCAGGACTCGTTGGAAAGCACCATCCAGGCGTACACGGCGGTGGTCAAGCAGCGGATCGGCGTAGCCTTGCGCACGCCGTTGAAGGATCGCACGCTGTACCGCAGTGAAGCCGCGGCGCGCATCCGCTGGCATCGGGATGACATGACGGTGATCAAGGTACTGGGTGCGCGCCAATATCATCCGGGCATGGACTACACGGATGTCGACATTGCCAAATTCTCCATGGATGAGCTGTTCGATCCGTCGTTGGACCGCCTGTATTTCGGATTGACTTACGCCGATGATGAGGACGTCTGGATCGATCATCCGTTGCTGGAGGGTGCGGAAGAGAAATACCGGTATCAGACCGGTGACACGATTACCATGGGCTTCCCCGATGGCAAGCAGGTGCGCGTCGTGGAGTTACGCGTGCTGCCGCGCCGTAATGCGGTTCGTCTAATCTCGGGCTCGGTCTGGATCGAGCCGGTGAGCGGCGCGATCGTCAAGGCGGCCTATCGGCTGCCCGCCACGTTCAACATGGAGCGTGACACCGACGTCTTCGAGGACGATGATGACCTGGAGCACGTGCCCGGCATTTTCAAGCCGTTCGAGCTGGACTTCACAATGATTTCCGTAGAGTACTCGTACTGGCGGCTGAAGCACTGGCTGCCGCGTGCACTGCGCATGGAGGGCACGGCGCGCGCCGGCATCATCAAGGCGCCCGCAGCCATGGAAATCTCCTACGACATACAAGAAGTTGAAGAGGTTGGCGATTCCTCTGTGAGCGCACGCCAGACACTGCGTGAATGGCGCACGGATGAAGATCATGTGGATACCAGCCGTCGCGATGGCAGACGGCGTTACGCGATCATTCCGGACGATCGCGAAAAACTGATCAAGAGTCCGGACCTTCCACCGCCAGTTTGGGATTCGTCCCCTGATTTCATCACGGAAAAAGAGCTGCGCAGCATGTATGGCGGGCTGGCTCAGTTACCGTTGCCGCCCGCATTGGTCACCAACGTTACGGTGCGCTGGGGCCTGCAGGCGCAGGATTTGTTGCGCTTCAATCGCGTCGAGGGTCCATCGGTCGGCGTGCGCGTCGAGGCGCAGCGCACGGCTGCCACCTACTGGTCTACGGCGCGCCTTGGGCTGGCCGATCTGGCACCCAACCTGGAGGTGGGCGCGCGGCGTGAAACACTGCGGCGCACGTTGACGGCCTCGGCGTCGCACGGCCTGGTAGCGATCGACGCGCGCTCGCTGCAGCTCGGTTCGTCCGTGTCCGCACTGGTGCTGGGCCGCGATGATGGGGAGTACTACCGAGCAACCGCGCTGAGATTTGCGGTGAGTCCACCGCCCGCTCGAGCGGAGTGGTACCGATTGACGCTGTTTGCCGAACGGCAGCGCAGTGCTGCGCGGGAAACGGACTGGAGTCTGCCACACTTCTTCGATCGCGGCATCGATTTCCGACCCAATATGCAGGCTGATGCGGCCGACCTGGCGGGCGCGGAACTGAGCTTGCGCGGCTGGTACGGCAGCGATCCACGCATGTGGCAGGCGGGAGTCGAGTTGACGCTGGATGGCGCGGCTGGCGATTTCCGTTATGGGCGGGCGACCCTGACCACGCGCACTGCGTTTCCCATTGTCGGGCACTGGCGCGGTGCGTTGGAAGCCGCGGGCGGCAGCTCCGAGGGCGGGCTGCCCGTACAGAAACAGTTCTTTTTGGGCGGCGCGCATACACTGCGCGGTTACGGTGGCTCGGCAGCCGTGGGCTCTTCGTTTGTGCGTGGCCGCGCGGAATTGGCGTACGCCACCTCCGCGGTGGGTTTGGCATTGTTCAGTGACGCGGGCTGGGCAGGCGAGCGCGCCTCATTTACGACTTCACAATCATTGCTTTCTGCAGGTGTGGGCGGCACCATCCTCGACGGTTTGATCCGCATCGATCTGGCGCGCGCACTGCGGCGCCCAACCGGTTGGCGACTGGAACTGCATCTCGACGCCATACTATAAAGCGCTCACATACTCGTTCTCGCTCACGTTTTCGTCCACGAAAGCGGCGTCACCTGGTTCCGCAGGGAGGATTTGCTCTACATCGGTGCCTTCCCCGTGGCCACGGTCGGGTATGGAACGTTGGCGCTGCTGTTCGCCACGTTGATACGCAACGCAGGGCCCGCACTCGGTGTTTTCTTCTTGTATTCCGCGTTCGTCGAGCGGTTGATCGCTCAGATCCTGAGCGCCATAGACCCCACATGGGTCATTGGACGCTACCTGCCGACGGGCGTTTTCAATGCGCTGGCCCAGCCCGGGCAGTGGTCTCCGGCCCTGCGTGGCCGCCCATCGAATTTCCTGACTACGGAACAAGTCTATGGCCTGGCCGCGCTCTATGCCGGAGCATTCTTGCTGATTGCCTTTCTGATCTTCCGTAAGCGGGATCTGTAACGTTCTCGTTCACGCTCTCGTTTTCGTTCACGAGCCCATCCGGGAACAGCGTAGAGTCGAGCCGAGGCGCTGCAGCTTTAGGCTACGCATAGCCGTTGACTCCCAGTTTCCGTGTGGGAGTGCCTCAATAGCGCAGCCATGGCTCAGTTTCCTCGGCCCGCTCATCGAACCGGACGT
>JBOHRF010000274.1:0-6928 GCA_050732575.1 Longimicrobiales bacterium
GGGCACAGCCGAGAACGCCACGCTGGGCGCCCGCTGGCTGTTCGAGGACGGACAAACCGTGGAGGAGACGAACCAAACGATCTCACCAACGGGAGCCGCCGTTCATGAGTTCCACGTGTCCAAACCGAGTGGCTGGCCCAAGGGCAAATACAAGGTGGAAGTTTTGCTCAACGGATCGAAGGTGGACACGGAAGAGTTCGAGATAAAGGAACGCCGGTAGCAACCATAACAAAGCGCCGGACGAGTCAGCAGTTCGTCCGGCGCCTGTTGCAGAGCGAGGTGAGTTGATTACGGATTCCGCGCGTTGAATACTGCGGAACAGATCTCGTTGAACGTGAATCCACCGAAGCTCGCGTTGGCGCACAGTCGATACCCACCCGCCTTACCGACTACGACCGGGTTACCATCGTCGGGGAATACAGCAATCGCCCCATTGGCTTCCTGAGTGAACGAGCTCAAGTCGCCGGATAGGAAGGCACCGGCCGGCTCACCGTTGTTACCCCTGATAGTGAGTGTAACCAGAACACGCTCCATAGGCGTGCCGTCACCGGAACGTGCACGCACCTGGATGGTTCCGATCGATTGTCCGGCCACCACAACGGGATTTGGACCGACCACGAATTCCAGGGCGCCGGTCGTCTTCGACGCAACGGGCGCAAAGCGGCTGAAGTCCAGAGGCGTGCCACCTACGGCGCCCGCTTTGGTATCGCCGGCGAACAGGACGGAGAGCGAAGTGGGAATAAACCGGCGGGCGATGGACGAAATGGATGCAAATATCGACGCCGATTGCACGGCCGGCGGCGGACAGAAGCCCGGTACATGTTCTTCGAGCAACACACCTTCTCGCCGCATCCTCGCCTCTGGCTGATCGGCACCAACGGGCGGCAGGTCGACTTCCGAAGCTAAGCAGACGCCCACGTGCAACAGGCCATCGGCAAATGAAACGTCCGGGAAGGTCTTCAAATCGTAGCGCAAATTACCAATGTGCAGCTCTTGCAACGACAGGCTGCTCTCGGGATTGCCGTACACGAGAACGGAATGGGCACCGGTCACGGTCGACCAGGGCGCATCGACTTCGACGCCCCAGAGCGCCGTGTTGGCATGGCCCTGGAAATCGTTGAACGGCTGGGGATCGCGCGACACTGCATCGTCCGAGTCCGCGCCACCAATGGCGAAGAGCCCGTACGTCGAGAGCGCACCCGTGAAGTTGATATTCGGTTGTGCTGCCGACGTGCAGAGAGAAAGCGTGCAGGCGAGGAGCTTGTTGACCAACAGGTTGCCTGCTGCGGTGCTGTTTGCGCGATGCTGGTTCAGCACAGTTTCCATCAGACCCAGCAGCTGCCAGGACCGCGCCGTCGTTAGTGACTGATTGCCAGCGCTGCAGGATTCGCCGAGCAGCCGAAGCTGATCCTGCGCCACCTTCTGTTCGGGCTGGATGAAAAAGTCGCGCACGTTGGCGGACATGGTTTTGACCAGCTCGCAGCTAGCTGCAACTGCGGGTTGGATGCGATCGTCAAGTGAAGTAGCCGGTGTGTTTGGATCGGAACAGGCAGTCAGGCCAATAACAAAGACAGCCAGTCCTAGCTTGGAGAGCGCGTCATTGCGCATTTCTGGACTCCGGGGTTTGAGAAGTGTTACCGCAAGCCGACTAGCGAGCGGAATCGGGGTTCCTCGAGTAATGGCTGGTGGTACCAGATCAACTGTCCGCGATTTGCATCGTTTCGATAACCGTCCAAAGTTCCTGGGCTGGCGGCGAAATAGACGGTGAGCTGACGAACGGCTTCCTCTTTGTCACCCATAAAGGTGCGCGCGATCGATTCGAGAAGCGCAACCTCGCGCACCGGATCGATGTCTGGCCCGGCGCGCACCTTTTGCAAGACAACACGAGCCGAGTCCGTCTTCCCGGCTCTTGCCAGGCCCATGGCGACGTAGACGTAGCCACGCTGCCGGTTGACGTCTCGAACCTGGGGCGGACTCTGCTCCGCGAATTCGTTGACCAGCGCCCAGGCATTCGTGAGATCGGGCGCATCCCCGGGTAACGCGTATGCCATGAGCTGACACTGACGAAACCGGAAATCGGCCGGGAACCGACGTGCGCCCTCCTGACAATAGCGACGGGCTTCGATTGCGTCCTGCAGACTCCAGCTGGACGTGAAGATGCGCCAGATCGTGAGGTTGGCATTCTCCAGGAATGGATCCGTTTCGTACGCGAGCAGAGCCTTCAACTTGGCTTCGGGCAGCTCTCCTTTGTTCTGCAGCAGATGGCTGAGCGAGGTCAGAGCGGACGCGCGGTTGGCATCGAATGCAATCGCAGCACGGAATCCGGACTCGGCTTCATCCCTCAGCTTGATGGCATCGGCGGGGCTCCCTACCAGGTTGAGCAGATACCGCCAGTAGATCAGCGTGGCGCGCAGCTCACGCGCATCCGCACTGGCCGTATCGCGCGCCAGCGCTCGATCGGCGTGCTGCAGTCCCTGGTCGATCCATCTGACGTAGCCATCTCGATTCATTCCAACCAGTCGAGATTGTCGATACGCCAACCAGCCGCGACGGATCACCGGTTCGATCCAGTTGGCGTCGACCGTTTCGGCCTGCTTCAGAAGCGAATCCGCTTCCGTCAACGCGCGCGATGCGCCGGTCAGGTCACTGCTTTTGACAAACACGTCTGCGCCACCCGCCGCCTGCGTGCTCAGCTGCACCAACTCCCAGGCGCGAACCGATTCCGTGCCCATGCGCAGTCGCAGGTCGCCCAGCTCGGCGCCAATCGCCTTGCGCAGGAAAACCGCAACGGTGTCCGCCAGTTCATCTTGAAGCGCAAAAATTTCTGAACGCGGCCGCTCCATGCTGGTACTATTGAATTGTTTGCCCGTGGCAGCCTTGGTCAAACGCACGTGGACACGTACGCGATCACCCGCCTGTGAGACCGTGCCCGTCACCAGTGTGCCCACTTTGAGCGTGCGGCCAATGCTGTCAGACGGAGCCGCTGCCCCCTTGAACAATTGCGAGCCATTGCGCGAAACGACGTGCAGCGCCTTGACCCGACTCAGGACATCGATGAGCGTTTCCGTGAGGCCGGCCGCCATGAATTCCGCGTCGCTGCCGCCTCGTGGCTCGAAATACAAAACGGCCAGCCGGCTCGGATCATCTTCGGGTGTCAGCTGCGCGCGCCTGACGCTGCCCGTTCTGCCCAGGTCCGCGCGCACGACAAACGTGGTCGTGGTCAGTGCAAATGCAGCTACCACGGAGAGCAGGATCAGCTCGAGCCGCGAGCCCTGTTGCCGGCCCCTGGCACCATGGAACCAGGCCACGATGAGAGCACCGGGAAGGCCGCTCAGGAAAAATGCAAAGGATGCGCGATAGGCAAGGCGCGGCAGAATCGCATTGTTGGCAAGCTGGTCCACAACCTGGAGGATGACCCAAGTCGTGGCCGCGTACGCCAGCAGGTAGCGGAACATGCGCCGTTCCGCGACAGCCTTGAAAATTTGAATGGCCAACTTGTCTACAACGATCCTACGGAGGGCTCAATCAGGATCCGAAGGTCCTGCGCTTCCAAACGTTGGAATAAAATTACGAGCATAGCCACTAATCCGGCAATCTACGGTTCTTCCGCCCCGCTCCGCTCATGTATGATCCATTGGGGATTGGAGTACCGCCGGTCCTGGGCGGGCCCGGTCGTCCGGCTCATTGGTGCCCTAACGAAATTTGCTTCTATGCAGTCCTCTCATCCGGACGCGGACGCGCCGGCCGATCGCGCAGGTGATATTCGGGTAGTGCCGGTAGTAAACCTCCTCTTCTCCCGGGTGTTATGAGAGACCTTTCGATGCGGGCGCTCGCCGCCCTGATCGCGGTGGGCGCTTGTGCATCACCGCGGCCGGTCGCAACACCGACTCCCACACCGCAGCCGCAGACACCGGCTTCGGTACCCCAACGACAAACCACCGACAATCCGGAACCTTCCCAGCAGGGGGGTGGTGGCGGCCGCGGCGGTGGTCGGGGCGGGCAGGGTGGCCAGGGGCAGCAGGCCGAACCCTCGCCGCAGCCTTATGCGCGCGTAGTGACGGCCGACGCCCAGACCCGCACGGGCTTGTTCAAGACGCACAAGATCGGTTCGCGGCTGTTGTTCGAGATTCCGACCGCGCAACTGGGCAAGGACCAGTTGGTAGTCTTGGAGATTGCGCGCACCGTGCTGGGCACCGGCTACGGCGGTCAGTCCGTTGGCAACCGTGTGCTGCGCTGGGAGCGGCGCGACAATCGTGTTGACCTGCGTACGGTCTCCTATTCAACGCAGGCCGAGGCGGGTACACCGGAAGCCGAAGCCGTGGCCGCGGCCAATGTGAACCCGATCATTGCCACATTCAACGTCGAATCGTTTGCGCCCGATGGCGCACTGGTCATTGATGTCACGCGCATCTTCACGCAACCGCTGGGTGAACTGGGTCCGGGCGGCCGCATTCCCGGCACCATCGATGCGGCGCGCACCTGGATCGACAAGGCAGTGCCCTACCCGGACAACGTGAACGTGCATTCGACACTCACCTACGCGCAGCAGGGCGGCGGTGGTGGTGGTCGTGGTGGTGCGGCGCCGGCGGGCGGGCGCGGGGGCGCAGCCCCCAACAACAACCCATCGAACACGATCGTGTTCAGCTGGAGTTTCCATAAGCTGCCGGAAACGGCCATGATGGGTCGTTTGTGTGATGATCGTGTAGGTTATTTCTCGGCCACGTTCACGGACTACACGTCAGAGAACGACCGCGTGCGCGACCGCTGCTACATCGCACGTTATCGCCTCGAGCCCAAGGATCCGGCTGCGTACGCACGCGGCGAAAAAGTCGAGCCGGTCAAGCCGATCGTTTATTATCTCGACAAGGCTACGCCGAAGAAGTGGATCCCATACCTGATCGAAGCGATTCAGAGCTGGCAGCCTGCCTTTGAAGAAGCCGGCTTCAAGAACGCGATCCTGGGCAAGGTCGCACCCGATGATCCGGACTGGTCGCCCGAAGATGCGCGCTACTCGGTGATCCGCTGGTTGCCTTCTACCACCGAGAATGCATCCGGCCCGCACGTGCACGATCCGCGCAGCGGCGAGATCCTGAACGCGCACATCCAGTTCTACCAGAACGTACAGAACCTGCAGAACTCGTGGTACTTCACGCAGGCGGCCGCCGTTGATGGCCGGGCGCGCAAGTTCCCGTTGCCCGATTCGCTCATGGGCAAGCTGCTGGGTTACGTGGCTGCACACGAAGTTGGCCACACCCTGGGTTTCCAGCACAACATGAAGGCCAGCTCTGCGTATCCCGTGGATTCACTGCGCAGTGTTTCGTTCCTGCGGCGCATGGGCGGCCATACACCCACGCTGATGGACTACTCGCGCTTCAACTACGTGGCGCAGCCGGAAGACAATATTCCGCCCGACTTGTTGATCCCGCAGATCGGGCCGTATGACAAGTGGGCGACCAAGTGGGGTTACGCGATCATCCCGAATGCAAAGTCGCCCGAAGATGAGCGGCCCACACTCGACGCCTGGGCGCGCGAGCAGGATACCAAGCCGTACTTGCGCTTCTCCACCTCGGGCAGCGCCGGCACCGATCCGGGCGAGCTGACGGAAGCCGTGGGTGATCTTGATGCGGTGAAAGCCACGGGTTACGGCATTCGCAACATCCGGCGCTCGGTCAGTTATTTGCTGCCGGCAACGCTCAAGCCGTTGGAGGGCTACGATGATCTGACCGCGCTGTACGGCCGTTTGCTCGGCCAGTGGCGGACCGAGCTCAACCACGTCGCGAACATCGTGGGTGGCGCGGACACACGCGAGCTGTACGGCAGCCAGAAAGGCGTGCGCTTCTCGCCCATTAACCGCGCTCGTCAGAAACAGGCCGTCCAGTTCCTGATCGACAACGCATTCGTGACACCGGAGTTCTTCCTGGTGGACAGCATCCTGAAGCGCATGGAGCCGACCGGCGCGGTTGCCCGCATCGTCCAGGCGCAGGGCGCGATCATGAACTCGCTGCTGCAGAACGGCCGCATCATCCGCATGAGCGAATACGAGCACGTACTGGGCAAGAGCAACGGTTATGCGGTGCTCGAGATGTTGCAGGACGTGCGCTCGGGAATCTTCAGTGAGTTGCGCAGCAACGCCGAAATCGACGTGTACCGCCGCTCGCTGCAACGTGCTTACGTGGAGAACCTGAGCGACAAGCTGCAACCGCCTCCGCCCGCGGCCGAAGGTGCGGGCGGCCGAGGCGGTGGTGGAGGCCGGCAGGGCGGACCGCCCCAGCTCGATCCCAAACTGTCTGACGTACAGGCGGCCGTACGCGCCGAGCTGAAGGCGCTCGATACGGAGATCCTGCTCAACATGCCGCGCCGCCAGGGCATGGATAAAGCGCACCTGGATGATCTGCGCTTCCGCATCGACCAGGCGCTCAAGAACAAGCCGGCCGAGCCGCCGCGAGTGATATCCGACAACAACAACGGATAACGGAAGAACGGACGAGCACGAAAACGAGCACGCCTACCGGCACCACGACGATTCGATTACGACTTGTTTCGTAATGGATCGTCTCTCGTGCGGGTAGGCGTGCTCGTTCTCGTGCTCGTCCGTTGATATGTTTTCCAGCCATGCTTCGCACCGTTCACGCCACTCGTTACGTCACTCCGCTGCGCGAAGGCGGATCGTTGCCCGCCATCGTGGAAGCGGATGACCTGGGCATGTACGTGCTGAAGTTTCGCGGCGCGGGGCAGGGCCCGCTCGCCCTGGTGGCCGAGCTTTTGGCCGGTGAGCTGGGCCGTATCCTCGGGCTGAACGTGCCCGAGCTGGTCTTTGTGCAGGTCGATGACGCGCTCGGCCGCAATGAACCCGATCCCGAGATTCGTGCGCTGCTGCGCGCCAGTGTCGGTCTGAATCTCGCCCTCGACTACCTGCCCGGCTCCATCA
>JBOHRF010000275.1:0-6925 GCA_050732575.1 Longimicrobiales bacterium
GATCGCGCCGTGCTGCAGTGTCAGTCCGCGTGTGATGAGGCGCTGTACGACGCGCTGGTGCGCGGCCTGGAAACCAGCGATCACGATCTTTCGGACGAGGCGCGCCAGCGGCTGCGCCAGGCACTGGGTGTCAAGACGTTGCAGTTCCGCGTGAGCAAAGGCATCGAGCACGTCCTGAACCGGCGGCGCGCATGAGTCCTCGCCGTTCGCGCAGTTTGTTGCTCTGGGGCAGCAAGAGCGCCGGCAAAACCGGTGTGCTGGGTGCGCTGTACGACCTGGGGCAGAGCACATCGCCGGACGGCGTGTGGAGTCTTGCACCGGGCGATGCCGATCCGGCCACGACGGAGTATTTGATTCACGCGCGTAATGCTCTGCTCGAGCGCACCAGCCGGCCCACCCATCCGCGTCCGGATTATCCGGAGCTGGTTCTTACCGTGCGCAAGCGCGCAGCCGGCACCACGGTCGCAACACTGCCGCTCACGTTTGTCGATCCCGCGGGCGAGCTGGCCGATGAGGCCGCGCGCCTGCTCATGACCGGCGCGGCGCTCATCGATCGCATGATCAGTGCGAGCGGAGTGATCTGGCTGTTCGATGCATCGGTCGAGAAGGTCGATCTGGAAACGATCCTGCGCGAGCTGTCCATCCTGACGGGCCGCACGGAAGGGCGCGTCAAAACGCCCATTGCGCTCTGTCTCAGCAAAATCGACCTGCTTGGTGCCGAGCGCATGAATCACGCGCTGGCCGATCCGCGCGCCGCACTGGCCGCACACCTGGGCGAGGATGCCTTCGATCTGTTCCGGCGCGTGTTCGCCCAGCGCGAGCACTTTGCCATTTCATCGGCCGGCACGGAAGCGGGCCGCATTCAGCCCGTTGGACTCAACGCCGTGTTCGATTGGCTATATACATCCGATCGCCAGCGCGTACGCGCGGGCATTGCCCGGCAGGTCCGCGGCCGGCTGGCGAAATTCGCCGTAGCCGTGCTGCTGTTGCTGGCCGGATTCTTCGGCGTTCGGGCTGGCATTGGCAAACTCGCGGCGGCCGGTGCGGAGCGGAACGAGCAGCGGCTGGTGCGGCTGGAGCAGGCCGGCCGGTTGTACCACCAGGGGCAGCGCGACACGGTGGTTCAGCTGCTGCGCGCCGACCGTCTGTCCGACGATCATGCGCGCGTCATCGAATGGGATACGCTGCTGGCCTTTGCCGCGCGTGATGCCGGACTGCATGCGCGCGCGGCGGGCCAGAACGCGGGCGCCCTGATGCAGCTTGCGCTCGAGCGCTCGGTACGCGCGCTGGCCCATCCGCGGCTGGCCGAGGACGCGACCCCGCGCATTCGCCTGGCGCGGGCCCAGGCGTGCGCATTGTTGCAGTGTGGCGACAGCACGCTGCGGGCTGATCTCGAGTACGTGATCGACCGCGCCAGGGATGCGGACACAAGACGCAAAGCGCGCGCTCTGCTGCGCGACCTGGGCTCATGACCGCAGTGTTGCGCTGATGTTCTTCGCCTTGCTCATCGCCGTCTGCCTGGCCAGCGCCATCATGGCAGGCCTGGTCGGACGCAGCCGATTGTTTCCCCGCCTGGCCCTGGCCGCTGCCATGGCCGTCCCACTGGCCGCGTTTCTGATTACGCAGGCGCTGGCCCGGCCGGGACGCTCGACGTTGGCCTTCCAAGTGTTGGGGCAGTACCACGCGCTGGGTGACGCCATCTCCATCGCAACCGACAGTAGCGCCGATTTCGTGCTGCCCACGGGTGCGTCCACGGGGCCGGCCGTGCGACTGGCGCTCTCCTACGATGGCCGCGCGCGCCAGCACACGCTGCGCATAGTGCGATCCTCCGTGCCCATTCTGCTGGATGGCGAGCCCGTGAATGCCGTGCGCACGGGTCGCACGGCCATCATCGGGTTTCCCGGCTCGAGCGATGAGATCCGGCTCACGCGGCCCTGGTGGTGCTGGTTGCAATGCGCCGAACGAAGGATCACGCGGCCCGGCCAACCGCGGGAATCGTTTCAGCTCGTGCGCAGCCGTGCCCTTGCGCTGAGTGGTGTGACGCTCACGCTGTTCCGCATCGGCAACACGGACTACATCGCGGGAGACCCGGCGCGCCGCATGTACGTGGACGGGGAACCGATTCCCGCAGTGCGCAGCAGGAATGCCCAACGGCTGCGCGTTGGCCTGCGCGACGGCTTCGAGCTGCACATCGGGACGCACGTCGCGGAGCACCGGCTCGAGCTGCTCTTGCCGCGCAACTACGCGCGCTGGTATCTGCCGGGCCAGGAAACGCAGCGCGCTCGTTTTCTATTGTCGGCCACACCAGCCGACACGATTCCCGGCCTCATCGATGTCATTGCGCTGGCGCGCGTAACGCGCGGTGCCGCACGGGCGCGCTACGGCGGCATCCTGGAGCGCACGCCGGCAGGCTGGCAGCTGCACGAAGCGAACGGCGTGCGCAACGTCGCGGTAAACCAGAGGGTGTTCATCCCGCAGCGCAGCGCGCAGCAATCCAGCGGCTACCTTGTGCAATTGTCGCAGCAGGAGACCAGTCCGAAGAGCGCGCTCATCGCCGCGCTCACGGCCTGGGTGCTGGGCGCGGTGTTGCTGATCTGGGCGTTGCGGCACGTGCGCGGTACCGCGCTGGGCTTGCGCGTCACCGCGCTCGGCCTCCTGTATACGCTGGTGTTCATCCGGGGCGCGCTCGCCTTTCGCGTGTGGCTGGATCGGCCCTACCAGGCGCGTGCGCCTGCAACGTTCCTGGTATTGTTGATTCTGCTGCCCGCGCTGGTTGCTGCATACCACATCTGGCAGGAGCAGAGCGCGCGCGGGCGCGGTTGGTGGAAGCCGTTTGCGCCCATTGGCGCGTACGTGCTGGGCGCGCTCGTGGTAGGCAGCGTGGCCGTGATTCCGGAGTGGCGCTCGACATTGCTGTTGGGCACCCTGGCGCCGCTCGCGCTCGGCACGGTTGGCCTGTGGCTGCTTCAGCGGTTGCTGCTGGCCCGTGACAGCGCGGGGCCACGACTGCTCTCGCCGCTGGCCGCGCTGGAGGAAGCCGCGGCCGGCCGGTACAGCCACACGCAGTTTTATTCCGCGGTGGGCGTACTCGCTTTCCTGGGCTTCGTGCTGGCCATCGTGGCGGAAGTGGTGGGCGCGGGCAAAGTGTTCGCGCTCTGTTTCATTGGCGCGGCGGGCGCGCTGCTGCTGTACCTGAGCGGCGCACCGCGCGTGTTCGTGCGCAAACCCATGCGCTGGAAACGCGTGCTGGCCGCTGGTTTCTGTGCCGTGGCCATTGGTGGTGGCCTCTACAGCATCACCATGTCGATCCTGGTCGGCCTGCTAGCCACGCCCATTGCGGGTGTCATCGCGTGGCGCATGGCCGATCCGCCGCTGCCGCGCATCCGGCCATTCACATTGCGGGAAGCCCTGCCCGCCGAGCTGGTTCTGCCGCTGCTCATCGTGTTGCTGCTGCTGGTTATGTTCGGCATGCTTGACCGCATTCGCGTGCTGGGCGAGTACACGCTCGCGCTGGCCGGCCTGATCGTGATCGTGCGCATGTTCGCCGTGATCTGGTTCCGCCTGGCCGAGCAGGCTGACCAGGTCACGTTGCGCCGCACCAAACTGGATGGACCGACGGCCACGCAGCTGCTGATTGGCGCGGTCGCCGTGCTGGCCATTGCCGTGACCATCTTCGTGCCGCTGGGATTGGGCGATCCCGGTCTCATCCTTTTGTTCTTCTCGGCGGCAACCATTGCCGCTCTTGTGGGTTTGGCCGGCTTTGGTGCGCGCGGCGTGCTGCTGGGCGCGGGCAGCCTGGCCGTCCTGCTCACCGGTTTCTTCCTGCTCATGCAGGTGCGGCCAGCTACGCTCACCGGCGCCGAACCCGAGCGGCTGACTACACCCGAAGTGCGCTACGCCGCGGCCCTGCACGACACAGAGCTGCAACAGCATCTGGTAGTGGCCGACACCGCGGACGCGCGCAAGATCCTGGACACGCTGCAGCAGGACTGGGGCATGCGCTATTACAGCGCGCTGGGCGGCACGCTGGGGCGCGGCTATTTCGGCGCCGATTTCACGGGACGCGGTGTGCCCTGGCCGGTAGCACTCGCGGAGAACGTGTTCAGCACATTCGTATTGAGCGAGCACGGCTGGTTGGGCGGTGCGCTGGTACTCGCCGCCTATCTCGTGCTGATCGTTTTTCTGTTGTATGCGGCCGCCTTTGGCTGCGCGCAGCGCACCTTCATCCCGCGCGCACTGCTGCTCGCCGGACTCGCCGCATTCCTGGCCGTGCCCACGCTGTACATGGTCGCGGCCAACGCATCACTTTTGCCGCTCACGGGCCAGAACGTGCCCGGGCTGGGCCTGCTCTCCCCGGCCGATGTGGCGCTCATCGCGCTGCTCGGTGCACTCGCCGTCACCGCACTGCCGCGCGAAGATGCGAACCGCGTGGGTGCGTCGCTGGCCGTGGAATCGCGCGTGCGCCGCATCCGCAATGCGTTGGGCATGACCGCGCTGGCCTTCACGGGTTTGACCCTGTGGCTGTGCGCAGCGCTGTGGCGTCCCACGCATCAGCCGCCCGGCGATTTCCGCATACCGCGTTTTACGAGCACGGTGGAGCAGCTGGTAGCCGGGCGCGCCATCGTGGCTGGCGATTCCCTTGCCATTGCGCGCTCGGCCGTGGCGCAGCCTGCGTTTCGTTCCACATCGTTCCTGCGCCAGATGGTTGCGGTCAGCAATGCCGTGGATCGCGGCGAGTATCCGGGTGAACGCTGCTTCCAGCGTGATGCCCTGCTGCGCGCGACCAGCGCCGACCAGGTCAACGTGATGAGCGCGTTCTGCGGACTGGCCGCCGGCACGTCCGGCCGCTTTGCCTGGCGCGGCCAGCTCAACACGAGCGGCAGATTGAAAGAGATGGTGCTGACCGATGGTCGCGGCGCAGTCGTGCTCTCCGGCAGTTCCACTGCACAAACGCACGCCCGCCTGGGTCCCGGCTGCTCGCCTGAGCGGCCGGTACGCGCGCGCGCCGTGCAGCTCGGCTGCGAGCGTGCGGTAGCCAGCATAACGTTCGGCACGAGCGCGTACGTGCTCGAGCCGAACGACTCTGTGCGCGTGAACGCGCAAGCGCTGCACCAATCACATCTGCTGAAGCCCGGTGATCTGATCGAAGCTTCGGGTGTGACCGCGTTGGTCGCTGATCTGCCGACCGGCGCGGTCACGTATGCGCGCTGGGAAAACGGCGCGTTCCGCCGCTACCGCGAGCCCGGCACGGCGCCCTGGGTGCAGCAGCTCGATGTGCAACTGGCACGCGCGCTGGACGATCGCGGCAGCTACTTGCGTCATGCCAAACTCACCATCGAGCCCGACCTGCACACTGCGCTCAGCGAACAACTGCCCGCCGCATGTGCCGCGCTGACAGGCGCGACCGCGTGCTCGGTGCTGCTGGCCGATCCCACGAACGGCCGGATCCTGGCGTTCGGTGAGTGGGAACGCCGGCCGCGCGAGCCCGGGCCGCATCGTCCGGTCGATCGCAACCTGCGCAATCATCCCAGCGCATCGACCATCAAGCCGATCATGGCGGCGGCCGCGCTCAGCGTCTATCCCGGATTGAGCAAGCTGGACGTAGAGCACACGCTCGAGGAATACACGACCATCGCGAACACACCGATCGGCCAGCCCATCCGGGCGCGCCGCCAGTATCCAAACTCGCGCGTGCCTTTCACCGGATTCCTGGGTGCGTCGGACAACCTGTACGCCACGACACTCGGTTTCCTGGCCAGCGCACGGCCCGGACGCGATGGCCTGCCCGCGCTCAGTGGCAACAGCAACGAGTCCGGCCTGCGCGTGAATGGCGAGCCGCTGC
The DNA here is from genome assembly GCA_050732575.1 of Longimicrobiales bacterium. Classification (GTDB taxonomy): domain Bacteria; phylum Gemmatimonadota; class Gemmatimonadetes; order Longimicrobiales; family RSA9; genus JBBDWZ01. Next base: position 5,843 of record JBOHRF010000275.1, read on the forward strand.
ACGGCCGGCCCGTGTTCCCGGCTGAGAGCGGGTTGGGGCTGCATCGCTCGCCCTTTGCGCAGGCGCTCGAGCAGCTGTACGGCGTGGAAGCGCAGGCCACCGAGAGAACATCGACCTTCGACACGCGCTTCTGGCAGCGTGCGATTGACGCAAATGCGCTACCGCGGAGTCCCGAGCTGGAACGCATTGCACCCGATGCCGTGGTCCTCGACTTCGATCGCGTGCGCGATGCGCGTGAGCTAGCCAGCTTCATGATCGGCGGCGCCAGCAATCGCTGGAACAACGTGGCGCTCGTGCAGGCGTTCAGCCGCATCTACACGATGCGCGCGGTCGAGTTGTATCTGCTCGAGTCCGTGGGCGAGAAGCTGCTGGGCAGCGCGCCCAGGGAAACCGAGCAGCTGCGCAACGTGCACGCCGACCTGCGCCGTGGTCTGGCCACGGTGGTGAATCAGCCCTGGGGGACCGCGTACAGTCTGCGCTCGGAATTCCCGCGCGAGCGCGTGGACTGGCTGGCCAAGACGGGTACGCTCGCCGAACAAGGGTGGACCGGATCACTCATCCTGTTTGCCGGCGGCCCCGCGCAATCGGTGCAGGGTGTGTGTGCCGCGAGTGGTGTGATCACCATCGAGCTGGAATCGGGCGCCAATCCCGATGGTCGCGCTACCGCGCTGTTCCGCCAGACCCTGGCGCCCATGCTGCGCGAGCACCGCGGCTGGGGCGAGCGCGCATGTGTCGGTTTAACGAATTAACGAACTATCGAACTGAACGGCCCTTCACGTTGAAACATGCGCGCGCAAGGATCCAGCGCGTCGCGCGGCGCGCAGCAACGTTCACATTCACGACTACGTTATAGAGGGCGGCCCCGGGCGCCTGTTGGGCGGCATCGCCACAACGTGCGCGTCAGATCTGAGCATCGGCAAGACCCAGGACTTCGAAGTCACGCCGGCTGTGCGCGGCAACCTCCGCAATTTGAAGTCCGCACCTCTGGACCGGGCCGCCTCCTGGCTCGTGTTCCACTGCGCGTTGAATGAGAGAATCCCGAGCGCGCTCGACTAGCGCACCAGTGCCTGAGCTAACCTGATC
>JBOHRF010000276.1:0-6836 GCA_050732575.1 Longimicrobiales bacterium
GTACCGAACGAGACCTCGGTTCACTTCGTGTTGGAATCGCGGCTGGTGCACCCGTGGCCGATGGGCTGGTCCGGCGCATCCGGAACGAGCTCTGTCCGAACCTGCAGGTCGCCTACTCGTTGACCGAGACCGGCTCATCGGTAGCCATCACCCGCCCGGATGATCCCTTGGACAAACAGGTCTTCACCGTCGGCAGGCCGCTGCCGGGCACGGATGTCCGCGTGCTCGACCTGGATGGCACCATATTGCCCGTCGAGAGCCTGGGTGAGATCGCCGTGCGGGGACCTGGTGTGATGAAGGGGTATTACCGTCAACCCGGTGAAACTGCGCAGGCCTTCGATGAGGACGGGTTCTTCCTGACCGGTGACTTGGGGCTGGTCGACGATGACGGTTACGTTCATATCGTCGGCCGCCGCAAGGAGCTGATCATTCGCGGTGGATTCAACGTCTATCCGCGCGAGGTCGAGGATCGGCTCCACGCACATCCCGCGGTGCTCGATGTAGCCATAGTTGGACTGCCTCATGAGGTTCTGGGTGAGGTCGTCTGTGCCTGCATCGTGCCTGTGGAAGGCGCCATCATCACAGGTGAGGAGATCAAGGAGTGGTGCAGGGGAGCGCTGGCCGATTACAAGGTTCCCGACCTGGTCCGTTTCTTTGATTCTTTCCCGTTGACCGGCAGCGGCAAGGTCCGGCGCGTGGAGTTGGCACGCATGGTGAGCGCAGAGGAGTCGAGTCGACGCCCGTAGAGGGCGCGGGCGGGCGCGGCACGAATTCAGCGTGCGCCGTCATCGCACTTCGACGCAGGTGAGAAGGAACGGATCGAGGACAAAGCGGCGCGTGGCAACCGCGCCCATGCCGGCGCCCTCGCCCGGTAGTACAAAGCTGGTTTCTTCGCTGGTCCCGCGACGCGGGCGCAGGCTGGTCGGGGCGGTCCCCTGGCCAGGACTCCGCAACGTGTCGCGCCGACAGAGAAGAGGCCCGCACCGCGCGGCGCAGGGTGCGCCGACGCGCAGCGAAAGACTGTACGTAACAGGAAATGACCGCACAATTCGCGCGAGGCCCGCAACCGCGGCTTCCCTCGCAACCACAGAACGCGCCGCACGCGGCGCTCCTCATCGACTTCGACAATGTGACGATGGGGATTCGCAGTGACCTCACCAAAGAACTCAAGAACCTTCTCAACAGCGACATCATCAAGGGCAAAGTCGCAGTGCAGCGGGCCTATGCGGACTGGCGCCGCTACCCGCAGTACATCGTGCCTCTGGCCGAGAACTCCGTGGACTTGATCTTCGCGCCTGCCTATGGCAGCTCGAAGAAGAATGCAACGGATATCCGACTGGCCATTGATGCGCTCGAGTTGGTGTTCACGCGCGCCGAGATCGGCACCTTCATTCTGCTGTCGGGTGATTCCGACTTCAGCAGTCTGGTGCTCAAGCTCAAAGAGTACGGCAAGTACGTGATCGGCGTCGGCATCCGCGAGTCGTCATCGGACTTGCTGGTACAGAACTGCGATGAGTACTACTCGTACTCCGGACTGACCGGACTCACGCGCGCGGGCGAGGACACGGCCACAGAAAGTTTCGACCCCTGGGAGCTGGTCGATATTGCCGTGCGCCAGATGGTCGAGCAGCGTGATGTCATGCGCTCCGATCGACTCAAACAAATCCTGCTCGAGCTCGATCCCAACTTCAGCGAGAAGGGGCTGGGCTTTACCAAGTTCAACCGTTTTCTGCAGGAAGCGGCTACCCGTGGGTTGCTGCACCTCAAGAAGATGGAGAATGGACAGTTCGAGGTTGGTCCGGTTGAACCCGCACCGGACATGGCGCCCATTGACGCGCCCGATGCCCGCAAGAGCCGAGCTGCACGACCTCAGCCAGAACCACGCGCAGAGGTCAAGGCCGAAGTCAAGCCAGAACCGAAGCTCGAAACCCAGCTCGAAGCCAAGGTCGAAGCCAAGCCGGATGTTCGACCGGAAGCTGCACCGCCCCCAGTTTTTTCAGAGCGCGTCCCGCCCGCACAGGTCAAAACGATTTCAAGTGGCGATTTGCGGGAAGCATATGAGCTCATGCTGCGCGCAGCCGGTGATCTGGCCCGGGGCAAGCCCGCGCCGATCCGTGACTCCGACCTGAAACGTCGCATGCTCGAGCTGCAGCCGGGTTTCGATGAAGGCGCCTACGGCTTCAGCAAGTTCAGCCGCTTCCTGCGCCAGGCGCATGATGCGGAAATCATCAACGTCAACAAGCTCGAGAACGGCAGCTACGAAATCACGCTGGGTGCAAAAGCAGCGAGCTATCGCGCCAGCCCACGCCCAGAGCCGACCGCTCCGGCAGCAGCCAGTGATGCAGCGTCTGTTCGCGCAGACGATCGACCGGCACGTCGTCGTGGACGCGATCGGGATCGTCGGCCGCGTGAAACACGCGCTCCTGATACGGACGGACGCAAACCGGAACTTGCAGCGGATGGTGAGCCACCGCAGCACGTGAGCGCGCCCAAGCCGGAACGGCCCGTCCCGCCACCACCCGAGATTGCAGTCGCCGCTGCCGCGCCACCTCGAACAGCAGCGGACGCGGCACCTGTTGCTGCTTCGGCGAGTTCGCAACATCCCAAGCCAGGCGTGGCGCTCGGCTTTCGGCGCGGCTCTCGGCGCGGTCCGCTATCGGCGGCACCGCCACCGATTCTGGCGGGCCAGGCCATGCCATCGTTCACTGCGCCTGCGGCGCAGCCCTCAGCAAACGCAACGCGCGAAGTACACGCTGAAGCGGCCGCGCAGCAACCGCCCACACGGGCAAGTGGCAGACGACGCGCCCCAGAGGCCATCGAACCACGTTCTATCGACGCACCCGCGGCCGATGGAAAAGAAGTGTCTGTGCACCCGTTCGATGGGCTCGTTCTGCCTGAGCGTGAGGCTGAGGTCGTGGATCGGCTGGCCGGCTACAAAGGCGTGGGTCGCAAGTCTGCCGAAGCCACCGTCCAGGCGTTCGGGGCTCACGATGTATTTCGCGTGCTGCACGAACAACCGGACCGCGTGCGCCAGACGTTAGGCGGTCGCCGTGCAGAACAGCTACTCAAAGGTTGGCAACAAGACTTCGCCGCCATGACGCGATCATCGCCCGCGCGCAAGTCCGATGCACGCAAGAAGAATCTCAGTAAGGTCGAACAGACCGCACCTGACGGAGCACCGGCGCCAGCGCGTAAGAGAAAACGCGGCGGTCGTAAAAGCCCGGGGAAAAAGGCGGGCAGCGCGAGCAAGTGAAGTCGTCTTCCAACACGCTGCGCACGTCACTCGACCGCGCGTTCTACGCGCGTGAAACAGCATTGGTTGCCCGACAACTCCTGGGCAACCTTCTCGTGTCAACGGTAGCGGGCAAGCGGGTTGAAGGTCGCATCGTTGAGACGGAAGCCTATCTCGGTCCGCATGACCCGGCTTCCCACGCCGCCGAACGAATCGGTCGTACCCAGCGCAACGCCTCGATGTTTGGACCGCCTGGTATCGCGTACATCTACCGCATTTATGGCGTCCATTGGTGTCTCAACGTCGTAACCATGCAGGAAGACTTTCCCGCCGCGGTTCTGATTCGTGCCATCGAGCCGCTGCGCGGACTCGACACCATGCGCCAGCGGCGCTGGCCCGCGGGCCATGCCGGTCCCGATCACTCGATTGCAAGTGGTCCGGGCAAGCTCGCCGCGGCTCTTGGCATCACCGGTGAACTCGACGGACACGATTTGCGCAAATCACCGCTCTTCTTGATGCCGGACTCCGTAATTGCGGAGGACGAGATTGTGTGTGGTCCACGCATCGGTATCACGCGCGCGCTGGACTGGCCACTGCGGTTTCGCGTGTCTGGCAATCCGTGGGTCTCGCGCGCTTGATCGCGGCTTCATGCAATACGCAAAATCGTTACGTAGGTCCAGCGTTTGACGCCCGCGCTTCGTGGCTGTTTGTCGCGTACGCTTTGGGATACATGGCACAAGCTGTGCGCTTAGCCTCCGCTGACGTCAACGTTGTAGGAGGCAATACATGGCCAGCGTCCCCGGACCGGATCCCAACCGGCCGCTTCCCCGTCCCGATGCTCCTGGCAAAGAGCCCGAACACGAGGAAGAGGAGCACTGGGAAGCGGCGCCGGACACGGCACCTTCGTGGCTGCCCGAGCCGTACGAGCCCGCTCGCGAGCACGAGGAAAAGGACCTACCGGCGGCCGTCCCGCTCTGATTTCACATACGGAAGCATTGCTACAAAATCCCCCGCGTCCTCTGGGCGCGGGGGATTTCGTTCATGAGTGATCGCGGGTCGCGTGGTGAACGCAGGCGGGGATCTGATGGAGCCATGAACCGCGGCACGGCCAGCCCGTCTGTGGTCGCCTGCTTTGGCCCAACGCGCCGAATTGCCGGCCGCTTCCCGGTGAAGCCCGGTTTCCACTTTTGAATCATCCGGTTCATCCGGTTCAAACACGCCGTTTCCTGTCGTTCCAGCCACCACTACTTTTCGGGCCCCGAAAAGGGAGGTTGGGGTGAAGAGTGTGGTTTGCATCAAGCGCGTCCCGGATACGGAAGCCCGGATCCGGATCAAGGATGACAAGTCGGCCATCGACGCGGCTGGCATCAAATTCGTGATCAGCCCTTATGACGAGTTTGCCATAGAAGCGGCCATAAGTTTCAAGGATGTGAACGGTACGGGCGAGGTTGTGGTGTTGTCGGTGGGCGATGCGAGCGCGGCCGAGCAACTCCGCTCCGCTCTGGCCAGGGGCGCCGATCGCGCGGTGTTGCTCAAGGGTGAGCCAACCATGGATGGTCTGGCCACGGCGCGTGCGTTGGCCGCGGAGATCAAGCCGTTGAACACGGATGTTATCCTGTTCGGCATGAAAGCGGTTGACGACGATCAGCAGCAGGTTGGACCGATGGTGGCCGAGTTGCTTGGACTACCCTGCGTCACCGTGGTTGCCGAGTTCGAAATCGAGAATGACAAAGCGATCTGTCACCGCGAAGTGGAAGGCGGCATCGAAGTCGTGGAAACACCTTTGCCGGCGGTGATCGCCATCACCAAGGGTAAGTATGAGCCACGTTATCCTTCGTTGAAGGGCATCATGGCGGCCAAGAAGAAGCCGCTGGAAGAGAAGCCCGCGCAGTTGGGCAATACGCGTGTGCAGCTGCGGGACCTGAGTTATCCGCCGGAGCGGCCACCAGGCAAGATCGTGGGCACGGGCGTGGATGCGGTACCCGAGCTGGTGCGGGTGCTGCGCGAGGAAGCGAAGGTGCTCTGATGGCGCGCATACTGGCAGTAGCAGAGCAGCGTGAAGGCAAGCTGCGCAAAGTCTCGGAAGAAGTTGTCACCGCCGCGCGCACCATGGCCGAGAGTGTAACGGCGGAAGTCGATGCACTTCTCTTTGGGCCAGGCGGCACGGCGGGAGTGGCTTCCGCACTCGGACGATTCGGCGCGGATCGCATCCTGGTTTCGGAGAGCGATGAGTTCACATCACCTGATGTAGCAACTCAGCTCATTCACGATGTGGCCCAGGCCGGTGACTATTTCGCCGTGCTGTTCCCTGCCACTGCGCAGGGCAAAGATTTGGCGCCGCGCGTGGCCGCCCGGTTGGATCTGCCACTGGTCAGTGACTGCATCGCCTTTGCCGTGGAGAACGGCGAGCTGGTCATCACGCGACCCGTCTATTCGGGTCGTGCATATGCGCGCGTTCTGCTTCAGGCGTCGCCAAGAATGCTGTCCATCCGGCCCAATGTGATTCGACCACAGGAACGCGCCGCCGCAGGAACCGTTGCATCCGTGAGCGCTCCCCACACCGCGCCGCGGGTTCGCGTCCGCGAGCTCAAAGCCGCTGCGGGCGCACGCCTTGATGTCGGGGAAGCCACCATTGTTGTCAGTGGCGGGCGCGGTTTGAAAGGTCCTGAGAACTGGCATTTGCTGGAAGCGTTGCGCGACGCCCTGGGACCCGCCTGCGCGTTGGGCGCTTCCCGCGCCGTGGTCGATGCCGGTTGGCGGCCTCACGCCGAGCAGGTCGGACAAACCGGCAAGACCGTGTCACCACAACTCTATTTTGCCATCGGCATCAGCGGCGCCATGCAGCACCTGGCCGGCATGCGCAGCGCCAAAAGGATTGTAGCGATTAACAAGGACCCTGACGCACCCATCTTCAAGATCGCCGACTACGGCCTGGTCGGTGATGTAACCGAAATCCTGCCCCGCCTGACGGACGAGATTCGCAACGCCGGACATTGACTGGCTACCCTCACGACCGTCACATAACGTGAACAGTCACGCTCTTGAATGCCAAGATATTTCGGCAGCAAAACACTAATATTTTGCGCGAATCAATTGCGCGCGACCGCCGGATTCCACCTGCACGATGTAGAGATTGTCGTACTCGGCATCCGGAATGGCGGGTACTGCCGGTGCACCCAGCGCCTGAATGACCTCCGGTGTTGTATTGCTGTGGCCGACTACCAGCACCGTCTTTCCTTTGAAGTCCTGCAGAACTCGCGCGGCAAAACTCTGCGCAAAAGCGGAGGTCGCTCCGCTGATGGGTGTAACCGTTACTTCGATGCCCAGTGCCTGTGCAGTCGGTTGCGCCGTGCCCCGGGTACGCTCATAAGGCGTTGCAAAAACCGCCGTGATGCCGGCATGCTTCAGCAGTTCTGCCAGACGCGTTGCCCGCGCACGTCCGGGTTCCGTGAGGGCTACATCACCCGACCCGGCCACTTTTTCCGCGTGCCGCACCAGGATGACCGTGGTTCGTTCCGCACAGCCCGCCATTGGCAGCAGCAACAACACCAGCAGCAAGCCCAAGAACCTGCCTCGCCTCATAAACTCTCCCGCAGTTCGCGTT
>JBOHRF010000277.1:0-6825 GCA_050732575.1 Longimicrobiales bacterium
CTGCTGGAGCGTGCCTTTGCGCGTTGGCTGCCGCTGTTACGGCGCCGCGCAGGCGTGGTCGCCCGCCGGCCCTCGTCATGAAACGCTGGGGACTGCGTGTTCTGCAGGTCGTTATTCTCGTGCTGGCTGGGTGGGGCATCTACCGCGCGCTGGGACCCGAGCTCGCCAAACTCACGACCCAGGATCTCCTGCGTTACCGGCCATCAGCAGTGCTACTCGCGCTCTCCATCCTGTTGCTGCTGGCCTTTTACTTCCTCCATGCGTGGCTGTGGCGCCTGATTGCCGTTGCGCTCGCCGGTACCAGCTTGTCGATTCGTCCGGCCATGAAGGTCTTCTTCCTGTCCAGCCTGGGCCGTTACCTGCCGGGCAAGTTCTGGCAAATCGCCGGTTATGCGGTGCTGGCCCAGCGCGAAGGGTTTTCTCCGGTCGCGGCCACGGCCGCTTCACTGGTTGCGCAGCTCGCGTTTCTCACTTCGGGCGTGGTCTTCCTCGCGCTTCTGCTGCCCGCGCTGTTGAAGGGCACGGCCGCGCTGGCCGCAATTGGCCTGCTCGCGCTCGGCGTCGTGATCTTCGTGGTTGCTGCCACGGAGCGCGGCAAGAAGTTGCGCCACAAGCTGCTCTCTCGCCTGGGCCCGCGCATTGCCGAGGCCGGCGCACTGCTCGATCGCATGAGTGTGCGCAGCGCGTTCCAGTGGTGGGTATTCTACGCCTTGAGTTGGGTGCTGCTGGGTGCCGCATTCGCCCTCTTCGTGATCGCCTTCGTGCCGGAACAAGCGCACGAGTACCGGCAATTCGCCGGTATTGCCGCTGCCTCCTACTTGATCGGCTACGTGCTCTTCACTCCCGCTGGCATCGGTACACGTGAGCTATCCATGATGGCGCTGCTGGCCACGCTCATGCCTCCCGCGGCCGCTCTACTGGTCTCCATCGTGTCACGCCTCTGGTTCACGCTTGCCGAGTTGCTGCCCCTGGCCGCGATTCCGCTGCTCCCCGACTCCACTCACACGGTCCCTGGCAGGGAAGTGTCATGAGCAGGGAAGTACGCGGCCTGGTCATCATCCCCACCTACAACGAGCGCGACAACATCGAGCGCATTGTGCCCCAGGTGCTCGAGCAGGATCCGCGACTGGAGATCCTCATCATCGATGATGCGTCGCCCGATGGCACGGGCGCGCTGGCCGATCACATTGTGGCCGAGAATCCGCGCGTTCATGTCCTGCATCGCTCGGCGAAGCTCGGGCTTGGCACCGCGTACCTGGCCGGATTCCGCTGGGGCATTGAACGTCAATACGACTGGCTGTTCGAGATGGATGCCGACTTCTCGCATGACCCCACGCACCTGCGCCAGTTCATCGAGGCCTTGGGCGACCACGATGTCGTTCTCGGGTCTCGGTATCTGGAAGGACGCGTGACCGTGATCAACTGGCCCATCGCGCGCCTGCTGCTTTCTTACTACGCAAACGTGTATGCCCGGACTGTCACCGGCCTACCCGTTGCCGACTCAACCAGCGGATTCAAGGCCTTCCGTCGCCATGTGCTCGAGGCCATTCCGCTGCATCGAGTGGAATCCGAGGGATACGCGTTTCAAATCGAGATGAGTTTTCGCGCCTGGAAGAAAGGCTTCCGCATCGGTGAAATCCCGATCGTGTTCGTGGATCGCACCCTGGGAGAATCGAAGATGTCCAAGAAGATCATTCGGGAAGCCGTGTGGAAGGTTTGGAAACTCCGCTTGCTCTCCCTACTGGGAAAGCTCTGATGGCCATTCGGGATTTGCTCTATGCATGCATCCATTGCGGGCGCGAGGGTGGCATAAAGCCAACGGCTGATGGCGAGGCCTGCGACCGCTGCGGCACGCGCTACTTTCGCGAGGACGGCGCACTCATCCGCGTTGAGCGTGCCGATGGCTCCAGAGAAGTAAAACACCCCGCCCAATGGCTGGATCAGCTCGAGGCGCAACGCCCACCACAAGAAGCGGCGCCAGAACGAAAGGAACGGGTGGCCGTCCGCATTGCACAGGGCGACAAACCGCTCACCCATCGCGGAACATACCTGGGCCGCATCGAACAATTCGGAGCGCCTCAGACCGGGTGCCTCACGCTAACGGCCACGGAGCTGCGCTTCGTGCCCGACCGCGGGCAGACTCAAGTATGGCCCTTGATCGAGCTCACTGCCGTACAACCAAGCTCTTCTGCACTACAGCTCAAGATTCGCCGCGGACCTGTGCTTTCTCTCCGCTTCCTGGATGCGTCACCGCTGCTCTGGGAGGAGCGCGTCCGTAACGCCATACAGGCCCGCTACGCTCTGGCCGGGCTGGGTGAGATCCTGGAGTTTCAGCCTCGCATCGTATGCCGATGAGCAGGGCCGTCGTACGCGGTGCGCCACCCGCTCTCTATGGTTTCTATTGTTGGTTGGTTCGGCGTGCCTGGCGAATCATGGGCGGACGGCTCCAGGCAACCGGCCTGGAGCACGTTCCAGCCTCCGGTCCGTGTTTGATCATCGCCAATCACCAGAGTTACCTCGATCCGCTCTTTCTGCACGCCGTGGCGCCGCGCGTGCTTCACGCCATGGCCAAAAGCACTCAGTTCGCTTCGCCCATCATGGCGCGCATTCTTGCCCATATCTACGTCTTTCCAGTGCGCCGCTATCAGATCGACGCGCAAGCCGTTCGGACCGTCCTGCGCAGGCTCGCCGCCGGCCAGGCCGTTATGATCTACGTGGAAGGCGAGCGATCCTGGGATGGCCGGCTCCAGCCCGCCCGCCGCGGCGTCCTCAAGCTCTTGCTCAAAGCCGGCGTTCCCGTGATCCCTTGCCGCATTGATGGCTCCTACAACGTCATGCCGCGCTGGGACCGCAAGATTCGGCCTGGAACCGTCCGCATCAGCTTCGCTCCGCCACTCGAGTTGCCCAAAGTCGATGACCGCGCCTCGCGTAACCGCCTTCTGACCGCAACTGAAACAACGGTACGCCAGGCGCTTGGTGGTCCCATGGACTGAACAAAGGCCGTGCGCTCACCCATCCAGCTCCCAAGTTTACATAATGTATATTATGCGAAGTTCAAAACCGCAGCCGCTGACCTCGCCGGATACGCCTCAACTGACATTAGAACATGGTGTTACGGCGATATAGATCAACCGATTTATAACGCTCGGTCGTCTGGTTTGCGCTGAACAACCGTGGAACGGCTCTGGCATCAGACCGTTGGTCGCAGGCTCAATTTCGACGGAGTATCCATGCCAGCGAGTGTTCCCCAGAGAAAACGTCAAACAAAACGAGCGCCAACCAGAAAAAAGCGTCCAACCGAGGTTCGGGAGCTTGTGAGCGGCGTTTCGCTGAGTAGTCCAGCGCGCGTGGTCTACCCGGAGTTGGGCATCACCAAGCTCGACCTGGCCAGGTACTACGAAGCGGTGAGTGAATGGCTGGTTCCCCACTGGCGCGATCGTCCACTGGCGCTGTTGCGCTGTCCGGATGACTACCGGCGCTGCTTCTTCCAGAAGCACCTGAGAGAGGATGGCGGCGACGCGGATATTCGGACTGTGCCAATCCGGGAAGAAACCGGCGTCGGTCGATATGCGACGTTGGATTCAGCGGCGGGAGTCATTTCTCTCGTTCAGCTTGGAGTGGTGGAGTTTCACACCTGGGGCTGCCGCAGCGATCGTGTGGAGCAGCCCGACCGCATTACGCTGGACCTGGATCCGGATCCGTCCATCGCGTGGAAGGAAGTTGTGGCGACGGCACAGTTGATTCGGCAGTACCTGGAGGAGCTCGGTCTCACCAGTTTTGTGAAAACAACGGGTGGCAAGGGGCTCCATGTCGTGGTACCGATACAGCGCCGGCGCGGATGGCGCGAGGTCCATGCGTTCAGCCGTGCGTTGGCGGAGCAATTGGTCGGTGTGTCCCCCGCTCGATACACGCTGTCCGCGGCCAAAGCCAGGCGACGGGGCAAGATATTCATTGATTACCTCCGCAACGCTCGCGGTGCGATCACGGTGGAGGCGTATTCGGCGCGCGCCCGAGTGAGCGCCACGGTAGCGACGCCGTTGTACTGGGATGAACTGAACGGAGCACAGAAGATTGATGCGCTGAATGTGCGGACGGTTCCCAAACGACTTGCCTCACTGGGCGCGGACCCCTGGCAGGGTTACGCGACCGTGAGGCAATCGTTGAATGTTGCGATGCTGGAGCGCGTAGGGCTCAGCTAGGAGCGGCCCGCGGGGGAAGCCGCGGCGGCACGCAGCTCGGCCAACCGCATTTCATAGGCACTGCGCTCCGGATCCATTTGCGGCTGACCCTGGTCGAACGTGTTGAGGATTCGTTCGTACAGTTGAATGGCGCCCGCTGGATTGCCGTTGTCGGCGCGCAGGCGAGCGGCCAAATCCAGCGCTTCGCGCGTTTGGTATTCGAACCGTGCGTCCTGAGCAATGCGCAGATAAGTTCTGTCGGCCTGGTCATTCTGCTTGTCCAGCTCGTACGCGGAAGCCAGCATGAGTGCCGCGTTATAGCCCATGGAGGTTTCTACATCACCGGCCAGGGGGCGTAGAGTTTCGATTGCGTTCTTCGCCTCGCCTGCCTGCAACTGGAGTTGGCCAAGCATCAACCGGGCTTCCTGACCGGAAGCGGTCCGACCGTAAGTGCGCAGGTAGGTTTGAATATCCTGGCGGGCAATCTGGACATTGCCGCTTTGCACGGTGCCGCGCAGCCGATCCAGCTCGACCGCTGCCTGCTGGCTCGTCCGTACGCGTGAATTCCGCAATACAACGAATAAGAAAATAGCGATGGCTACGGCCAGAACGCCGAAAACGAGATGGCGCGTATGAGTGCGTGCCCAGATGCTGCTCTCCAGCACGCCGGAGACAAAGGCATCCTCGTCGGAAGCTGCACGGTGCACGCGGCGAGCGCCTGGGTGTTTGGTCATAGGGCGAGTCCAATCGTCTGTAAGTCGCTGAAACGTAGAGGCTTCGCGTGGTCGAGTCAATCGGGCCCATCGCTTGCAGAACGCACCTGAGTCGATGCGATACCCCGGCTGGAGCAGGCGTTGGCGCAGGATCAGCAAAGGTGGTGGCGAACAGGCAAAGCGGCCTTGGTCGCGGCGCTCCTCGCCGCTCAGGTCCTGGGTGCGTGCAGCATGGGCACGCGCGGCCGCGAGCGTTATCCCGAGCTCATGCGTTATTCAGGGCGGCAAATTGAGAGTGTGAAGTTCGTGGGCGCCTCGCCCTTTCGTGCGGATTCGCTGCTGTCCCTCATCCAGACGCAACCCAGTCATTGCTCCCTGCTCGGTTTGCCCATTTGCATTCCGTTCACGCGGTTTGGGCATCGGGTCCATCGCCTCAGCGTGAGCCGCGTCAATCAGGACGTGGTCCAGTTGGAAGCCTTCTATCGATACTCGGGCTTTTTCGGCACCACGGTCAAACCGGACGTGGAAGAAGAAGCGGACGCGGACGTGCGCGTGACGTTCCAGATTCAGCGTACCGACTCCGTGTTGCTGGATACTCTGGTGGTACGGGGAACGGCGGGAACGTTGGATGCGGACTCGCTAGCGCGCTCATTGCCGCTGCAGCCCGGCGAAGTATTTCACCTGGGTGAGTTCGGCGCTTCCGCGGACCAGGTGCTGCGTGCACTGCAAAGGCTCGGTCATGCGCACGCACAAGTGCTGCGCAACTACCAGGTCGATACCGAGTCGAAGCGCGCCAACGCATCGCTCACGGTAGTGCCCGGGCCGCGCGTGGTGGTCGATTCCATCGCGGTCTACGGCGCCGAGCACCTGGGTCGAGCGGCCGCATTGAAGCAGCTCTCCATTCGCGAGGGAGATGTGCTGCTCACTTCTCGGCTGGTCGCGAGTCAACGCAATCTATACAGCCTCGAGCTGGTGCAACTGGCCAGTGTGAGCATGGCGCCGGATTCGCTCGATGCGACGCCCAATGACAGCACGCGAGCTACGGTGATCGTGCGCATTGCCGAGGCCAAAGTGAACCAGATTGATGCGGCGGTCGGCTTCGGAACAGTCGAGTGCCTGCGTACGGAGACGCAATACGTCAATCGCAGCTTGGGCGGTGGTGCGCGCCGGCTGGCACTGACCGGATCGGTGAGCAAGATCGGGCTGGGTGGCGTGACCAACATCGGCTTCGGTGACCGGATCTGTCGTGCCTTTGATGCGGACACGTTCGAGAACTCGCTGGACTATCGACTTGCGGCCGATTTCACGCAGCCGTTTTTCGGAAGCGCACGCAACCATCTCACGTTGAACGCGTTCATGGAGCGCGAGTCAGAGCCTTCGGTTTATCAACGCCGGGCCAAAGGTGGACGAATCCTGGTGACCCGGCGACTGGCGGCGCGCTCCCTGTTAACGGGCGGCTTTGACATCGAGCGCGGCAGCACGCTCGCATCGCCGGCCGTGTTCTGCATCGCGTTTGAAATATGCGTGCCCGAGACCATCGAAGAGCTGACGCAGTCACGCTGGCGCAACACGATTGGTTTGAGTCTATCCGTCGATCGCACGGACCTGCCGCTGGATCCGACCGCGGGACACTATCTGCGCAGTAGCACGGCCTGGGCGCCGCCCTGGCTGTTTTCCGATGTCACCTTCCTGCGCTGGGACGGTGAGGCCGCGGCATTTCGGGAGTTCCGACCGGGTTGGGTTGCCGCTTTCTCGCTACGGCTGGGCACCTTCTTCAAGAGCTCCACCATCAGTCCCATGGGAGATTTTCTGCCGCCCGAGGAACGATTCTATGCGGGCGGCGCCTACACCGTGCGTGGCTATGGCCAGAATCAGCTGGGTGATGGCGTGTATGTGACCGACTCGACCGTAGTCGACACGGACGGAGAGGAGAT
>JBOHRF010000278.1:0-6800 GCA_050732575.1 Longimicrobiales bacterium
GTAGTGGATGGCGCACCACGGGTGCCATGGGGTCCTGCCTGGCGCGTGACCGCCATCTCGGCCGGTGCGCTGTTCGTGTTGTTTGCCGCCAACGTCTTTGCCACCAGTCTGAGTGGTGGACCGGAAGCGTTGGCGCGGCGCCACATGGAGTCCCGGGTCGCACCGGGAGCGCGCATCGAACTGCTGCGCTCGCACTACTTCTGGTTGTGGGGTATCGGTCGCAGTGCGGCCGTGGATTTTGTCGTGACCCGCGCAACCGGTACAGACACCTTGCAGGTGCAGGCTCTGAAGTGGTCGGGCTTCACACCGTGGAGGATCGAAGGAGCGAGCTTCGGCATGATGCGAAGGCGACCGTAACGCGCGTCAGCCGGTCGAAACACGAAGTCCCGGCTGAGGCGATAAGCAACCGTTGTTGCCGCCGACTATGCGGAACGACACGGCAGGTTGCACTCATCCATGAGTCACTCCGTCGCCGGAGGATAACATGTTCAACCGGTTGTTGGGCAGGTGGGTTCTGCTCGGTCTGCTGTTGGCGGTATCGGCATGCCAGAGCGATGCCGGCGACACCATCACCGACCCGCCAGATCCTCCGGTCACCGGTTCGCTTGCGGTCACCGTCACAGGTCTCCCAGCCGGCACCAATGCGGCCATTGCCATAACCGGTCCAAACGGTTTTTCCCGCGCGCTCACCGCCTCGGAAACCATTGCCGGCCTGTCGCTCGGCACATACACGGTCACCGCATCCGAAGTAACGACAACTGACTTCCGGTACGCTGGTGCGCCGCTCACACAGTCGGTTACGGTCGCCGCGGGGACAACACCCGCAGCCGTGAGTGTCATGTACGCAGCGACGACCGGCCGCCTCAATGTTACTATCGCCGGTCTGCCGGCCGGTGCAAACGCAGCCGTTTCCGTGACCGGGCCGGGCGGATTCAACCGCGCACTGACTGTGACCACGACCATCAGCCAGCTCGTACCGGGCACCTACAACGTGGCAGCTTCGCCCGTAACGGCTGGCGCAACCTATACGGCCACACCGCCGGCGCAAAACGTGGCGGTGAGCGCAGCGGCGACCGCTACGTCGACGGTGACCTACGCCGCGCCTCCGTTGAGGCTCAGCCTGGCTCAGGTGGCGAGTGGTCTCAGTCGTCCCGTGTTCCTGAGCGCGCCAACCGGTGATGCTCGGCTTTTCATTGGCGAGCAGACGGGTCGCATCCGCATCGTGCAGAACGGGCAACTTCTCGCCCAGGCGTTCCTGGATGTCAGCAACCTCATTTCTGCGCCTATTGATACTGGTGATGAGATCGGCCTGCTGGGCATGGCGTTTCATCCGCAATACACGCAGAACGGCTTCTTCTTCATCGCGTACACAGCCGTGGGTGGCGCCGTGACCGTGGCGCGTTACCAGGCGGCCGGCGGCGCGAACGTCGCCAATCCAGCGGGTGCCGTGGTGCTTTCCATTCCGCATTCAAGCACGCCCTACCACAACGGCGGTGGCCTGGCCTTCGGTCCCGATGGTTTCCTCTACATCTCCGTCGGTGATGGTGGCCAGACTGGAGATCCCACCGGCAATGCTCAGTCCACAGCTACGCTGCTCGGCAAGTTGCTGCGCATCGACGTGAGTGCGTTACCGTACACGGTGCCGGCCAGCAATCCGTTCGTTGGACAGGCGGGCCGGCGCGGTGAGATCTGGGCTTATGGACTGCGCAACCCGTGGCGCTTCGAATTCGACGTGAACACCGGCCGGCTCTTCATTGCCGATGTGGGCGAAGATACGATGGAGGAGATCAATGCCGTGTCCACCACGCTGGCAGGAGCCAACTACGGCTGGAATCTCACTGAAGGCACGCGCTGTGTCATACCCGGGTGTTCCACCGCTGGCATCACCATGCCGGTGCTCGAATACACGCACGGCGAGGGCTGCTCGGTAATTGGCGGCTACGCCTACCGCGGATCCGCCATCCCCGAACTGGCGGGTCACTACTTCTACTCCGATTACTGCTCCGGCTGGCTGCGCAGCTTCCTCTTTGCCAACAATACGGCTACCGAGCGCCGCGACTGGGGTGTGCCTTCCGTGGGCCTGATCACATCGTTCGGTCGCGACGGCGCCGGCGAGTTGTATATGCTGAATCAGGGCGGCAATGTCTATCGCATGGTACGCCAATGATTATCCGCAACTGCTCCGGTGGGCGCGCTCGAACGCGAGCTGAACGGCAGCCTGACGGGTAGTTCGTTTTCGCGCGTTGGTGGATATCCAATTCGCCGCGTTGTTTGGGAGCGGACGCGTGTTGTGGCAGTGTGCATTTCGCGGGTGCACGCGCCGTCGAGTTGGATATCCAACTACGACACGGAAAAGACGGTACCCCCCCGGCAACCTGGTAGTCGTGCAACCCCGAAATCGTCCGACCGGAAGCTGACCGCCAGTAGTGCGCACAGGCGGGCCCTCTCTACATTGCCCCCATGTCGGGACTGGAATCGACCTCGGCCGCGCTGGAAGGCGTGATTGTGCGCTTCGGCCGGATGCTGCGCGCCGTGGGTCTGCGCCGTGGCCTGAGCGAGGCGGACCTGGATGAATTGGTACAGGAAGTCCGCGTCCGATTGTGGCGGGCTCTGGCCGACAGCGAGAAGATCCGGCGCGTGCAAACGTCTTACGTGTACAGTGCGGCCATGTCGGCGGCGCTGGACATGCTGAGGCGGCGGCGAGCACGGCCGGAAGAGGCGGTCGATGTCGCGCTTCTCGATGATGAGGTAGCCGAGGCGTCGACGCCGGAAACCGACCTCGAGCGTGGGGAGTTGGCCGCGCGCATCGACCGCGCCATCCGGGAACTGCCGGAGGCGCGCGCCGTAGTGGTACGTCTGCATCTCTCGGGATACGATCGCCTGGAGATTGCGCGGCTGTTGGGCTGGACCGAGCCGAAAGTGCGGAATTTGATTTATCGCGGTCTTGCCGACCTGAGGGTGCTGCTGCGCCCTGAGGTGACCGGACCACGGAGGGTTGTGTGAACGATGAGAAACTGCGTGCAGCCTACGCGCTGCTGATGGAAACTCGCGCGGGGCGCGCCGATTGTGTGACACCCGAAGCCTTGTTCGCCGTGGCGGGCGACACGGCCAGCGAAGCCGATCGGCTGAGCACATTGCGCCACGTTGCGGTGTGCCGTGCCTGCCAGGCGGATCTCGAGCTGCTGCGCACCACGCACCAGGTGGCGCTGCGCGTGTCCCGACCCGTGTGGCGAAGCCCGGCGTTCGCGGTGGCCGCAAGCGTGCTCGTGCTGCTGGGTAGCGTTGCGCTCTGGCGCTCGCTGCGGCCGGCCGACGAGCTCATGCGCGGTGGTTCGAGCGCGGTGCAGCTGCGTGCTCCGGCGGACAATGCGGCACCCGAGCTGCCCGTGCAGCTCACGTGGACGGCAGCGGAATCAACGCGTGGGTATACGGTCGAGATTGTACGAACGGATGGCGCTGCGGTTTTTCAGGCGGCAACTGCCGATACTACGCTCATCGTGCCGGCCACTGCTGCGCTGGTGCCTGGTGTTGACTATCGATGGTGGGTCAATGCGCAGCTGAACAACGGTACTCAGCGGCGTTCCGCAGTGCGACGCCTGCGCATTACGACGCCGTAACCGGCCAGCGGCGCAAGAAGCGCGAGCGCGATGATGAGGCCGAGCGGCGTCCGGTCCGATGGCCTGCGCAGGGGCGGACGCGCGAGTGGATCACCAACCAGCGTAAACGCGGCCCATGCGCGCGGTGGCGCGCCACGATGCATGGCCGCCAGCTTGGCCTGACGCAATGCTTCGCTCACGGGCTGACCTTCCGACATGGCTCGATAGAAATCATCCACCAGCTGGACTGTTTCGGCATCGCCGATGGGCCACCACGTAGTGGCCACGGCGCGCGCGCCCGCCGCAATCAAGGGTGCGGCCAGTCCCTGTACGCCCTCGCCTCTCACGATGGCACCGCGCGCCGTGCTGCATGCCGACAACACGACCAGCTCGGCTGACAAACGCAAGCCGGCCAACTCGGAGATTCCGACAAAGCCGTCCTCAAGGCCTGCAGGTGCGAGGGCGAGGGCCGTGCTGGCCACAGAGCTTTCGTCGACCAGTGCGTGGGTTGCGAAGTGCACGATGCCGAACTCCGCGAGGGAGGTGCGCTTGAGCCAGTCCTCGGAGGCATTTGCGCGCAGGCGCACGGTAGCCGCGTGGGCATAACGCGCAACCGCACGTCCCTCGCGCGCGGACCCACGCAGGCGAGGCAGGCCACTCTTCCCCGATAACGCGGAGCGGAACACGTCCGATGTAAGGGGTGCGTCAATCTCGACGGCGAAGCGCGGATCGGCGAGCACGGCCAGCGCGGTGGGCGGTGCGTACGCGGCGCGCTGTGCCAGTCGCGCGGCCACGGTTGCGGATGGCGCGCTGGTCACCGCAAATCGCTGCAGCACGAACTGGCCGTCGGGCAACACGAGCGCATCGAAGGGAAGGCGGTGCAGTGGTCCATCGGGCACAATGATCCAGCGTCGAATCGTGGGATCCAGCTGGGCCAACGCGGGCGTGAGCAGGGCCGTGCCCAATTCGCGTCCCAGCGCACGGGGATCGTCGCCAGACTCGAGCAAAGCGTCGAGTCGCGCAATGGGCTGAGCGAGCGCATCCTGTGATGCGAGCACATACGCGCGCGCGTGCTTGCGCGTAATCACGAACAACGTGGTGGGGTCGCCGCGCCCGGTCATGAACTCGAACAGTGCCGTCGAGTCATCGGGCAGCGCGCGCTGTACACTGTCCAGACGGAGAGGTGGTTCACTGTGCCGGGCAACGTCACCCGAGATGGTGTCGAGCGCGGCGGCGCGGGTCAGCCGGTCAGACAGGTCACGCGCGCGCCCGCGTTCAACCACCTCGAAGGCCGCGGCAATGCGGCCGGCGCGTGCCAGCGCAGCGATCACGCTCGCCACGCCGAGATCGGGATCGGCACGATCGGACGCCACTTGAAACGCCAGTAGCCGAAGCTGTCGATCGCCCAGTGATTGACGCCATTCGTCCAGCTCCCCGGTTGCGGCCAACAGTTCGCGTTCAGCTTCGTCGAGCCGTCCGGTTCGGGCCAACACTTCAGCCAGGCGGGCTGCGTCCACGTAACGCCGGACGCCCCGACTCTGAGCGCTAGCTCTACGGTTTCGGAAGATGCGCTCAGCTCCGGCGAGGTTGCCCCAACGCAACGCCAGTGTGCCCTCGAAGAACGTTACACCGTCGCTGTGGCCTTGTAATCCGGGTCTGCTGCTGATCATCTGGCGCGCCGCATCGAGGGCGAGGAACGCGCCGGCAGAATCACCTTCCTGGAGCGCAATCCACATGCGCGAGTTGCGTGCGCCCACCTCGCCGTTGAGCCAGCCGATCGCTTGCGATGTGCGCACAGACGCATCGTTGGCGGCCCGTGCAGCGGCTACATCACCCAACGCGACGGCCACACGCTCTGCAATGGAGGGCGCGATTACGCGCGCATACGGGTCGTCGTGCCGGTCGAGGATCTGCTTGATGCGGTCCGCTTCCATCACGGCAGCTTGTACATCACCGACCGACATCGCGATTTGCGCCAGGGTGGCGCGCGCGCCAACCGAAATGGTCCAACTGGCCGATGCCTCGGCTTCTTCTACGGCCTGCTGTGCGTCACGACGTGCGTGCCCGAGCTGGCCGAACAGGCGCTGGAAGTCGCCGCGCCACCATAAGGCTTTGGCCAGACCCGCGCGGTCACGCACGCGCCGAAACGTTGTGATGGCGCGCGCATACGCAGCGAGCGCGGAATCGACGGCAAAGAGGTTGGCCTGGCCGACGGCGAGCTGGTAGTTGCAGGTGGCCAACGCGCGCTGGTTGCGTGCGCGCTCAGCCAGCGCGATGCCCTCACGTGCGGCCTGCACGGCAGTCCGAGCATCGCCCAGGGAATCACTCGCCTCCGCCGCGCTGCAGCGTGCGAGTGCGCGCACCCCAAGCTCTGTGGGCGGCAGGACCGCTTCGGCTTCGGCCACAGTCGCGAGCGCGGCCTGCGGGCCCGCCGTGTAAAGTCGCACGCGCGCGTAGTAGACCAGCGCTTCACCGACCAGACTCGAGTCGCGCGTTGCACGGCCGGCCGAAAGCGCCAGCTGTACGGCCGAATCGGCGGCCGGCCAGCGCGCGCGGCCGCCCGCGAGGCGCGCCAGGCCCAGCGCGGCATAACCCGCGATGCGGTCGGTGCGCGTTTCGGCCAGGACATCGCGATAGAGCCGATCGGCCAGCGAATCCCGATAGATGTAGTGCGCGAGTGTAGCGAGGCCCAGCGAGGCAACCCGGTCAGCGGGCGTGCGGCGCATGGTACGGCTCCAGCGCCGTTCCAGAACGCCGGCGCTATCGCCTTCGGCGGCGGCCAGGGCATGTCGCACTACGACTGCCGGATCCTGTTCTGCTGGCGGGTGGGGCAGTGCAGCAGTGAGCAGAAGGGTGAGCGTCAGCGAGCGTTGGTAATTCATGCCGCGTTTCGTCCGCGGAGGCCCGGCCAGCGAGACCGGTGTCGTGCGGGAAAGATTCGGCCCGTAGTGGCCGGTCGCAACCGTAACGGGTGCCGCAGGTAGCCCTGAGAATGGCGTGTTATCAGGCGCGTTGTACAGGTGAGGGCCAAAGTGGCACTTCACCAGGGGACGGCAAACGAGGGAACCGTGAGAACTCACATCGGCACCGGAATTACGCTGTTGGCCGTCGTTTCATCGAGCGCGAACGCGCAGACGCGCGTACTAACGACTACGCCGACATCCGTCCAGGTTCGGGCCGGCGGGACGGCCGTCTCGCTCACGC
>JBOHRF010000279.1:0-6774 GCA_050732575.1 Longimicrobiales bacterium
TGAAGCAAATGCTTTCATCGCGGATTACATTGCGGGGCTGGCAGGGTATACGTACCTCGAAGGTGAGTGACGCTGGGTGGGTTGTGGTGCGCGGGCGCGCGGTGCTGGCGCACCGCGGGCGCACGTGGTGGGCGCGCTGCGCGGGCGCGCGGCGCCTTCGGCGCGCGTGTTCGGGGTGTCGATGCGGTTCTGGCCGTCCTGGAGCAGCACAGCTACAATGAGGTCGACTAGGGGGACAAATGCGCAATCGTTTCGCAATCACGGCCTCGTTTCTGTTTGTGGCCGCACCGGTACTGGCCCAGCAGCCGGCGCAAGATGAGGCTGCGGTGCGCGCAGTGGCCGCCGGCTTCGGCAAGGCGCTGGCGGCAGGCGACTCTGCGGCTGCACTCGCACTGCTGCACCCGGATGTGGTGATCTTCGAGGGTGGCGCCTGGGAATCGCTCGAGGATTATCGCAGGGGGCACCTGAGCGCGGACATGCGCGCGCTGCAAGGGCGTACACAAGAGACTGTGCGCGATCAGGTGACCATCAACGGCGAGCTAGCGCTGATCACACGGGAATATCGCACGACCAGTGCGGATGGTGTGCGCACCGGCGCCGAAACCATGGTGCTGCTGCGCACATCGAACGGCTGGAAGATCCGGCACATTCATTGGTCCAGCCGGGCGCGCAGGGCGCCGGAGGGCTAGCAACAGTAGATTGGCGCCGAGCGATCTTTTCTTCGTAGCCTCCCATACCGGCTCAGCATGCGCCCGCCAACCGGAAGTCTCGAGAACGGAACGATGACCGCGGCTCGTCCCCGGGCGGATCTTGCGCAAGAATCCTGTCCCCTGAGGCCGGACTGTCAGAGCCAACAACCCGATCAGGTGACGTGTCGATGCCGCCGCTTCGGGTTCGTCATCTAAGAAGCGCCATTCTTGCGAGGCTCCTCATGACCGTCACGGACCACGTTTCTTGCCATCTTCGTTTGGCCACGATCTGCTTTGCGGGCGCGCTCTTGATGGGCGGGCCCGCTTGTATGACCGGCCAACAGGCGGGCGTCTCGCCCGGCAGTGCGCTGGCGAAGGGGATGCGGCTGGTCTACGGGTCGGGCGGCAGCGAGCAGCCGCCCTGGGTGGTGGACTCGCTGGACCTCGCACCCAGCTGGCAGGACCTGAAGCCGTGCAGCTACATCCGCTTTGGCGCATCCGACATCCGCCGCCTCTGCGTGCAGCGCGACACGCTCTTCACCTGGAACGAAGCGCAAGCTCGACTCATCGCCACTCGCCCGGTCGGCGCGCGCATGTCCATGCGCATGACCACCAGCTCAGGAGGCCAGGCACTCTACGAAACAACGGATTTCGCCGATGCTGCCGTGAGCGGGAACTCGTATCGGTTCCTGCCCACCACGGTCACCACGTTCGATGCGAGCGGCCGCGTGGTTCGCCGGCTGCGCGAACGCTACGTCCTCGCCCTCGCAACCGCGCTCGACGGCGTGTTCGAAGTGCCCGACACATCGGCAACGGGTCGCTGGGTCATCCAACGCGAATTTGGGTTGGTGCGGATCGAACGTTGATAATGCAGCCGCCAACTTCATTTGTTCGACGACTATTTCTTCTGTTCATAGTAAACGACACAATCGAAGACAGAGTGAGCTTTGCTCACTGATTGATAGTCACCCCTGCAATCGGGCATCTCGTCCTGCATTCTGTGCATTTCGTCCCCCATTTCGTCCCCACGCGCCGATCGCCGTGCAGTGAAGCCTGTGATTTTTGTGACGAACGGCTGTCGCAATCCGCAGCAATTGTGCGTTGCCTTCACGCATCAGGCGAGGCAGAACGAACGGCATTTTTCCCTCGTCAGACGCGCAGTAATCGCATCCGAATAAGTGCCTTGCGCCTGACCGAAAACAGGCGACTTCAGACAACAGAATTCATCCGCTGATAGTGCGGCATGTGGTCGGTCGAGTTGCAGGCGACCTGCCCGTTGTTCGTTCGGCGTGTTTTTCCATCCCTTCGAATGGAGGTCGGCATGGCTGGTGTGGTGAGCTGGCGTGCGCGCGGCATGTTTGTGCGTCTGGCGTGCACATCATTGCTGTTTACGCTTCTGCATGTGGGCGCGGCGGTCGCGCAAACCCGAGTGATCACGGGGCGCGTGACTTCAGCTACCAGTGGCGAGCCGCTTCCCGGTGTGGAGGTGGCAGTAATGCAGGGTGGTACGACGCGCGCGAGTGTGCTGACCACGGCCGAGGGGAATTTCACTCTGCGTGCGCCGGCCGGTGCGCTGACGCTGCAGGTTCGGGCTTTGGGCTATGCGCGGCGCGATGTGCCCGTGACGGCGGATCAAACGACTCTGCAGGTTTCGCTCGAAACTGATGCGTTGCGCCTGGATGAAGTCGTGGTGACGGGCCAGGCGACCGGGGTTCAGCGCCGCAACCTGGCCAATGCCGTGGCCACCATAAAAGCGGATCAGATCAACGTTGCGCCGGCGGGCAGCATCGAGACGCTACTTTCCGCCAAGATTGCGGGCGCCGATGTGCAGTCCAATTCGGGTGCGCCGGGTGGCGGTAACCAGATCAATCTGCGTGGTGTCAGCTCGATCATTGGCAATTCCACGCCGCTCTACGTGATCGATGGCGTGATCGTGAGTGATGCGACGGTGGCATCGGGCACCAACTCGGTCACGAATGCCTCGTCGGCCGCGGGCATCTCGAGCAACCAGGACAACGCGCCCAACCGTATTGCCGACCTGAATCCGGCCGACATCGAGAGCATCGAGATTCTGAAGGGTGCATCGGCGGCGGCGATCTATGGCTCCAAGGCCAACAACGGCGTGATTCTGATCACGACCAAGCGCGGTGCGCCCGGCGACGTGCGTTACGCGTTCAGCCAGCGTTTCGGCGCCTCGAAGCTCTCCAATAAGATCGGCAGGCGCGTGTTCCACGACTCGGCGACTGCGGTGCGCGAATTTGGCGTGCGCGCCGCGCCCTTCTTTGCCGGTGGTGTTCCCGAGCCGTTCGACCTCGAGGAGGCTTTGGCCGGTGGCACGGCTCCGGCCTGGGAGAGCGCGCTCAACATCAGCGGCGGCTCAGACAACACGCGCTTCTTTATGTCCGGTCTGGCACGCAATGAAGAGGGCATCGTCATCGGAACGTATTATGACAAGTACTCGCTCAAGCTGAATCTCGATCAGCGCATCAATGATCGAATGCGTTTCGATCTCAGCACGAGCGCGATTCACACGGCGACGGGCCGCGGTTATACCAACAACGACAATACCAGCACGTCGTATTACGTGGCCTGGTCGGGCACACCCAGCTTCGTGGATTTGCGCAAGCGGGCCGATGGCACCTATCCGCGCAATGATTTCAGGCCCAGCAATCCGCTGCAGACGGCGGCCCTGGCCCGTAACGATGAATCGGTGTACCGCTTCATTGGCTCTCTGCGCGGCACTCTGGACGCCATCTCGACCCCCACGCACACGTTGCGGCTGACTACGGGCGCGGGCGCCGACATTTTTGCTCTGAAAGACAAGGTGTACTCGCCGGAAGACCTGCAGTTCGAGCAGCAGGACGGCATCCCGGGCACGGTGGTGAACGGCGCGTCGATCAGCCGGCAGATGAATCTGAGTCTGAACGGCGTGTACACGTTTGCGCCCGAGCAGATGCCGGCCACGGCCACCACGTCGTTCGGCATCAGCTACGAGTTCCGCGATCTAGACATCACGCGCAACCGCACGCGCAACCTGTTCCCCGGCCAGCAGAATGCAGGCCAGGGCACGGACCACCTGGCGGCGCAGCAGTTGACGCGCTCCAAGGATCTCGGCTTCTTCGCGCAGGAAGAGCTGCTCGTGAGCGAGCGCCTGCTCCTGACCGGTGGCCTGCGCGCCGATCGCTCCAGCAACAACTCCGATGTCGAGCAGTGGTTTCTGTATCCCAAGGCGGCCGCGTCGTACCGCCTGTCACCCTGGCCGGGCAAGCTCGATGAGCTGAAGGTGCGTGCGGCCTGGGGCCGGGCCGGCAACCAGCCGCTCTATGGGCAGAAGTTTAACCTGCTGAATCCCGGACAGATCGGCGGGCTGCAGACGCTGGAGCCAGGCAATACCGCAGTCGCGCTGGACCTGCGTCCGGAGCGGCAGACCGAGCTGGAAGGTGGCGTCGATGCCGCGCTGCTCGGCAATCGTCTGAGCCTCGAGTTCACCGGCTATCGGCGCGTCATTGATGATCTGCTGCTCAATCGCACGCTGGCGCCCTCCACCGGTTTCAACTCGGCGCTCTACAACAGCCGCGGCACCATGCGCACCACCGGCATCGAAGCGGCCATGACAGTGGCGCCCATCGAGACACGCAACCTCAACTGGACCACGCGCATTGCCTTCTCGCGTGATCGCAGTGTCATGGACTCGCTGGATGTGCCGCCCTTCAACGCGCCCAATGCCGGCTTTGGCGCCTCGCTCGGCAATGTGCGGCTGCAGCAGGGCAAGTCCGCCACGCAGATCGTAGGACGCGACACCATTAGCGTCGTCGATGATCCCCGCTGTCTGGAGTTCCTGAATGTGCAGCCCGGTTCGGGCCGCTGCCAGCCGGGCACGCGCATTGAGACCGCACTGGGTGACGCCAATCCGGATTTCCGCGTCGGCTTCAACAGCATGATGCGCTATGGCCATGTATCGCTCATTGCCACGGTTGATTGGCAGAAGGGCGGCGATGCGGTCAACCTGACCGGCTATCTGCTGGACATCAATCGCAACAGCAAGGACTTCGATGAGCCCTGCCGGCGCAGCGACTGTCTGCCCAACGAAACCATGGGCCAGTACCGAACGCGCGTATATCCGGCGCGTACGTCGCGCCTCTGGATCGAGGATGTCGGCTTCGTCAAGCTGCGTGAGCTGGCCATGTACGTGGATGTGCCGCGCTCGCTCCTTTCCGGCACGCGCGTGCTGAGCGACTTCAACTCGATGCGAATCGGCCTGTCCGGCCGCAATCTGCTGACCCACGCCAAGTACACCGGCTTCGATCCCGAAGTGAACAACTTCGGCTCGCAGGCCATTCGCGCCAACATCGAAGTCACACCGTATCCGCCGAGCCGCAGTTTCTGGCTGTCCGTCGATTTCACTTTCTAGAACGGAGACGACCATGAACAGACAGAGTCGCAGCTGGGCCGTGTTCGGGACGCTCGCCGTTCTGGGCGCCTGCAATCCCGACCTCACCGTACCCAGCCTCAACAATCCGGTGCAGGGCGGACCGGCCACGCGCAGTACCATTGTCACGGGCGCGCAGGCGCTGCTGGGCAATGCGCGCACCATGTCCACGCAGGGCGTGCGCTACCAGGGCATGTGGGGTCGCGAATCCTACGACCTGCGGTCTGAAGAGCCGCGGCCGTACACTGACAATCTGATCGGACCGCGCGATCCGCTATCCTCCAACTCCGGGGCCTACTTCAACTACGGCGCACTAGTCAATGTGCGCGCCGTGCTGAACGGCATCGAAAACGTGAGTGGGATGACCGAGGCGGAAAAAGAAGGCGTGCTCGGCTGGGCCAAGACGGTGGCCGCCTTTGCCTACTTCCAGACCGCGCAGACCTATCCGGAGTGGGGCGCTCCCGCCGATGCGCCGGAGAGCCCCACTGGTGCGCTGGTCGAAATCGCCACAGCGGAGCAGCTGTACGCGCGTTCGCTCGCGCTGTTCGATGAAGCGGTCACACACCTGAATGCGGCGGGCGCCACGTTCGCCTTTCAGATGACGCCCGGCTATGCCGGCTTCAACACGCCGGCTACGTTCGTGCGCGTCAATCGTGCGCTCAAGGCACGCACGCTCAAGTACATGGGACGCTGGCAGGATGCGCTGACGGCGCTGCAGCAGTCGTTCATCGATCCCGCTGGCGCCATGACGCTGGGCGTGCAGCACACGTATCTGGGAGCGCCCGAGGCCAACAATCCCTATTTCGTGGTGGCCAACGACTGGGTGCACCCGCGCATCCGCGCAGGCGCGCAGAACAAGGCCGATGGTACGCCCGACAATCGACTCCTCGCCAAAGTGCGAACCGTAGCACCTGTGACCATCTTCCAGATCACGGTCTCGGATAAGCCGACCATTGCCGCCGCGCAGAACAGCACGTTCCCCTGGATCCGCAATGAAGAGCTGCTGCTCCTGCGCGCCGAGGCGAATCTTGCCCTCGGTAACACTACCGCGGCTCTGGCCGACGTGAACATCGTGCGCCAGCGCTCGGGCGGACTCGCGGCCCTTACGGGCACGCCCACGGCCGCTCAGTTGTTGGACGAGATTCTCTACAACAAGCGCTACTCGTTGTTTTGGGAGGGCGGCTTCACGTATCAGGACGCGTTCCAGTACAACAAGCTGGGTGAGCTGCCCAAGGCGCTGCCCACACACCGAGTCTTCAACCGGCAGAACTGGCCGTCCGCAGAATGCCTGCAGCGCGCCATGACGACCGGACCGTGTGGGTCGGTGACGGGACAGTAGAACGGATTGAAGGATTGAACGAGACGTTCACGTTTACGTGGACGTGGACGGAGCCCGGGTAGCATGAAGAGGGCCGGGTCGCCTTGGCTGGCACCCGGCCCTCGTCATCCACCACCTTCACCGCCACCGTCCACGTAACCGTAACGTGAACGTCTGTTAATCCGTCATCCACGCCAACCCCGTGCGCGCAATCTCGGGCGGCACGGTCTGCGGCCCATCGAACTCCTCATAGCGCACGGTATAACCATCTTTCTTCAGACCATGCACGATGCGCTGGCTCGCTGGTGACCCGCCTCATCTTCGGCGCCGTGCCTGCC
>JBOHRF010000280.1:0-6765 GCA_050732575.1 Longimicrobiales bacterium
AAAAATGACCGGAGACGGATTCGGGGATCGGGGAATCGGGTGATCGGGGGTCGGGATCGGGACTGCCTCGGGAGCGGGGAACGGCATCGGGAACGGCATCGGGAACGGCATCGGGAACGGCATCGGTGTTCAGATTGAACGGCGAAGTTCCAAATGTCGATCAGTTCCTCACGGTCACCTGTCCGCTAAGGCACTTGATTGGCGGGTGGCGGGGTGGGCGGTAGGTTGGGCAAATCCACGTTCAAACGACACGCGGAGAAGGCAACATGCGATCCTACTTGATGATTGGTCTTGGGGGCGTTGCGCTAATCGTTGGGGCGAGTGTTGCTCTGGCACGCACGAACACGGGTGACCGTGCCGATCAGCAGGCGACGATCCCGCCGGGCGCAGCGGATGCTGTTGCGCGGCTCAACACATCGCAGCGGCACAGCGAATGGGTCGTGGTGAAATCAGGATCGGACAGCATTCGCGCCTGGGTGGTGCACCCGGAGCGGCGCGACAACGCGCCCGTGGTCGTGGTCATTCACGAGATTTACGGTCTATCGAATTGGATTCGCGGTGTAGTGGACCAGCTAGCTGCCGATGGCTTCATTGCTATCGCGCCCGATCTGCTCACCATGCAAAACATACCACAGACCGCGGAACGTGAGCCTGACCGACAGGCCGCCAACGCGGCCATCCGCACGATCCAACCGGCCGATTATCAGCGGCAGATTCGAGCGGTGGCTGATTATGCGATGGCCATGCCCGGTGCCATCAAGAAGTACGGTGTGGTGGGATACTGCTGGGGCGGCACGGCGGTATTCAATCATGCGATTTTCTATCCGGACGTAGGCGCGGTCGTTTCCTATTACGGTCGCACGCCGCGACCCCTCGAAGAATACGCCAAAATCAAGGCGCCCGTGCTGGGGCTGTACGGCACCAATGATGCCGGCGTGAATGGCACCATCCCGCAAGCAGACTCGGCCATGAAGGCACTGAGCAAGACGTACGATCACCAGACGTTCGAAGGTGCGGGTCACGGCTTTCTGCGGCAGCAGGATCAACCGGCCAACCTGGAAGCAACCAAAAAAGCCTGGCCGCTGACCGTGGCGTGGTTCCGCCGGACGCTCCGTTGAGGGACGCGTGACGCGGGACCCGGGACGCGTGACCCGTGATGCGTAACCTCGGCGAGCATTTTCGTGCTGGGTAGCCAACTCGAGTAAGCGCGCGGCGCGTGTGGCAGCGGTACCCTGCCCAGCGGCTGCCAGCCCGACGCCGTATACGCGTCCCGCGTCCCGCGTCCCGCGCCACACGTCACTTGTCACCAAGGCAGAAACCGCTCTGCCCGCAGCCGCGTAGGGGCGCCACAACCACCCTCCCTTCTGAGAGCACCATGGACTCTGTTTTCTTCGAGTTGCGGCTTGCGCTGCGCGGGCTGGTGCGCAATCGCGCACTCACATTGAGTGCGGCGCTGGCATTGGCGCTGGGCATTGGGGCCACGACCACGCTGTTCAGCATAGTGCGGGGTGGCCTGGCCGATCTTCCGTTCGGGCAATCGGAAGAACTGGTCCTGATCACGCGCGAGCATCCGGAACGGGGCGTGACCAATCAAGGCGCGCAAACGTTCGACTACTTGACGTGGTTGGGCGCGTTGCGCGGATTCGAGGGCATTTCTGCATTTGCATCACGCGCAATGAATCTGGCCGGTCCAGAGCACGCACCTGAACGTGTGTCCGGCGTTTCCATTAGCCCCAACACATTCGAGCTGCTGGGCACGCGGCCACTGATGGGCCGCGGTTTTCAGGCGCCGGATGCAGTGCGCGGCGCACCTGCCACGGTGATCATTGGCCACGCGCTATGGCAGGCGCGTTTTGCCGGTGCTGCCAACATTGTGGGTCGCCCACTGCGTGTGGACGGTACGTTGCACACCATCATCGGCGTCATGCCCGAGGGTTTCGGCTTTCCCATCAATCAATCCATCTGGCTGCCGCTGCAGCTAACGCCATCCAGTGCGGCGGGAGAAGGCGGATGGGTGACGGTGTTTGGCCGATTGCGTGATGACATCACGATCGATCAGGCCCGTGCCGAAGTGGACGGTCTGGCAACGCGCCAGGCGAGTGAGTTTCCAGCTACACATGCAGGTTACCGCATCCGCGTGGCGCCGCTGGTTGAAATGGAGATGGAGCCGGGCACCGACAGGATCCTCTACATCATGTTGCTGGCCGTTTCTTTCGTGCTCGTGATTGCGTGCGCAAACGTGGCCAATCTGTTGCTGGCGCGTGCCGCCAGGCGTAGCCGGGAAACGGCGATCCGCACGGTATTGGGCGCGGCACGCACCCGCATCATCGCGCAACATCTGGTAGAGGCCATGCTGATTGCGCTGCTGGGCGGGCTGGGAGGTCTGGCCATTGCTTACGTTGGCGTGCGTTTCTTTGATGTTGCTACGGCCGGCATTCTGGAAGCGTTCTGGATCAATTTCCGCGTCGATCGCACAGTCCTGGCATTTGCCACGCTGCTGATTGCCATGGCCGGTATTCTGGCCGGACTGGTGCCGGCACTGCGCGCGTCACTGGTCCAGCCGGCGGGCATTCTGAAAGAGTCCACGGCGTCGGGTTTGCACATTGGTCGGCTCAGCCGCGCGCTGGTTGTAGCTGAACTGGCGCTCGCCTCAGGCTTGCTGGTTGTCTCGGGCGCCCTTGTCACTTCTGCCATTGGCCTGCGGGCTGTCGGTTTCCCTTTTGCCAAAGACGATATCTACACGGCTCAGCTGGGCGTGAGAGGGACGCAGCTGACCGACGCGACCAATCGCAGCAGGTTTGCGCGCGACCTGACCGAGAAGCTGGCATCGATACCGGGTGTACAAGCGGCCGCGTTGACCAGCGTGTTGCCCGGTCGCGGCACCGGCAACACACCGTTCACAGTTGATGGTCAACCGGCTGGCCGGCCACAAGACATGCTGCAGACTGGCCAGGTCCTCATTACTCCTGGTTTTCTGGATGTGCTGGATGCGCGGGTGGTGCGCGGGCGCACACTGACGTGGAGTGATGATGACAGTGCACCACGAGTAATGTTGGTGGACGAGACCTGGGTCCGACGCTTCTCGTCCAACCGTGATCCACTGGGCCGCACGGTTACGCTCTGGGGTGACCCACCAGCAACCATCGTGGGCGTCATCAGCAATGTGCACATGGAAGACCCCGGTGATCCGCCCGCTGCCGGCGTCTATGTTCCCATGCTCCAGCTCGAACCGTTCTCCGTTCGCCTGATGGCGCGCTCCGGCGGTGAGGTCCTGGCGTTGACGCCACAAGTGCGCGCCCTGGTCAATGAAGTAGATCCTGATTTGCCGATGTATGAGATTGCGACATTGAGCGATGCCATCTACGCGGACGCCGGTGTGCTCGACGCATTTGGCACACTGTTCGGCATCTTCGGGGCAGGCGCGCTCTTCCTCACCATGGTCGGGCTCTACGGCGTGGTGTCATTCAGTGTGACGCAGCGCACGCGCGAGATCGGTATTCGCATGTCCCTGGGCGCCACCCGGCGGAGTATCCTGACCTTGATCCTGCGCAGCGGCGGAAGGCCGCTGCTATGGGGTGGCATTATCGGGCTCATGATTGCTGTGGCCATCTCGGCCGCACTGGCTGCTACAGGCGAGGATGTGCTGCGACCGGATGCTCGCATTTTTGTCGCCGTGTTTGTGGCCCTGGCATTCACTGCGGTGGTGGCATTGGTGATTCCGGCGCGGCGGGCGGCACGGCTGGATCCGCAGCGAGCCCTGCGTTACGACTAGTCGGAGTTGCTGCGGCAGCGGTCGAAGTAGTGTTGCGCTTCGATGTAGGTGGGCCGTAACTCGAGGGTCTTCGCAAAGTACGGTCGTGCCTCGTTACAGCGTCCCAGTGTCATCAGTGCATAGCCCGCATTGAAATTGACTTGCACATGGTCGGGCGCGGTGGCCAGCAAGCGGCGATACTCGACTACGGCCTCTTCATGCCTGTGCAGCATCTGCAAGGCAAAACCGCGCACGAATCGTAAATCCTTGAAGTCGCGCACCCGAGCACGAACGTGGGTGGCGTGCTCCAGTGACAGATTCCAGTCCTTGACCAGCTGCGCATCCAGCGCGGCCTGGTAGTGATACTCGACGTTGTCCGGATCGAGACGAACAGCGGCTTCGGACGCATGCACGGCATCGAACGGCCGGCCGGCCCGCCGATAAGCAGTGGCCAGCCAATGATGTGACTGGGCCCAGTCGGGCTGCAGTTTGACGGCGTGCTCGCAACGCTTCAAGCCTTCGGCAGATTGGCGCAGCTCGACCTGCAAGAGGCACAGGTTGATGTGGGCCAGTATGTAGTTGGGATTGAAGCGCAGCGCTTCTTCCAGGTGCTGCTTCACGCGTGGATCGCTGCGCTTCGGGATGCTCATGGCCAGGTTCATGTGGGCAACCGGATCGCCACCGTGTTGCACGCTGTGGGTCCACAGTTTTTCCCCTGATTGCCAATTCCGGTTGAGCGCCCACGAGGACACGCCTGTGTACAACGCAAAACCGCTCAGCACCCACAGCGCCGTGCGTGTGCGTGCCAGCTGGACCATGAGCGTGCACAGTGCCAGAAACAGGAACACACTGGACGGATAGGGCCGATAGTCGGCCGCGGCCTGATGCAGGGGTACCACCGACGACTCGGGCACCATCAGGATCCAATACGCGACGATGCAGAATGCAAACAATGGTGCTCGCCGGGGCACGGGTTTGCCGCTCTTCCATGCTGCGTGGCGGCCCGGAATTCTGCCCAGCCACCAGGCCAGCACCAGGCTGGAGAGAATGAACGCCAGGCTCAGCCAGGTTCGATAATCATTGAGCACGGCCGGCTCGACGGCGGGCAACAAGCGAATGGGGAACGGCCACCAGAAATGAGGCAAGTAGTGAAAGAGATGCAGTTGTGCCTGCGTGGCCGCGTACGGGAGTAGCGCCTGGCCTTGCGCCACGACCTGGGCAATATCGGAGAAACCGAGGAATACGCGCGTGCCCAGGAAGAACGCGAACACCACGGCTGAGACGGTGGCCGCGCGCTGCCAAACGCGAGGATCGCGCAGTGATGCACCCGCCAGTGCAATATCGAACGCCAGGAAGAGCAGAGGCGCAACCACCAGGTTGGTCTTGGCCAGCAACGAGGCCGCGATCAACCCGATGATGATGGTCCAGCGCCAATTCGATTCACCCAGCCGCCGCATGCGCGCGTATGCGAGCAGGGCCGCCAGGAAAAAGACCTGCATGAGCAGCAGGTCGCGCGCGGCAATGTAATTCACGGCCATGCCGGAGACCGGGTGCACGCCGAACAACAGTGCGGCAAAACCGGCGGCCATGACACGTTGCTGCTCGGTCATGCTAATGCGCGACCAGTGACGCAACAGCTCCAGTGCCAGGAAGAGGACGAGAAGGCTGGCCACCAGCTGAAGCGCTAGGTTGCCCAGGTGATGCACGACCACACTGTTACCGGCTAGCGCATAATCGATAGAGAGAGAAAGCGGCAATAGCGGCCGGTACTGCGTAATGCGATCGAGCGTGGACATGGTGCGTGGCTCGAAGAAATGACGCCAGGGCGGCCAGAACTCCTGGACACCCGGGTTGTCAAGCACGCGGTAGTAGTCATCAAGGGCGAAGGTGTTATGCAGTGTATTGCGGAAGACCAGCAGACAAGCCAGCACGATACCCGTGCAGGCCAGCCAAAGGGGCCATTGTCGTTTTGCATAGGCGCGTGCTGCGCGGCGTGCTGCGCGCAGCCGCTCGGGTGCTTTACGCAGGAAACGATAAACGCGAACGAGTGCCGGAGGCAGCAAGCCTGCGGCACTCGTTGCGCGGAGGTTTACCAGATCAGCGGACATTGACCAGTACGAGGATCATCGCGCTGCCCTTGCCATCGAACTCTTGCAGCGCCTTGCCAATCACAGCGCCCAACATGCGCGTGGGATCGTTGCCCTTCATGGCGTGACCCTGGGTTGATGACGAGACCAGCAGGTCGCCGCGCTTGATGGGACCGCCTTCACCCGTGACCTTGGTAGGAATGACGCCAATCACGCCCAACGGCACCGTGTCGTCCAGATTGGTATCGATGGCGCGATCCGTAAGCAGCAGACCAGGCTTGGTCGCGTACACACCAACTACGCGCGTGGAGTACGGCTCCGCCGACTTCTCTACGCTTCGATCCAGTGCATCGGAAATGACGAGCACATCACCTGGCTGGTAACTGCTGCGGTTGCCTTCCACTTCAAACGCTTCGGCAACGTCAGCACCCGTTGTTTGCGTTCCACCCGCAAAGATGCCCACGCCCGCCTGGGTGAAACGGATCACGTTGGTATTGCCATTCTGGAACAAAGCCAAGTTGCCGGTGCCGGCATGCTGTACGTGGAGCGACGTGCCCTGGTTCTGGCTGAACAGGAACATCGCCGGTTGCGTGTTGTTTCCGTTCATCTGATTGAGTCGGAATGCGTTGGCCTGGCCCCAGTTGGTCAGCTCAGCGAGCCGGGCCGTCGTGGCAGTATTCGCGTGCTCCATCGACAACAGCACACCGCCGTTGTTGCTCTGTGCCAGAATGCCTCCGTTGAAGCGGCCGCGGCCGGTCGGCTCAATGGCCGCCACCGAAGTCGATGCATTGAAGAACTCGGCAATTGCGCCCGTGCCCGTGGTTCGACGCGCCAGGAAAGCCGGACCGCCGCCACTCGAGGCCTCCAATGCGGGCTGCCCGTTCAGGTTGTTTTCATTGCGGAACAGACCGGCACGCGCACCTACGC
>JBOHRF010000281.1:0-6749 GCA_050732575.1 Longimicrobiales bacterium
CAACCTGGCAGGCGAGGTGGTGGGCGTTTCCGTTGCGCGGATGGAGAGCGGGCAGAATCTCAACTTCGCAGTTCCGGTAGCCGACCTGGCCGCCCTGAAATCCAGTCCGCCTGGACGTTTTGCATTCCCCGCCCGCGAAGCCGCGGCCAATGCCGAACCGACTCCGGCGCGGGCGCGCTTTTCCAACCAGCCGATTGCCGTGGGTACACCGTATCGAGGCGCACTCACGGCGGCGGACTATTTTGATGCCAACGACAGCGCGTACATCGATCTCTTTACCCTGACCTTGCGGCGCGGTGAGACCGTCACGGCCACACTTTCATCCGATGATTTCGATCCCCTGCTTGCCCTGGTTACCGCAGACGGCGCCATCACGCAGAATGACGATGGCGGCCCCGATCTGGCCGCGCGCATTGTGTTCACAGCACCCGCAGACGGCAACTTTGTCTGGGCGGTTTCCTCATTCGAGGTTGGCCAGTTGGGCGCCTACACGCTCAGCATTGTCTCGGGCGCGCTGCCTGTGGACAACGACGAGGAAACGAGTCAACCCGATGCCCGCTGGCGTCATATAGCCAGCGATGAAGAGGAGACGTTCAGCGTCTTCTTCGACACCCACACCCTGGCAGCGACCGGCAATGGCCAATACCGCGTGTGGACACGAACCACGTATCGCTCACCGAAACAGCACGGCACGAGCGCCCAGCAATATGACACGCGCGTGAGCCTGGAAGTGATGGATTGTGCCCGGCGGCGCAGCATGACCGTGGAATCCAGCATCTATCTGGGAGAAAGACTCGTGCACGCATTCGGAAAGCTCAGCAATCCGGAGTGGACATCCTGGATTCCAGAGTCGGTGGCCGAAGGTGCGGGGCAGGAAATCTGCACCTTTGCGCGCACGCGAGTTGGCCAGCCCACACGCGGCCAATAAGTCAGGGCGGCCATACTCAACGCGTCAATTGCTCGTCTTCTTCCAGCGGCTTGTTGAGCTCGGCGCGTAGTGCCGGATGTTTGCGCAGCAGGTAGAATCCCATTGCTGCAGCCGCCATGGCATTGCTGGCCAGGATGGTCCACGATTCCAGCACACCCAGTAGCCAGTTGGCGACAATCACCAGCACACCAAAGAACAGCACCTCGAAAGTCACGAACAACAACACGATGCCAAGCAACACGGGCGGATGCCGTTCTGCCTGCTTGAGTAGCGCGGCGGCCATGAAGCCGGCCAGCAGGAACGCGGCAAAGTGGATGATCGTGTAGCCGAATACCGTGCCGAATGTGACCCGCACTTCAGCCGCGCTGCGGGCACCCAGGAACAGTACCGAACCGAGCGCTGCAGGCGTGAAGAAGACGCGGCCACGCACCAGATCGTGTACGAAAAACCACAGCACAATGACCAGTGCGCCGATGAGGCCACTCACCACCGCTTCCCGTAGTACGCGTTGCGTCGAGAACCTTTCCCGCCACGACATGGTCGTGAATTCAGCGCGCACGCGCAGGTAGGCCATGAGTACCAGGCCGGCCAGGAGATTGCCCGCCAACACCTGCGGCCATCCCAGCCGGTTGACCATGTTCGCGCCGCCCCGGATCACGCCCACATAAAACACCAGATCAAAGAGCAGAAAACCCAGCACGGCGCCCAACACCAGATGGGGGCGGATGCCACTTCGTTCCAGCAGCCAGCCAACCATTATGCCAACCACGGCAAAGCTGACGAAGTGTAGAATCGAATAACCCGCGATCAGCAGGATACTGCTCTCGGTCGTGTCCCGGCCCAACAGCGCACTGGCCATGAAGGCGGGCGTGTACAGCGGCCTGCCCCGAATCAGATCGATCGCAAAGAACCACAGCGCAAGCACCGCCGCGGCAAGGACGCCAGCCACCGCCCCGCGCGCAACAATTCGTTTGGTCGTGTGCGCCTCCGTCGGACTTGTTTTGATTCCTTGCGCAAAGACCGATCCCGGTATGACCAGCCCTGACGACAGGATCACTCGGGCGTGCGACTTTGTGGTTACGCACGATTGGGTACGGCTGGCTGCGCGACTGCCTCACGTTCAGAATGGGGATGAGGGGATTTCAGAAGGCGATGAAGGAGATCTGTCAAAACTTTTTTTCAATCTCTTGATCCCCGTCTTTCATCTCCTGATCCCTTGATGAGGTTTCCCTGGACGGGACGATGGTATGCCACGTGAGGAACGGCCATAACTCAAGGAATACAAACACGTCCGGCAAAGCGTCGTTCTAGAACAACGCCTTCAAAATCCGGAACCCCCAATCAAAGCCGGCAATCAACGAAGGCAGCAACGCCAGGCCAATGGAAAAACTCAGACCCATGCGGAACAGCGTAGGACCAACGGGCAGAATCTTACGACCCCACAATTTCTCGCTTATCACTTCTACGGTCGGACCCAGCGTGTAGCAAACGTTGGCCATGACCCCGAATACGACCACGACCGCCAGCGGCAACATCTCTTCGTGGCGGTTGGGGGGCAGCCAGGTCACGGTCCGGATCACGCCCAGCGAAACCAGACCGGCACCGCCCACCAACGCATTGTATTTCAGGCGCCGCGCCTCCCACCATTGCCAGATGCCAGGCGTGCTGCGCGGCGCGGGCGCGGGGAACAGGAAATCGGTGAGCTCAGTCATAGGCGCTTTCACTTTGCAATACAAAGTAGGGCCGGCCGCCGGGTACGGCAAGCAGGACGATGGGACACGAAGACCGGGCGCGCGGCTCCTGGCCGCGGGCATTTGCCGGGCCGGGCCATGCGTGGTAGCGTGCAGCGAAGGCCAACCCGTTCAGTTTTCGGAGGTTCTCATATGTCACGCACACCAGCCCCCGTCCTCGCCCTGCTAGGGCTGTTGGCCATGCCTGCAGGCAGCGCGGCGCAGCGCGTACCCGAAGTCGACCATCGGCCGGAAGTCGTATACAAGACGCAGCTGGTGAAAGACGACGCGCGCATGCAGCGGCTGAAGCGCGCTGTGATGGTGTTGGTGGACAGCATGGCGCCGCTGACGCAGCAGATGGTGGACAAGATCTTCAGTTTTGGCGAGCTGGGTTTTCAGGAGCAGGAGACCTCTCGTTATCTGATCGACATTCTGGAGAGGAACGGGTTCACGGTGCAGCGAGTTTTCAGCGGTATTCCCACGGCGTGGCTGGCGACGTGGGGTTCGGGCAAGCCGGTGATTGCATTGGGCTCTGACATCGACGGTATTCCGCAGGCTTCACAGAAGCCGGGTGTATCGTATCACGATCCGCTGGTAGTGGGTGCGCCGGGGCACGGCGAGGGTCACAACTCGGGGCAAGCGGTGAATGTGACTGCGGCCCTGGCGCTGAAGAAGATCATGGAGCGCGAGCGGATCAGCGGCACGATCAAGTTGTGGCCGGGAGTTGCGGAAGAACTGGTGGGCACCAAAGCGCACTTTGTTCGGGATGGCATGTTCCGCGATGTCGATGCTGTGATCTTCTCTCATGTGGACAGCAATCTCAGCACATCGTATGGCTCCACCTCGGGCAATGGGCTGGTGAGCGTGGAGTTCACGTTCAAGGGATCGAGTGCGCACTCGGCAGGCGGACCGTGGCGCGGCCGCAGCGCACTGGATGCGGTGGAGCTGATGAACATCGGTTGGAACATGCGCCGTGAGCATCTGCGCATCCAGCAGCGCTCGCATTACGTGGTCACGGATGGTGGCGATCAACCCAATGTGGTGCCGCCCACTGCGGCGGTGTGGTACTACCTGCGCGAGACGGACTATCCACGTATCAAGGAGATGTGGGCGATTGCCGACTCCATTGCGCGCGGCGCGGCCATGATGACCGGCACCAGTGTAGCGAGCCAGCGCGTGCTGGGTTCGGCCTGGCCCGCGCATTTCAACAAGCCACTGGCCGAAGCGATGACGCAGAATATTGAACTGGTAGGTCTGCCGAAATGGAGCGATGATGATCAGAAGCTGGCCAAAGCGCTGCAGTGCGAGCTGGGTGTGCCGCAGCAGGGTTTGGCCAGCCTACTGGAGCGTATGAGTGCGCCCATCACGGATGCGCAGAAGCGCGGCGGCGGCAGTGATGACATTGGTGACATCTCGTGGAATGTGCCGACTATCACACTGCGTTTCCCGTCCAACATCCCGAACCTGCCGGGACACAACTGGGCGAATGCGATATCGATGGCGACACCCATAGCACACAAGGGCGCCACGGCGGGTGCCAAAGCCGAGGCCATGACGCTGCTGGACATGTACCTGGAGCCCACGTTGATCACGCAGGCCTGGGATTATTTCCGCACCGTGCAGACCAAGGATGTGAAGTATCAGCCGCTGATCCGACCGGAGGACAAACCAGCCATCGATCTGAATGCAGATCGTATGGCGAAATTCCGTGACCAGCTCAAGCCGTTCTACTACGATCCTTCTCGCTACCCGACGTACTTGGAGCAGCTGGGCATCAAGTATCCCACGGTGCGCGATTGCGGGCGGCCGGTATCATGAGCGGCTGGCGCGCGTCGAGACCATCATCATGATGCGGGTACCGGAGAAGCGCCACGGATATTGGAGCAGATCGTACGCCTGGTAAACGTCAGAACGCACACCCGTGCGGCCGAGCATGGATACGGGTGTGCCCACGGGCACGATGTTGATGGTGGCAGTGCCCGAGGCCGGATGTACGACACCGGGCGGCACTCTCAAGAACGCAGTTTCGAACGCACCCACGCGGCCGAGCAGAACACCGTGGTCGCCCACGTCCAGATACACGCGAACCACGTCGGGTGACGCGTTTTCAATCACCAGGCGCGGGCTCGACCCTTCCGGGGCCGCGCGCTGGACTTGGTCCTGAACCGGTACGCTGGCGCAACCCAGCGCCAGGAGCGAACACGACAGAAAAGTACGCGAGATGCGCATTGTGCATCCTCCTTCTGTCCCGCTTGGACAGAGGCGGACCGCGCGGAGGTCCCTCATTGTGGCCAACGACCAGCGCGCAGGTAGAAGCTCCGGAATTGGCTGGTGCCGGGAGACCGTTGCGCAGGTCTGGCGGCTCGCGGGCCGTGCCCAGCAGCCATAACTTCAGACAAACGTTCACATCCGGGAGATCCATCATGCGCGTGTCCGATCGAGCCTTTGTCAGGCGCGTCCTGCTGCAGGCTACGCTTCAGCCGTTGCTCGGCCTGTTGACGCTGGCGCTGATAGCCACTCCGCTCGCCGCCCAGGGTCGCGGCGGTGCGCCTGCAGGTCCGCAGGAGCAGTTCGACACATCGGCCATCCTCAAGATCAAGGAAGAAGGCTTCCAACGCTCACAGGTAATGGAACTGATGAGCTGGCTGACCGATGTGCATGGTCCGCGACTCACCGGATCGCCCATCACCAAGCGTGCGGGCGACTGGACCATCGAGCAGTTCAAGAAGTGGGGACTCTCGAATTCACAATACGAATGGTGGGGCCCGTTCGGCCGCGGCTGGATCAACGATCGCATGATCGCGCAAGTCACCTCGCCGGTAGCGTTTCCGGTGATTGGCTATCCGGGCGCATGGAGTGATGGCACGAATGGCCTGGTGAACAACGAAGTTGTGCTGGTGCCCAACACGATCAGAACAGCGGCGGAGTTTGCGCCCTATCGCGGCAAGCTCAAAGGCAGGATCGTGGTGAGTCAGCCGGCCCGCGAGTTGAACGCGTTGTTCACGGCGCCCGCACAGCGACTCACCGCCGAACAGCTCAATGCCATGGCCAACCCATTCCCGGTAGCGGGGGGCGGACGTGGTGGGCGCGGCGGTCGCGGCGGTCGAGGCGGCGACCCACCGGCAACACCGACCGGTGGCAGCCCGCCTGTGAATCTCAACCAGTGTTTCATGGATGAGGGGGTGGCCGCGATCCTGACGTCGGGGGGCGGCAACAGTCACGGCGGCAACGTGTTCGTTGGTGGTGGCGGCAACCGGAGCGTGGATGCGCCCAAAGGCATTCCGCAGGTTGCGCTGACACCCGAACACTATGGACGCATCTATCGGATTCTACAGAAGGGCCTGCCGGTGCGCATGGAGCTGGATGTCAAGAACACGTTCTACACGCAGGAGCTGAACTCCTTTAACATCGTGTCGGAGATTCCGGGAACGGACAAAGCGGATGAAGTCGTGATGCTGGGTGCGCATTTCGACTCCTGGCATTCGGGCACCGGCGCTACCGACAATGCCGCGGGTTCGGCCATCATGATGGAAGCTATGCGCATTCTCAAGACGCTCAACCTGCCGCTGCGCCGCACCGTGCGCATTGGCCTGTGGACCGGTGAGGAGCAGGGGCTGATCGGTTCGCGCGAATACGTGAGTGCGCACTTTGCCGACCGCGCCACCATGCAGCTCAAGCCGGCGCACGGCAAGTTCTCTGCCTATTACAACGTGGACAACGGTACGGGCGCGATCCGCGGTGTCTATCTGCAAGGCAACAATGCGGTCGGCCCGATCTTCTCGCAGTGGATGCGCGTGCTGAACAGTGACAGCATCAGCGTAGGTCACATCAATCCGGGCAACACGGGCGGCACCGATCACCTATCGTATGACGCAGTGGGTCTGCCGGGCTTCCAGTTCATTCAGGATGGCATCGAGTACAATTCGCGCACGCACCACTCGAGTCAGGATTTGTACGAGCGCATCCAGGCCACGGACATGAAGCACAATGCGGTGGTCGTAGCGGCCTTTGTGTATCTGACGGCCAACCGGCCCGAGCTTCTGCCGCGCAAAACCTTGCCGCAAGCGCAGGCACAGGGCGGCGGCCGGGGC
>JBOHRF010000282.1:0-6744 GCA_050732575.1 Longimicrobiales bacterium
AGCTATGACGCGCCAACTATAAGGCAGATTCGGCGTCAATGGATCGGTCAAGGTCACGTTAGACACCATCAAGTTGCGCAGTGTCTGCACGGGCAGGTTATTGGCATTCAGGATTTGCAGATCGTACACGAACGGTCCCAGAGGGGGTGGCGCCGTGAGCGGCTGCCAGCTGAACACCGGCCTGGTCGTGTTTACGAATTGCGGCTGCGGACTGTTCAGCACCAGCAAACGCACCCATGACGGCATCGAGATGGGTGGCGGCACATTGGTCGAGCGGCGAATGCCGGGTGCAGGTACATCCACCTGTGCCACGACTCGCCACCAGATGGCCACCCGCGGCTTCAAGGG
The DNA here is from genome assembly GCA_050732575.1 of Longimicrobiales bacterium. Classification (GTDB taxonomy): domain Bacteria; phylum Gemmatimonadota; class Gemmatimonadetes; order Longimicrobiales; family RSA9; genus JBBDWZ01. The sequence goes on from JBOHRF010000282.1 coordinate 349, forward strand.
TTGTCGCAAGGGCAGCGAAAACGAGCCGGTCACTGTGTCCGAGTAGATGATCGTGTTGAATTGCGCGTCGGCGGCCAGCTCGAGCCGGTAACGCGGCTGCATGCTGGGATGCACCAGGGGCGCCTGCCAGCGGAACACGGGACGTATGGTGGTGAGCGTGTTGGTGGGCAGGTCCACTTCATCCACGCCCGCCACGCGCACTCCCTGCGGAAACAAGATGGCGGCCGCCACGTTGGGCACGCCAAAGCCGCGCGTGTTGTCCTCGAAGTCCGCATTGCTGCCGGAACTGATCAGCGCCTGGCGAACGGCAAGCGGATTCAGTGAGGGCCACGCCTGCATGAACATACCGGCAATTCCGGCTACGAAGGGTGCGGCGAGGCTCGTCCCCGCCGCAACCGTCTCGTAACTGTTCGTGATTGCGTTGGCCGCACGCACATTGACGCCGCGCGCCACCAGCTCGGGTTTTGTGCGATTGTCGGCCGTAGGTCCGCGCGCACTCCTGAACCATATCTGACCCAGGCTATCGATGGCACCCACGGCAATGATGCTATCAGCATCAGCGGGCGCAAACAGACTGCCTGCTGGGGCGGGACCGGTGGGATCGGTGTTGCCAATTGCATTCACCAGCAGGATGCCGCGACGGGCTGCTTCATGCGCGACACTGGACGACACCGCGATCCGACCGTTCATGTCCGCGGGTGTGTAGTCGTTCTTATCGAGGAAACGCTTGTAGGCCAGCGCCGAACAAATGACCTGCGCACCCTGGTCGTCCGCCCACTCGAACGCCAGGACCCACCGATCTTCGTCCGCTTTTTCGTCCTCACCGACCTGCTCGATATCGACTTTGGCAAGGATGAACTGCGCGTTGAACGCAGGGCCAATGATCTGGCCCTGACGGTTGCCACCCAGGATCGACCAGACCCAGGTACCGTGCAGTTCCTGGTCGCGTGCGGACGGCCGATCGCCCGGCTGCGTGGTTACAATACTGTCACCGTGAATGAAGTCGCGGGTGGCAATTACGCGCGCACCGGCAAACGCTTCGTGAGCAGGATCGAAGCCGGTATCCAAGATGGCGATCCGGATGCCGGAACCGTTGAAACCCAGCGCGTGCATTTGCGGCACACCGAGCTGGCGCAACGCACTGAAGTTCGGTCCGTACGCTGTGGAGTCTTGCTGAACGGCAGGCGGAACGGGCGAATCGGGAGCGTCGGGCGTCACGGGCGTGTCGGAGACAGAGGCGTAAACGTAGCCTACCGGTTGGACGTGGATGACACCAGGAATTTGGCGGGCGCGCCGCGCATCGAGCTGTGCACTTACGGCGTGCAACCAACGGCTCCGGACCCGCACGCTGCCACCCGCGCGTTCGATGTCGGCCACCACGTGCGCCGCGTCCGTGGTTGTTGGGTCATAGAAAAGCCAAACCGGTCGTACCTTTCCCAATACGCCCGATACTCCCGTCACGGCTGTTACGTCCGCCACGCCCGCGTGTCGTCCAGCCAGCCCGCTCGCTAGCGCCAGGGCACCGAGCGTGGCCACCAACCTGCGTTTCAGCACCCTACGCCCCGGCTCCGGCCAGCACCTCGTCGATGCGCACGGCCACGATGGAGCTGATGCCCGGCTCTTCCATGGTTACGCCGTACAACCAGTCGGCGGCCTCCATGGTGCGCGGGTTGTGGGTGATGACAATGAACTGCGTGCTGATCTTGAATTGCTGCAGCATCGAGATGAAGCGAGCAATGTTGGCCTCATCGAGCGGGGCATCGACTTCATCGAGCACGCAGAACGGGCTGGGCTTCACCAGGTAAATGGCGAAAAGCAGAGCCAGCGCCGTGAGTGCGCGTTCGCCACCGGACAACAGGTGAATGCGCTGCGTGCGCTTGCCGCGCGGTGATGCCGTAATCTCGATGGGTGATTCCAGTGGATCGTCCGTATCCTCGAGGCGGATATCGCACTCGCCGCCCTCGAACAACGCCTGGAACGTGTGCTGAAAGTTGGCGCGCACGGCCTCGAAGGTCTCGGTAAACAAGTCACGCGCGGTCTTGTTGATCTCACGAATTGCGTTCTGCAAGTCGTCACGGGCCTTGACCAGATCATCGCGCTGCGTCTGCAGGAAGGTCAGGCGCTGACTTTCTTCGTTGTATTCCTCGACGGCCAGCATGTTGATGGGCCCCAGGCGCTCAATGTCGGCCGCCACCTGCTGCAGCTCGGTGCGCAGCAGATCGGGATCACCGTCCACGGGCATGGCCTCGCGCACCAGCTGATCGAACGGACGTGCCCACTCGGCCTCGAGCCGGTCACGCGTGTTGCGCAGATGCGCTTCGGCCTCCGCTTTCTGCAACTCGAGGCGGTGGCGCCGCTCGCTGCGCTCATCCACGGATCGACGTAGCTGCCTTACTTCGCCTTCCAGATTGCCGGTCGTCTCTCCTGAGGCGGCCAATGACTCATCCAGGCGCCGCACTCCTGCGGACAGCGCATCACGCTGATTGAACAGCTCGTGCAGCTCCGCGCCCGCGGTCTGCCGGGCCTGCTCGTATTGTCCCAGGGACTCGCGATGATCGGCTTCTTCGGTGGCCAATGCAGCAATGCGCTCGCGCGCCTCACGCAAGTCTGAAGTGATGCCGGCACTGCGCCGCTCCAGGGCGGACAGCGTGCCTTCGGCGCGTGCGTGCCCTACGCGCAGCTCGGCTTCTTCATCGCGAACGGTTTCCCAGGCGGCCTCACGTTCGGTCAGCATCTGCGTGCTGTGCGCCCATGCGCCGCGATGCGAGCCAAGCACCTGTTCCTGCTCGCTGCGTTGCTGGCGCGCAGTCCGCGCTTCACCCAGGGCGCGCTCGCGCGCAGCGTTCAGCTCGATACGACGGCGCTCCAGCTCCTGGCGGGCGCGCGTCGTGCGGCCCTGGTGACCGGCGCGATTTGATTCGTCTGCGTAAGCGCGACGCAACTCCAACTCCACGGCTTCCAGCGAAGTTTGCACGTCACGCAGTGCGGCCTCTGCTTCGGCCACACGTTCGGCCGCGTCCTCGCGCTGAATGCCGCACTCTTCGCGCACAAAAAGTGCTTGTTCGATTTCGTGGTGGAGCTGTTCCACGCGTTCCCGACGACCGAGCAGAATCGGTTCGCGCGGCACTTCACCAATAATGCGAATGGACTCGATCAGGGCTTCCAGCCGGGGCAAGGCTGCGCGCGGCAGCAGAGCCAGCGGTCCGGTAAATGAAGCAGCACCGCCCACGGACTGCTCCTGTAGCCATTGCTCAACCTCGTCAACGGCCTGCGCATCCCGGACCACCAGTGCCTGCAGCAGGGAGCTCAGGGTTCCTTCCAGCGCGGCCGCGCGAGCGGCGGGCAGGCGCAGGAATTCCGCGACCGGTCCGAGCAAGCCTCCCAACCGTCCCCGCTGATCCAGGGCGGCCGCTACCGCGGGCGCAAAGCCGTGATGCTCGCGCTCCAGCGCCTCGAGTGCGGCCATACGCGCTTGCAGCCGGCTCACAACATCTTCAGCCGCGCTCAGCGCGCGTCGTGCTTCATCCTCTTCGGTGCGCAAGTCCTCGACCATGGTCTGGGCTTCGGCGCGCAGGACTTCCAATTCTTCCTTGCGCTCGCGTAGATCCCGCGCCTGCTCCGCAAACAAGTCGCGTTGTTCGCCGAGTCGCGAAAGCTCGGCGTCCAACTCGTGCTCTTCGACCGCCAATTGCTCCAAACGGGAGGCGGCATCACGGACCCGCGCGTCGCTGCCCACGGCTTCCGCTTCCAGGCGAGCGAGATGGCGAGTGAGCTCATTCTCACGACCCCGCGCGTCCTCGTCGGTCTTGCGGATCTCGACTACGGCCCGGCGCAGCGCAGCCTGACGTTCCTGGGTTTCCTCCATCCGGCGAGCCAGCGACTCGACCACCCCATGCTGACCGTGGCGCTCGCTTTCCAGTGTATCCAGCTCCTCTTCGAACGCAGCCACGCGTCCCACCTGTTCGTTGCGTTCCGCTTCGATCTGCTGAATACGGCGTTCGGCGTGCACGCGACGCTCATCAGCCACGGCCATGACCCGCTCCCGCTCGGCGATACGGCGCGCCACATCTTCCAGCTTTTGTGCTTCCAGGTTGCGCGTGCGCAAGAGCTCGGTCGCTTCCAGGCGCAAGCGTGCCAGCTCGGTTTCGGCGCGCGTGAGCGCAGCGCGCCCGCCTGGCTCATCCAGCCCCACGGTAACCAGCAGACGTGTCGCTTCCTCGAGCAACTCGCTCACGCGCGTCACGTCGGCGCGCGCCACGGCGACTTCCAGGCTCAAGCGGCGCGCACGCAACTCACCGTATTTCTCTGCGCGCTTCCGCTGACGGGCCAGGTTCTTCACCTTGGCATCGACTTCGGCTATCACATCCTCCAGACGTGCCAGATCGGCCTCGGCACTCTCCAGCCGACGCTGCGCGCCTTTGCGACGGTCCTTGAATCGACCGATGCCGGCCGCTTCCTCGAACATGTGCCGCCGATCCTCCGTGCGATCGGACAGGATTGCATCGACCATGCCCTGTTCGATGACCGCATACGCATTCGCACCCAGACCGGTATCGCGGCAAACGTCGAAGATGTCGCGCAGGCGCACGGAGGCGCGGTTGAGCTGGTAGTCACTACCACCTTCGCGGAAGACCACGCGCCGGATCTCTACTTCGCGGTGCGGCAGGGGCAACCGACCTTCCTCGTTGTCAAAACCCAGTGAGACTTCCGCTCGATTGACAGCGCGGCGTGCGGTCGTGCCCTGGAAGATGGCTTCTTCCATCTTCGCGCCCCGGATGGCGGATGCCCGCTGTTCGCCCAGCACCCAGCGAATGGCGTCACTGATGTTCGACTTGCCGCAGCCGTTCGGACCCACGATCGCAGTTATGCCATCGTGAAAGCGCAGCTCCGTGCGATCCGCGAACGACTTGAAGCCCTGTAGACTGAGACGGCGAAGCTTCATGAAACGAAAGGTGATGGTGAAGGTGACGGTGAGGAGCTCCGGGTTCGGATCCCTTTCATCTTCTCACTCCTACGCGCTGGACCAGTGAATCGGGTAGTCCCTCGTTGCGCAGCATGCGGCGCATGAGTTCCGCCTCGGCAAAGCCAGCATACGCTCCAGCATATACCCGGAAACGCGTCCGACCATCCAGGCCCTGTACTTCAATCACGTACGTTGGAATCGAGCGTGCCGCTATTTCTCGTTCACGCGCCTGCGCCTCTCCCAGGGCCTCATGGTCACCCAACGCGAAGGCAAGAGGCCATTGGCGCACGTCCCATTGGGTTGCACCCGTCTTGTGTCCCCGCTCCAGCAAACGGCGCAATAACAGACTGGCTTCAACGCTATCGGCCACAGGCCCTGCCATGACTCGATAGTACAGCACACTATCCACCAGGGCGGGCGCCACGTAAAAGCCCAGTGAGGGCTCCTCGGCGCGCAACGCGCCGACGCGTTCATTGGCCAGGCTGAGCTCCTGATGCGCTTCCACAGCCACGGAGTACGGCAGGGGAACGATCCTGCTCGGTACAACCGGGGGCGGTGACACCAGCGTGGGGGGCAAGGTCTGCCACTCGGTAGCAACGGGCCGCAGGAATCGGTCATACACGATCCACGCGGCCAGCGCCAACATGGCCAACAACGTCAACGATACCGCGACATACAGACCACGTCGACTCTTGACATCTGCGCGCGGCTGAACCGCCACGAACGTCGGTTCGGAGAGCGGCGGCTGCAATTGAGCTGGCGGCACACGTGCCGGAGGTGGCGCAGCCTCCGCAGTGCCGTGCGCGCTCTCCGACGGTAGCACCGGTGGGTGCGCGGGTGGCTGACGCGCGGCTCGTTGCCGGGCCCGCATGTCGGCGATCAGTGTTTCCCGGGCTCCCTGGCGCGGGATGCGAATCGCCTCAAAATCCTGATCAGGCGAGCGCCGGTGAATAGAGGCCGATTCCGGCGGGCCGTTCTGCTCCGGAGTTCGCGCCATGGCCTCCAGCCCGGGTGAGGTCGTTGCAGCGCGCGTGCTTTCAGAATGCGAGGCAGGCTGGCCATTGGCTGTGCCGGGGGCGGGCAGTTCCGGTATCAACTCGGAGACGGGATCAGGCTCCGGAATGACCGGAGCCGGCGCCGCCGGCGAGAGCACGGCCAGACAATCGACGTGGCTCCCCAACCGTGCCGATGCTTCGTCCAGGTCGTTGCCGACGGCCAGCACGAGCACGCGCGTGATGCGCTGGGTCAGCTCTGAGAGCCCCGGCGCTTCGACCGGGACGTAACCCAACATCAGCGTGCTCATGGAATGCAGCTCGGTGAGCAAACGGTGCCAACGCCGGTGTGTGAGCACCATCTCGGAATCGGCGGGCAGTCCTGCGGGTGCAAACTCGAAGCGATGCCCGTCCGGTCGTATGGCTACGTGCCCGAGCGAA
>JBOHRF010000283.1:0-6738 GCA_050732575.1 Longimicrobiales bacterium
AGCGGCGGACTGCTGTTCGGCTGCAGCACTGACCTCTTCCGCGCTGGCCGCGTGTGATTCAGCAGTCTGCCCCACTTGATGGACAGTCTGCTCTACGCGTTGCACAGCGCGCTGGTTTTCCTCGGCGGCCGCGGCCACGCTCGCCGCCGCGTCACGTACCTCAACGACCGCGGCCATGATCTCCTCGAAGGCAGCTTCCGCGCCCTTAGAAACTTCTTCCACGCCGCTGACCTTGTCCGAGCCGTCGCTCATGGTCTCGACCACCTTACCGATCTGCTTCTGGATGAACTTCATGGTGGTCGCAACTTCGTCCGCGGCGCGAGCGCTGCCATCGGCCAGTTTGCGAACTTCTTCGGCCACCACGCCGAAGCCGCGGCCGTGCTCGCCTGCGCGCGCCGCCTCGATGGCGGCATTCAGTGCCAGCAAATTGGTCTGCCGAGCGATGCCCTGAATGGTTTCTACGAAGGTCGAGATGCGCTCCGAGAATTGTTGCAGTTCATCCACCTCACGGCCCGACGAGCGCACCACTTCCTGAACTTCGATGAGCGTGCCCAGCGCCCGTTTGATGTCACGACGCTTACCCTCCGCCAGTCCGCGGATCTGCTCGCTCAGATCGCGCATGCGTTCGGTCGTTACCTCCATCTCCCGTGCCCGCTTCTGCATCTCACTCAGCGCATCATCAATGGTGCGCAGACCGGCGGCCTGCTCTTCTGCACCCGTGGTAATGCCGACCATGGCCGTTGAAACTTCACCGCTCGAGGCGGCCACCTCTTCCGAGATGCTGGACAGGTCGGATGCACTGGCGCCAATGCGCCGAGCCGTGGACACCGTTTCGCCCACGACGGTTCGGAATTGGTTGGCCATACCGGTGAAGGCGCCCGCCAGTACACGAAACTCGGCTGGCATGCGGCCGTTCACGGCCACGTTCAGATCGCCGCCACCAAATTCGTTGGCGGCCAGGACCAGCCGGTGCAGCGGGCGATCGATGGCGCGGAAGGTTTGGAAACCGAGGATGGCGGCAATGGAGGCCGTGATGGCGACTACAATGAGCAGCCATCTCTGGCTGGCCTGGGCGCCGTTGCGCAGAAGATCAGCTTCGCCCACGGCCTTGGCCGTTTCCGCCACATTCAGGGCCACGAATTGGGCACGGAGTTGTTGTACGCTCGGTGATGCCGCATCGATCTGCCTGATGGCAGCGGCCTGCCGGCCGGCTTCCAGGTCGCGGTGCGCGGCCCGGTACGCACGTTCCACGGCATTGTGCAGTGCTGCGATTTCGTTGAGGTTCGCTTTTTCGTCCTGCGTAAAGCCGGGCAGCTGCTGATACCGGTCCAGCCGCTGTTTGACCTCCGTGGCCAGACTATCGAAGGCATTCAGGGTGGCCCGGTCACGCGCCACCATGTAGTGCTCACCGGTTGCAATCTGGTCGAGCACAGCGGTCTGCAGACGGGCGCGCGCATCGGCGCTGTTGTGCATGCGGCCCAGGCTCGAGTCCACGTTGTCGGCAAACTGGCCCAGCGTCGAGTCGCTGACATACCAAACGACGATGGTCCCGAGCAGGCCAAGGCTGAAGGCGGCCAAAAGCCGGCCCTGGATACGGTCCAGGAACGACAAGATTATCATCATGTATAGGTTGGAGATGTAACCGGGGGGCGCTGAAGAAGTTACGTGGCTCCGGGCGGCGCAGTCAACAGCGTTCTTGCCCCGCCCGTCACAGGGACTGACAATTAGGATCCAGGACCGAGGACATCGCCTGATGAAGCCTGAACGCACCGACCCACGCTCCACTACGCCGCGCTCCCGTCGCGATGAAGTCATTCACGCTCTTTCCACGGCATTCGCGCAGGACGATCTCAGTGTGGAAGAGTTCGAGCGCAGAGTCGACATTGCTCATCGTGTTCAGGATGTAAACGAGTTGAATGCGCTTCTGGCCGATTTGCGCGTGGCGCCACCGCCTGTGCCCGCCGGCCAAACCGCCAGCGTACCCGCCCCCCGGCCAGCGCCACTTCCCACGGAAGTCCGCGAGCGCGATACCATGGTCGCCATCATGGGAGGTGTGGAGCGGGCAGGCCCCTGGGTGCCAGCGCGCTCGAATCAGCTTTTTGCCTTGATGGGTGGCATGGAGCTGGACTTTCGTGAGGCGCGTATGCCTGCCGGCGTGACGGAAGTCTCCATCTTCTGTGGAATGGGGGGTGTAGAGATCATCGTGCCGCCCGGCCTGGTCGTAGATGCCACGGGCGCAGCCATAATGGGCGGCTTTGCGCACCTGGCACCGCCACCACCGGCGGATCCCCATGCCCCGGTCCTGCGCGTGCGCGGGCTGGTCATCATGGGCGGAGTGGATATTCAGGTGCGTCAGCCCGGAGAAACCGCAAAAGATGCCCGTCGCCGCGCGCGTAAGGAGAAGAAGCGCCTGCGCCGCGAGAATCAATGAGCGAACCCGGACATCACGAAGAAGAAGCGCTCGGAAAAGCCTACGACGCGCGCCTGATGCGCAGGCTGCTCCACTATTTGCGGCCTTATCGAGCCCGTGTTGCGCTCACCATCACGCTGTTGTTGTGCGCCGCTGCGCTGGAGCTGGTGGCGCCCTGGCTCACCAAAGTCGCGCTCGACCGGGCCATTCCCAACGGCAACACAAGACTCCTGGCCCTGCTGGTCGGCGTATTCGTGAGCGCCAGCCTGCTGGCGTTCGTGCTCGAATACGCGCAGACCATCTTCACCACCTGGCTGGGCCAGCGCGTGATGTACGACCTGCGCCGCGAGGTCTTTGCCCATCTGCAGCGACTGGATCTGCGCTTTTACGATCGCAATCCGGTCGGCCGACTCATGACCCGCGTCACCAATGACGTGGAAGTCCTCAATGAGCTGTTCAGCAGCGGCGTAGTCACCGTTTTCGGCGATCTGTTCACACTGGCTCTCATCATCGTCGCCATGTTCGTCATGGACTGGCGTCTGGCGCTGGTGACGCTGGCTGTGCTGCCCCTGGTAATGCTGGTGGCGGCTGCGTTTCGCATCAAGATCCTGGGCGCCTATCGTGATATCCGCACGCGCCTGGCCCGCATCAACGCATTCCTGCAGGAACACATCTCGGGGATGTCGGTTGTCCAGCTCTTCGATCGGGAAGCCGACACCGCCACCCGCTTTCGCAAGGTCGACCGCGATTACCTGGACGCACACCTGCGCTCCATCACGTACTACGCGCTGTTCTTTCCGGTCATTGAAGTGCTGACTTCCATCTCGCTCGCCTCCATCATTGCGTATGGGGGCAGCAAGATTCTGAATGCCACGCTGACGGTGGGTGCTATGGCTGCTTTCCTGCAATACGCGCGTCGCTTTTTCCGTCCAATCCAGGACCTGTCCGAGAAATACAACATGCTGCAGGGCGCCATGGCCTCCTCGGAGCGTATCTTCAAGCTGCTCGACACTCCGGTGGAAATCGTCTCACCCACTTTCCCGTCTTCCTCTCTTCCGATTTCGCTTCCGGAAGTTTCAAGAGGTGAGATCGAGTTCCGCAACGTCTGGTTTGCCTATCAGACGGTGAGTGGTGCACGCGAGGCCGGGCCCGGCGATGAGTGGGCCTGGGTGCTCAGGGGCATCAGTTTCCAGGCGCGACCCGGTGAACGCATTGCACTGGTAGGTCACACGGGCAGTGGCAAGAGCACCGTGATCAGTCTACTCATGCGCTTCTATCAACCACAGTGCGGACAGATTCTGATGGATGGCGTGCCCATCGAGCAGCTCGACCTGGTCGCGCTGCGGTCGCGCATCAGCCTGGTGCTGCAGGACATCTTCCTGTTCAGTCGCAGCGTGGAGTACAACGTTCGGCTGGGCAGCGAGCGCATCTCCGATGCGGACGTGCAGACTGCGGCCACGCGCGTGGGTGCGCGCCGCTTCATCGAACAATTGCCGCAGCAGTATCAGACGGCGCTGGGTGAACGCGGCACATCGATATCCGTGGGCGAACGCCAACTGCTCTCCTTTGCACGCGCCCTTGCCTACGATCCGGTTGTGCTCGTGCTGGATGAAGCGACCAGCTCGGTTGACTCGGCCCTGGAGCAGCGCATTGAGGACGCGATTGCCGTGCTCATGCGCGGGCGCACTGCGCTGGTCATTGCCCATCGACTCTCCACGGTCCAGAACGCCGACCGCATCCTGGTCCTGCAACATGGCGAGCTGCGCGAACAGGGAACGCATCAGGAACTACTGGAACGCGGGGGCCTCTACGCCCGCCTGTATGAGCTTCAGTTTGCGCGCTCGCCCCGCATCGGCGCTGGAGGTGCGGTTGATCCAGCCGCTGACTGAACCGGGAACCGGCCTGAACCGTGGCGCCGGGCAGCGTGAGCAGGTCGCAAAGCGAAAAAAGGCGGCCAGAGCCGCCCCGCTGCCGGATAAACCCTACGCGTCCCGCGTCATCCGTCACACGTCACGCCCCGTGCATGTTTCTTGCCCCTCCGGGAGACAGAGCGAGCAATGCACTTGCTCCTGACCCTGGCCATCTTTGGCCTGGACCTTTGGGCGATCGACTCCATTTTCAGCGCACGCGCGCCGACCCGATCAAAGGTCTTCTGGACGGTAACGGTCGTCGCCCTGCCGCTGGCCGGTTTGGGCGCCTGGTGGGTGTCCGGCCGAAAGCACTTGCGTGGTGAGCCTAATGATCCAAACCCCGATCCTGGTGGTTGATGACGATCCCAATTCCCTGGATATCGTCCGCACCTATCTCGAATCGCGCGGCTACGCCGTGGCGACAGCTTTGGATGGCAAGGAAGCACTGGCCCGTCTGGAGGAGGTTCAGCCCGCCATCGTGCTACTGGACGTCATGATGCCGGGTATGGATGGCTGGGAAGTCGCGCGGGTGATCAAGAACCACCCGCAGTATGGTGATGTAAGAGTAATCATGCTCACGGCGCGCAGCGACTTCTCGGACAAGCACGAGGGCCTGCGTGCGGGCGCCGATGACTACTTGGTCAAGCCCATCCGATTGGAAGAGCTGGGCCAGCGCGTGGAGCGCAATCTGAAAGCCAGGGAGCGAAGCGCGTGAGACTCGTCGCGCGAGCGCGGGACAACCAATTTCGTACCGACCTAGCTCTGGTCGCCGAACATCTGGATCTCGAACTGACGCTGGTCGATGACGCAACCGGCCCTTCGCTGGGACTGCTGCCTGGCGACATCCTGGTAGTCGAGATCCGGCCTGATGAGGACGTCAATGAACTGCGCGCCACCGCGCGCCGCAGCGGTGCCGGATTAGTGGTGGCCTGTGCGCCCGCGTCTCTTTGCCCCACCGATGCGCTGGCCCGCGCCGACGAATGGCTTTTGCTTCCCGCCAGCACGGAGGAAGTGGAAGCCCGCATCAACATCGCACAACTGCGCATCACGGGCACGGCCGAACCGCGCAAAGCGCAGGAAGCCGCGGAACTGCTGCGTTATGAAGAGTTGCTGTACGACCGGCTGACCGGCTTCCCTACTCTGGCCGTCATGATCGAGCGCGCGCGCGAGCTGCTCGATCGGCGCGGCGAGCTGACCGTACTGTACATCCATTTCGTGTGGTACGAAAAGATCGAAGAAATCTACGGTTGGCAAAAACTGGATGATGTGCTGGAGAATACGGCGCACGCGCTGCGTGACTTCTATGCGCGCGAGCACGCCACCAACGAAAACATCATGATGGTTTCCCATATTGCCGACGATGACTTCATCCTGTTCACGGAAGTACCGTCTTCCCATGAACTGGCCGAGCGGCGCCTCAAGAACCTCTCCCAGCAGCTGGAGACCTACCTGCGCGAGCAGGTGGAGATCGCGCACGGCGAAGACATCGCGGCGCTATGTGGCATTTATGTGGGTGCAGCCACGGTATTCCGCAACCCGAAGATCCGCACGGAGCGGCTGATCTATCGGGGCATTCGGGAAGCTGCGCAGGCTGCGCGCGGCGCCGAACAATGGGAGCGTTCGCGCAAAGTGAACGATCTCAAGACCACCATTCGGGATGGCGCCGTGTTCATCGAGTACCATCCCATTATTGTGAACGCAACCGAGGAGATCTACGGCTACGAGGCGCTGGCGCGCGGTGTACGGCGCGATCTGCGCTCACCCGATGTGCTGTTCGAGGTGGCCGAAGAAGCGAACATGTTGTGGGAGCTATCGCGGCTACTGCGCAAACGCGCCGTGGAAGGCATCCTCTCCGAGCTGAAGGAAGGGCAATATCTGTTTCTCAATGTGGATCCTCACGACTTCGACGATCCCAGCTTCCGCAACCTGGATCCGGCTGACCTCGGTATCAACGATGCCGGACACGTGGTCCTGGAAATCACCGAGCGCACCGCAATCAAGGACTACCCTCGCTTTCAGGAATATCTGGCGGCGTTTCGTGAACGCGGCTTCAAATTCGCCGTCGATGATGCGGGTAGCGGTTATGCCGGTCTGGGCTCGATCGCCAACCTGGCACCCGACTACATCAAGCTCGACATCTCGCTCATCTCCAACATCGATACCAATTTCCTCAAGCAGAATCTGGTGGAGACGTTGGTGAATTTTGCCAACAGCCAGGGGGCACAGGTGATTGCGGAGGGAGTGGAACGGCGCGAGGAGTTTGAGACCGTGCGCGACCTGGGCGTTCATCTCACCCAGGGCTTCCTCTTTCACAAGCCGCGTTATTCTGGCTTCCCGGAACGGCAGCCGGCTCGGTTCTCGTTCGCGCGCGGCGCGTAGCGTTCGGCTTGGGCGCCGCGCCCGTTCGCTGCGCACCTA
>JBOHRF010000284.1:0-6737 GCA_050732575.1 Longimicrobiales bacterium
CTGTTAACGACCGTGAGCGAGAACGTGAACGTAAGGGATCAGCGACTCACGGTTAGCAGTGCAGTTGCCGTGTTGGAGCCTTGCTTCACTTCCACGGTGTACATGCCGGGTCCGAGGGTGCCGGCCCCAGCAGCGCCACCAGCCTGATCACCGGCGCCCCCACCGCCACGACCTCCGCCTCCTGCGGACAACAGGGTCATGTTGATACCTGCGTCGCTACCGCCGCTCAGCTCACGCACGGATTGTCCTTCACGATTGCGAATTGTGATGGCGGCGGCACCGGAAGCTTTCAGCCAGTAATACAAGGCCGTACCACCGCCGCCACCGCCACCGCCTCGTCCGCCACCACCCGCGCGCAGCGGCTCGGCATCGAATACGTGCACGGCGGCGGCGAGCACCTCGGGCGTCATCTTCTGGATGGGCCGCGCATCGAGCGCGAACATGCCGCGCCCATGAGTGGCTGCGACCAGGATATCGTCACGCGGATGAATGATCAGGTCGTGCACATAGTTGGTGGGCAATCCGGAGGGCAGCGCATGCCAGACCCGACCGCCATCGACCGATGCGTAGGCACCGTGGTCCGTGCCGACGTACAACACATTGCGGTTCTTCGGGTCTTCCTTGACCACGTTGACCGGACCGGAGGTCAGGTTGTTCGTGATGCTGGACCAGGTGCGGCCGTAGTCAGTCGATTTCCAGATGTACGGTGCAAAGTCATCGTCGCGTTTCCCGTTTTGCACCAGGTACACCAGGCCTTCATCATACTGCGATGCAACGATCTCTGCGGTGAACTTGCCGGGCGCCAGGTTGCCAGTGATCTCCATCCAGATGTGGCCGCCATCGCGACTCGCGTGCACGCGCCCATCATCCGTGCCCGCGTAGAGCAATCCTTGCCTGAGCGGCGATTCGACCAGCGAGAAGATGGTCTGATACGGAATGTCGCCATACTTCGTTGAATCGTTGTAAGTGAGGTCACCGCTGATGCGCTCCCAGGTAGCGCCGCGATCGAGCGAGCGGTGCACGTATTGCGAGCCGTGGTACACGACATCCGGATTGTGCGGTGAGAGGAAGAAGGGCGTGAGCCACTGCATGCGCAGCGGCAGCTGACCCTGTGGCACTCGCGGCACGATGTTGACCCGCTCGCCGCTGGCCAGGTCATCGCGCCAGAGATTCCCATAAAACGATGTCGAGTACACGATGTTTGGATTGCGCGGATCCATGGCGTGAATCGTGCCCTCGCCGCCCGGCGCATTCTGCCATTCCTGCGCAGGGATGTTGTGTCGTCCGCGGCTCAGATCGACGATCGAGCGTCGGCTGCCGTGATCCTGGATGGAGCCGTACACGCGAAATGGTGACGACAGGTCGGCCGTGACATTGAAGAACTGCACGAGCGGCAGGCCTTCAATGTAGCTGCGGAAAGTGCGGCCACCGTCGTAGGAGATCGAGACGCCGCCATCATTGACGTTGGCCACGTAGTTGGAGTTGGCGGGATCGATCCACATGCCGTGGTGATCGCCGTGCATGCAGCATAGTGAGCGGAACGTCTTGCCGGCGTCATCGGACACCATGAGTGGCACGCCCATCACGTAAATGCGATTCTCGAGCAGCGGATCAACCCGGATCTGGCCGAACACCCAGCCGTACGTACCGGCCAGTCGCTCCATGTTGCGGTCGTACTCACTCACGCGCCGCCAGTTCTGACCACCATTGTCGCTGCGGAAAATGGTGGCGCCGCGAATGACCGGTGCGGCCTGCAGTCCGTACGCATTCAGCTCGCCCGCTGCTGCCGGCCGTGAAATCTCGTAGTTGTCTACGAAGGCATAGAGCACGCGCGGGTTGGAGCGGGCCAGGTCAATGCCGATGCGTCCGCGGAATTTTGCTTCGGGCAGACCGTTGTTGATGGCGGTCCAGGTGCGCCCTGCATCGGTGCTCTTGTAGATGGCGCTCTGATCGAAACCGGGCTCCAGGCGCGGGTCGTTCCATTTGCGCCGCACGCGCTGCCAGGTCGATGCGTACAGAGTGTTGGGATTGGACGGGTCCATGAGCAGGTCGATGGTACCCGTCGTGTTGTTGATAAAGTGCACGCGTTCCCACGTGCGGCCGCCGTTGGTAGTCTTGTAGGTGCCGCGCTCGTCGTTGGGCGTCCACTCATTGCCGCTGGCCGCAACGTATACGATGTCGGGATTGGTGGGGTGAATCACAATGCGCGGAATCGTGTTGGTCCCGGTGAGGCCCATGCTCTGCCAGGTGCGACCGGCATCGGCGGACTTCCAAACGCCCGCGCCCGCGTTGGAGCTGCGGAAAATGTTCGCCTCACCCGTGCCGACCCAGACAATGTTCTGATTGGAAGGCGCGAGGGTTACGTCACCGATGGCTGCGGTGGGCATATTCTGCGCAATGGACTCCCAGGTCGTGCCTTCGTTGTCGGTTTTCCAAACACCACCGGTGGCGCCCGCAACGTACACGGTGTAGTTCAGCCCTTTGGGTTGAACGACTGCGATGTCGGTCATGCGGCCGCTGATATTGGTGGGCCCCAGGAACTGCCAGCGCGGACCCTTCAAAATGGAGTTTTGCTGCGCCGCCTGGTGCTGCTCGAACCATAACATCCGCTGTTGAGGCGAGGTGGGCCCGGCCGGACGCCCGGCCTGCGCGGTCAGCAGAGTGGGCGCGACCAGCAACGACAGGGCCGCAGCGCGCATCGTGATGGTAAGCCGATTCGGGGACACGAGCCCTCCGAGTTGATCGGGATGGTCGGAAACGGCGGGCAGCATAGCGCGGGCGGAAGGGCAGGGGCAAGCCTGCGGACGACAGTTGCATCTTTGCGTTTTTTGCCCATCCGGCCATGTTTGCGTCCCGTATGCGAAGCTATGGCCGTCCACCTGCGGCGATTCGAAGGCGAATCGGTGTATTGAGAGGCCACGGGAAGGACGCCCGCAAAAAAGCAAATGTCGTCCGTACGAGCGAATGACATGCAAGGAGTCGGAATGTCTACTCAGAAGGGACACGTCGCGCGCTTGCTAGTGGTCGCGGCGAGTTGGCTGGTTTCCCTGGGGGTGGGGACCGCAGCCGCGCAAACGCTGCCGCCCCTGCGTCATGAGAAATACACGCTGGCCAACGGGCTCGAGGTGATCCTGCACCAGGACACATCGGTGCCGCTGGTGAGCGTCAACGTTTGGTACAAAGTAGGCTCGGGTGATGAGCAGCCCGGGCGAACGGGTTTTGCACACCTGTTCGAGCACGTGATGTTCATGGGCTCGCAGAATGTGCCCGTCGGCCAGTTCGACGTCTGGCTCGAGTCAGCAGGCGCGCGGAACAACGGCACCACGGATGAAGACCGCACACTCTACTATGAGGACCTGCCCTCCAACGCATTGGCGCTCGCACTATGGCTGGAGGCAGACCGCATGGGCTGGCTATTGCCGACCATGGACCAGGAGAAGCTGGACATTCAGCGCGGTGTGGTGCAAAACGAGCGGCGTCAGGGCGTGGACAATGTTCCGTACGGACGGGCGTATGAAACCATCGTTGCGGCTCTGTTTCCCAAGGACCACCCGTACTCATGGGATGTGATCGGCTCGCTCGCGGACCTGTCCGCAGCTTCGTTGGATGATGTCCAGGGGTTCTTCCGCAAATACTACGCGCCCAACAATGCCAGCATCGCGATTGCGGGTGATTTCGCTATGGATGAGGCCAAGGCATTGGTGAACCGATTCTTCAGCGCGATTCCACGTGGACCGGCTATCGATCGGCGCGCCAGCGTGCCCGCGCCGGCTATCACGCGCGACACCTTCCTGGTGCTGGAGGATCATGTGCAACTGCCGCGCGTCTACTACACGTGGCCGTCGGTCAAGATTTATGGTGCCGGCGATGCCGAACGCGACGTGCTGGCGTACGTCCTGGCCGGTGACAAAACATCACGGCTCTACAAGCGACTTGTCTATGAACTGCAGGTCGCGCAGGATGTGGAGGCGTTCCAGAGCGGCCATCGCATGGATGGCCTGTTCCAGATCAGCGTGACACCCAAGCCGGGGCAGCAGCCGGAGACGCTGGCGCGTCTGGTCAACGAAGAAATGCAGAAGATTGCACGCGCTGGCATTACAGCGGGTGAGCTCGAGCGCGCGCAGAGCCGCTTCCTGTCCCAGTTCCTGGATGGATTGGCCAGTGTGAACGGCAAGGCCTTCCAGCTCAATCATTACAATTATTTCGTGGGCAACCCTGATTGGGTGCGGCAGGATGCCGCGCGTTACTCGCGTGTCACCGCCGCCGATGTCCAGCGCGCAGCGGCCGAACAGTTTGCCAAACCGAAGGTGGTGCTTACTGTGGTGCCGCAGGGGCAGACGCAGTTGATGGTGAAGGGAGGTGCGCAATGAAGGCGGGCATGTCGGGCGTGTCGGGCGTGTCGGGCGTGTCGGGCGTGTCGGGCGTGTCGGGCGTATCGGGCGTGTCGGGCGTATCGGGCGTAGCGGGCGTGTCGGGGTGGAACGGGTTTGGAGGTGTGCAGGCGTATATCGGTTCAACGAAGAAAGACTTGTAATTCTGCCCACCAATGCCGCACGGTTTTGGCCGCTCGTCACGCTCGTCACGCTCGTCACGCTCGTCACGCTCGTCACGCTCGTCACGCTCGTCACGCTCGTCACGCTCGTCACGCCCGTCACGCCCGTCACGCCCGTCACGCCCGTCACGCAACGTTTGAGGGGTCCCACCCGGTAGCCAGGCCTTCGTTGAGGGCGTCGAGCGCCGCGAGTTGGGGCGCGCTGAGCCGGAAATCGAAGACTTCGGCGTTTTCGCGGATACGGCGAGCGTGTACCGACTTGGGCAGCACGACGGTGTTCTTGTCGAGGCAGTAGCGAATCAACACCTGGGCGGGTGTTTTTCCATGGGCGCGGGCAATCTGCTCTATGGCAGGGTGAGAGAGGCGTCGGGCCTTGGTGAGCGGACTGTACGCTTCCACAGCGATGCCGTGTTCGCTACAGAATGTGACCGTGTCCTGGCGTTTGCCGAAGATGAAGGGGTGCAGCTCGATCTGATTGACGGCGGGCCGGACGTCACAGTGTGCCAGCAGCTCGCGCAGATGGCGGACTAAGTAATTACTCACTCCGATGGCGCGCGCGCGTTTTTCCTGGTAGATGCGCTCGAGCGCGCGCCAGCTCTGCAAACGCAACCCTTCGACCGGCCAGTGAATCAAGTACAGATCGACCCAGTCGAGGCGGAGTCGCTCGAGACTGGCATCGAAGGCGGCGAGCGCGCGATCGAGGCCGTGATCGGAATTCTGCAGCTTGGTGGTGACGAAGACCTCAGCGCGCGGGATGGCACTGCTGCGGACAGCATCCCCTACATCGGCTTCATTCTGATAGGCCGAGGCCGTATCGATGTGACGGTATCCGATCTCGAGCGCGGCTTCGACGGCTTTGCGCGTTTCCCGGCCCGGCATACTGCGGTAGACGCCGAGGCCGAGCACGGGAACGGTAACTTCGTTGTTGAGACGAACCACATTTGACTGCATGGCGAAACCTGATGCGTTGCCGGGAGGCACGGCAACCTTTGCGCGGACCCAAAAGCCTGCGCATATTCGGCATATTCATCAAGCGGCTGCACGTTCCGGAGGCATTATGAGGCGCTGCATCGCAGTTTTGCTGCTGGCGGTCGCACTCACCGGGTGTGCGGCTACTGACAGTCCGCCCAGCAGCAGCGAAGCGGTCCTGATTGGAGCGCGCGACCAGGTAGCGCAGCGCATGAATGACTATAGCGCAGCCCTGCGCAGTGGTGACATTGCCAACATTTTGAGCTTCTGGGCGCCCGATGCCATGGTGCAGGAGCCCGAAATGGAGACGAGCAGCACCGAGCTCACGCAGTTGGCGCAGGAATTCTTCCCGGCCAACCAGATTGCAGCCTTCGCGGCCACGACCAGTGAAATCGCTGCCCACGATGACGGCACCACCGTCTATCAATGGGGCAACTACACGGAAAGCATTCAGCCCAGGGACAGCGCCGTTGCACCGAGCATGCGCCACAGCAATTTCGTGGCGCGCTGGGTGAAAACAGATGGCACGTGGCGCATCCACCGCCTCACGTCCGTAGCCATGCCGCGTGAAGCTGCGCCGCCAGCCGCGGCCGCCAAGTCAGCCGATCGACCGATTGGTTCCCTGGACGATCGACTGGCCGCCATGCAGATCGAGGAGCGGATGGTCGAGTTCGCTAACGCGGTGCGCGCCAATGACAGCGCCGCCCTACTGGCCCTCTGGACTGATGATGCGCAGCACATCGAATCCGAGCTGCACATCGTGGGCAAACCCGCCATCGCGGCCCTGGTCAATGAGGTGCTGGTGACGCAGCGCGTCACCAGCGTCGAGATGGCCAGTCGCGAAATATTCGTGCACGATCATGGCAGCGTGGCTTATCAATACGGCACCATCAGCAAGACCATGGCCGCAAAAGATGAAAACGCACCGGCCACTACAACGCACTGTAACTTTATGGCACGGTGGCGGCGCGGATCCGATGGCTTATGGCGCATCGATGGTTACATGTCCATTCCCCAGCCTCCCAAGTCTGCCGATCCTGCGCCTATTCGCTGAGCCCGCGCAGCCAACATTTTCAGCGCCAGTTGCGCACCCCCCGGGCGGTTTGGCCCGTTTCCCTGCTTAACCGGCATTCCCCATGCATACCATTGAGTGATTGTACTCAACCCGGAGCAACCGCATGATCCGAATGCCGCGATTCCTGTTGGCCGCCACCGT
>JBOHRF010000285.1:0-6724 GCA_050732575.1 Longimicrobiales bacterium
GGACCATAGAGCGAAGCCAGTCGTTCGCGCGTGTTGCGCAGGCCGGTGCCCGAGCCGGGCCGCGTCTGGCCAGCGCCGATGCCGGGTCCGTCATCGCGCACGGTCAAGCGCAGCAGCGCGCCTTCAACGGCTGCGCTGACTTGCAGTGCACCAGCGGTAGAAACGGCGGAGATACCGTGCCGCACCGCGTTTTCTACCAGCGGTTGCAGGATGAGCGGAGGCACCAGGCAATCCAATGTTTGCGGCTCTGCGTGTACGGTAGTGCGCAACCGGTCGCGGAATCGTGCTTCCTCAATGGCCAGGTATTCGCGCACCAGCTCGAGCTCTTCGGACAGCGGCACTTCCATCTGTGACGTCGAGCTCTGCACTTTGTGAAACAGGCTGCCCAGATGATCCAGCACGGCATCGGCATCATCACTGCGGCCCGACCGCCACAGCTGACCGATGGTGTGCAGCGTGTTGAACAAGAAATGGGGCCGGATCTGCGCATTTAGCGCTTGCAGCCGGGCCCGCGCCAGCTGGCCTTCCAACCGCGCCAGGTGCAGCTCGCGCGCCTGCGTCTGCCGGTAATACAACGCTCCCTGGGTGATAGTCAGGATGGCTGCGTAGATCATCAGCGCAATGTGAAAGCGGAGCGCAGCCCAGAGTGCGCCCTGCTGCACCAGCGATCCTACCCCACCGAACTGACCGGAGGTGATCCAGTAGCCCAGCACGACCAGGACATTGGCGGCAAAGGCCAGCAGTGGCGCCGGCCTGCGTGGAGCAGCGCGTGCCGCGGCCAGGTCGTGCGAGCCAATGGATAGCGAATGGTGAGAGCGATCACGGCCAGCGTCACGGGAATCCAGGGCAGACTCTGGACGAGCGCGGTATTCAATGCCCGTGCGAGCGGTATGGGATCGGTACCGCGCACCGTGGAGCCCAGCGCCGTTTGTGCGCCCCAGACCAGGCCGACCAACAGCCAGGTCAAGCATACGCCCAACACCACTGTGGTTTTGACCGGCAGGGATCGGCCTACCGGGCGTTCGGTTGCTGCCATCAGAGTCCGAAAGTGTGGGTGTATTTCAGGATCAGCGCGCGGGCCAGCGAGCGCGGCGATGTTTCGCCCGTCAGCTCGCGCGTGCGCTCCGTGTCCAGACCTTCATTGTAGACCAGCCAGAGGTCGGTCCCTTCAGCAAAAGCGTAACGCAATCGCACGTTGAAGTCGAGCCGGTCCGCGGTCGAGTTGTACTGCACAAAGGCATTGCCGGAAGTGCGCGCATTGAGGGCGGAACGCACGCGCAGTCGGGCAACGTGGATGTTGACGGCCTGATTCCGATCCGGGAAACGCAGAATGCTGGCCTGGTAATCGGCGCCCAGCTCCAGGTGGCGCGACAGATTCCAGGTGGGCGTCATGATCACCTGCGCGCGCCGCCCGTCGAAATAGGTGCCCGCCCGAAAATCGATCGTGGTCCGCAAACGCGCGCCGGCCGGCATGCTGAAGTACAGCTGCAGGTCGGCAAAGCTGTAACTGCGCGCAGGGATGTCGACGCGCCCACCAATCGAGAATGGTGCAAGAACGTTTTCGTGAAACAGCTTGGGTTCGATCCAGCCACCACCACCGGCTTTGGTTTCCCACTGCAGCCAGATGGCGTACATACCCGATTCGAGTGCGCCATCGGTGTTGCGGAACGTGGAAAAGGCCAGCATGCCCGGCCACACGCGCCGTAAGCGCGGACTCTCATCGGTGAAGAAATAATATTCGGATAGAATGTTGGCGGTGGTGAAATTGCGACGCGGCAGAAAGCCCAGTTCGGGCCGGTAGTTCTCACCCGAGCGCGTGAAGTTGAAGTTGTACATGAGGCCACGTCCGGTGCGGCGCTCCCAGCGCGCATCGAACTGACTGCCCTGTACCAGACCCAGGCTGTCGCGGTCGATTTGATCGAACGAGTGCGCCCACTTGAGACCGATGTAGTCATCACCTTTGACGCGAAACAGACCGTCTGCTGCCAGCGCGTGGTTGCGTTGTTCGCCACCGAAATACGATGTCAACATCACACCGGCCGTAGACCACGCGTTGAGCACGGGCCGGCGCAGGCGCAACACGCCAAAGTTCTCCGATGGTGTGGAGCCCTGCCGCTCGGTTTGCATCTCGAGCAACCCTACATCCCAGTTGCCCATGCGACCGACTAAACGCGCTCCGCCCAGGACCGGCACGGGCGTGAACTCGGGCGTCAGCCCAATGCGCCGCGAATGGAAGAGTCGCGAATTGCCGCCGCCCGTGAAGTCGAAGATGCCGCTGCCCTCCTGGAAGAACCGGCGTCGCTCCGGATAAAAAAGCGGAAAGCGATCCAGGTTGACCTGCTGATCGTCCGCCTCGACTTGCGCAAAGTCGGTATTGGCCGTGAGGTCGAGGGTCAGATTGCCGGAGAGCGGGTAGCGGATGTCCAGGCCGACTTCGCGCGAGGACTGACTCTCCGTGCGAAAACCGGTCGGCTCGAGCGCCACGGCGTTGCGGGCCATGCCCGTGAGACCATAGGGCGTAACATAGACCGGCCTGCGCGTGCGCACGTCCTGCAGCACCACGTCCTGGGCAAGCGAAGGCCGCCGGAAATCGAAGCGCGGATCGATGGCGGGAAATGTGACGCGCTCACCGTTGCGCGAAATCAGCCGGGTCACGGTCAGACCCATCACAGCCCGGCCCTGCGCATCGACGCGGAAGCCAATGCTCGAAAACGGGATTCTCACTTCGGAAAACCAGCCCTCGGCTGTCACCGTGCTGCGCGCGTTCCAGAACGTGTCCCAGCTTCCGTTCGTGGTCAGACCATCATCGGAGACGAGCAGATCGAAGCGAATACCGCCCGGTGTCGTGCCGAACCATTTGCCGTTCTGGTTGTCGTTGAACGCGTCGATGTAGACGGCAAACGCATCATCACCGTTCCAACGATCGCGGTACAGCGAATTGATGCGAATGCCGGAGGGCTCGCTATCGTAGAACCAGCCGGCCGCGTAGAAGTACTCATCATCGTACGCAACGCGTATCTCCGTGCGTTGAGTCGGCGATCCGCGAAACACGGGCGCATACGTGGTGAGCGGCAGCGGCGCGATCTGCTGCCAGGCCGATTCGTTGGGCACGCCATCGAGTGTGATGGGTGCGGACAGGCGCGGCAGCGTCAGCGGCTCCTGTGCTGAAAGCGGAACGGCCAGCAACTGACAGACGCAGCAGAACAGTAGACTCCGGTCGATCCGAAACAACATGCGGCCTCGCTTGGGCGGATTCTTCGGTTCACGAAGCAGGTGGTGGCAGGGAAGGGGAAGGAGGGATCGATGAAATGACGATCCTGGCGGTCGAATGGACGTGGGCGTGGAACGAACTCCGGCGTGCCGGGACGAACCGTGGCCAGGAAGCTTGAGCAATGGGGATGGGGAGACAGGAACGGCGATAGGAGCCCTTCCGAGGTTTCCTTGGAACGCGACGGGCGATGACGAACGTGACCGAACCACGCGAATTGGAGTACCTATAGCAGTGACCCACGTTGTATTGCTGACCGGGCGTAAAGGAGGAGCCATGACCAGGCGCTTCTCAGCACTACCGTCCCTGTTCGTTCTGCTGGTTTGTCAGCTCACGGCCTGTTCGAGCATCTTGGGACCACAGGACGTGCGCATTCGGGTCCGCAACGCCAGCATTGTAGACTTTGAATCCACGACTCTCGATTTCAGCAACCAGACCGAGCGCTACGGCGCAGTGTCGGCGGGTGCAACGACCGACTATCGAGGGGTGGACAGAGCGTACTCGTACGCGTACGTGGAAGTGCTGGCGGGCGGGCAGCGCTACGTAATGCAGCCCATCGACTATGTAGGTGAAAAGCCGCTGAAGGGCGGTTCGTACACATACGAGTTGAACCTGAATCCGACCAACACGCAGCTGGTGCAGCGACTGGTGAAAGATTGAACATGCCGCATGCGATGCGCACCATGCAGGTCGTGCTGCCCAGCCTGTTGGTGATGGCGCCGGCGGCGGCCCAGGAGAGCCATCCGTGGCGCCGCGGCCGGCCGGAAGAGCATGGGCTGATCAGCGCGCCGCTGGCCGATGTGACGCGGCGCGTGCATGCGGGCGCGTTCGGCAACGTGGACCGCCTGGTCGTAGTGCGCAACGGCACGTTGGTGTGGAGCGAACGATTCGAGCGCGACTACGGCGCTGTGAGCCGCGCCCGGAAATCAGCGCTTGGCTGTGGTATTGACGCCTGCACGGACTCGACCGAGCTGCACGAATTCAACTACCTGCACCCCACCTGGCATCCGTATTACCGCGGCCGGCCTGTGCACACGCTCCAATCCGTGACCAAGTCCGTGACCGCAACACTCATCGGCGTAGCACTGCTGCGGCGAGAGATACCGAACCTGAACGTGCCACTGCTTTCCTTCTTTGCTGACTACGATCTGTCGCGTGTGGACGCTCGCCTGCACAAGGCGACATTGGTCGATCTGCTGACCATGCGTACGGGCATTGAATGGCACGAACAGGATCGCCCGCTCAACGATACCAACACGACCATGCAACTGGAGAAAAGCCGCGACTGGATCCGCTTCACGTTGGCCCAGCCGATGGATGCGGACCCGGGATCGAAATGGGTCTACAACAGTGGCGGCAGCCAGTTGATGTCCGAGGTCATCCGCAAAGCAACCGGCCAGCAGGTAGACCGCTACGCGCAGCAACATCTGTTCGGCCCACTCGGTATCAGCGACTTCCACTGGAAGAAAACGCCCACCGGCCATTCGGATACGGAAGGTGGACTGTACCTCGAGGCGGAAGACCTGGCGCGCATCGGACAGTTGTATCTCGATGATGGCGTGTGGAAGGGCAGGCGCATCCTGCCCGCCGGCTGGGCCAAAGAGGCCACCGCACGTCACGTCGATCGCGTCAATGCGGGTGGCGCCGGTTACGGCTACCAGTGGTGGCGCATGGATCGGCAGGGAACCGAAGTGTGGGCGGGCATCGGTTTCGGCGGCCAGTTCCTGTTGATCTTGCCGCAACACCAAATTGTGGCCGTGGTGAATAGCTGGAACGTGTTCGGCGCGCCCGCAGCTCCCATCGTGGCGCCTTTGGTCGAGGCGCTCGTCGCCGCGGCATTACGCCCCTAACGGCAGAGGACGCGTGACGCGTGACGCGAACCTCGACCCGCACGGTCACGCCCGTCGATTGGTAGAAGGTAAGCGCGCTTCAGCGCCTGGCAGGCCTCACCTGGGCCAGGTGCCAGCCGCTTACCATCTGTCACGCGTCACGCGTCCCAACCGTGGGCCGAGCGCAACCATCTAACCGCCCATCAACCCTATCGCACCGAGCAACATGGGCAGCCTACTGAAAGACCTGCGTTATGCGCTGCGCGGACTGCTGCGCACGCCTGCATTGAGCATGGTGCTCATCACCACGCTGGCGCTGGGTATTGGCGCCAATACGGCGCTGTTCAGCGTGGTGAAGTCGGTGCTGTTGGCTCCGCTGCCGTACGAGCAACCTGATCGGGTGGTCATGTTGTGGAGCCGCTGGAAGGATTTTCCGGATCGGACGTGGGTGGGCGCGGAGGAATACCAGAACTACACACGCGTGTTGAAGCGGCTGTCCTCGCTGGCTCTGATCCAGGGCTTCGAGGTGAGCATCACGGATGGCGATCAGCCGCTGCGGGTGAGCTCCTATTCCACCACACCCAACCTGTTCCAGACGCTGGGCGTGAGCGCGGCCGCCGGGCGCACGTTCGCACCAGGCGATGCGGTTTCCGGTAGCGAGGACGTGGTGATCCTGACGTACGACTTGTGGCAGTCGCGCTTTGCCGGCGATGCGGGCGTGATCGGGCGCAAGCTGTCCGTGAATGGCGAGCCGCAAACGATTGTTGGTGTCCTGCCGCAGGGCTTCAAGCTGCCGCTGGACTACAAGACGGCATCGCCCGCGCAACTGTTCTTCCCGCTCGTGTTGCCGCCCTTCGATGGAGTGGTGCCGCAGTTTGGTGGCAGTCACGGCTACTATGCTGTGGGCCGGCTGGCGCCGGGCGCCACGGTGCAGAGTGCCAACGACGAGCTGCGCCAGCTCGTTGCGCGCATGACGCAGGATGGCGTTTACACCAGGGAGTTCAACTTCGGCGCGTTCGTGATCAGCGCACCGGATGAAGTGGCGGGCAAGCTCAGGACGGCGTTGCTCGTGTTGCTGGGTGCAGTTGGATTCGTTTTGCTGATCGCCTGCGCCAACGTGGCCAGTCTGCTGCTGGTCCGTGCCGAGGAGCGCCGGCGCGAAGTCAGCGTGCGCGCGGCGCTGGGTGCCAGCCGCATGCGCCTGATCCGCCAGTTCCTGACCGAGAACGTGCTGCTCTCGCTGACGGGTGGTGCCCTCGGTCTGCTGCTCGCGTTCCTGGGCGTGCGCGCGCTGGTGGCGCTGGCGCCCGCCAGCCTGCCGCGCTTCCCGGAAGTCGCCGTCGATGCGCCCGTGCTGATCTTTACGGCTCTGTTGGCCGTGCTCACGGCCATACTGTTCGGACTCCTGCCCGCGCTGCAGGGCTCGCGCGCCGAGCTGCAGGAGACGCTCAAGGAGAGCGGGCGCGCCAACACGTCGAGCGCGCGCCGTACACGCGTGCGCCAGATGCTGGTGGTCAGCCAGGTCGCGCTGGCCGTGGTGCTGGTCATGGGCGCTGGGCTCATGCTCAAGAGCTTCACGCGCCTGCTGGCCATCGATCCGGGATTCGCTGCGCGCAACGTACTGACC
>JBOHRF010000286.1:0-6696 GCA_050732575.1 Longimicrobiales bacterium
CGTTACGCCCGTTACGCCCGTTACGCCCGATACGCCCGTTACTCCCGCTACGCCCGTTACGCCCGTTACGCCCGTTACGCCCGTTACGCCCGTTACTCCCGCTACGCCCGTTACGCCCGTGTCGCCCGGTACGCCCGTGTCGCCCGATACGCCCGTCACGCCCGCCTCACCCGTATATTGCCGCCATGAACATCGATGGCATCGTACTGGCTGCGGGCCGCTCGACGCGGATGGGCTCATCCAAGGCGCAACTGACGGCCGAACCGGGCCAGACCTTCCTGGAGCGCACAGTGCATCTCCTGCGCGCGGCAGGCTGCCGTTACGTGGTGGCAGTTGTCAATAAAACCGAAGACTGGACCGCTCGTCTGGCCGACGTGGCGGGTGCGGCCGTGGTCATCAACGATGTACCTGGCTCACACCAGATCGATTCCATTCGGCTTGGTCTGGCCTGGCTGCCGGATGACGCGGATGCCGCAGTGATCCTGCCCGTCGATTTTCCTGCCATCCAGATGGAAACCGTGCGCATGCTGATGCATGCGTT
The DNA here is from genome assembly GCA_050732575.1 of Longimicrobiales bacterium. Lineage (GTDB taxonomy): Bacteria > Gemmatimonadota > Gemmatimonadetes > Longimicrobiales > RSA9 > JBBDWZ01. The sequence continues at coordinate 542 of JBOHRF010000286.1, forward strand.
TCGCGAAAGCCAGCCCGGTTTGCTTCTGCCCACGCATGAGGGACGCGCCGGGCATCCGGTAATCGTTGCGCGCTCGCTGTTTGGTGAATTCCTGGCCGAACCGCTACCCCAAGGTGCCGAAACGGTAGTGCTGTCGCATCCCGATCGCGTGCAAGTAGCCGTAACCGATGCGGGCGTACTGATGGACATTGACACACCCGCCGAGTACCAGCGCTGGACTTCCGGAAAAGGGAACGAGACGAAGAACGAAAAAGGGCTGGCCAACCAGGGGAGGCTCGATGCGCTGGGTGCGGCCGTCGTTTTGCTGGACGCCCGCCGGTTCGGGCAGGCCGTTGCCAGTGTGAAGTCGTTGGCAGGTGAATCGGCCGGCGCGCACGTGATCGTCTTTGCGGACGGCAGCACACGCGGCTCGCTCGGCTCGTCACAGCTGGACTCCGCTGCACACGAACTCGGTCGCGCCTGTCTGCACAGCGGGCAACCCGCCATGCGCGAGCTGGACCCGGGAGTGCGCCTGTTTGGTGAGCCGCAGCTGACACAAGACCGCCTGGTGATCGTGGGCGCCGGTCATATTGCCGTGCCTCTGGCACAGATTGGCGCTTCGATAGGATTTGCCGTGACCGTGCTGGATGACCGGGAGGAATTTGCCACGGAAGCGCGTTTTCCGGCCGAGTGCCGGGTCATGCGCATGAATTTCAGTAATCCATTTGCCGATGTGCCGCTCGATGCGCGAACATACGTGGTGCTGGTCACGCGGGCGCACGTTTACGACTTCGATTGCTTGCGCCATGCCCTGATGCAGGAGTACCAGCCCCGCTACATTGGCATGATCGGCAGCCGAAGGCGCGTACGTGCAGCATTCCATGCGCTCACCGAGGCCGGCGTTCCGGTCGAGAAGCTGGCTGGAGTGCGTGCGCCCGTGGGTCTGGACATCGGCGCTGAGACGCCTGCTGAAATCGCGGTCAGCATTGCCGCCGAACTGATCCGTGAGCGCGCGGGTACTGGCACCTATACGCCGCTTGCCGCAGGCGAGCGGGTCCTCGAGCGTTTTTTTGCCACCCGGGAGCACGATGGCTGAAGCGGATGTCTATCAGGCGTTGATCGACGCGGCGGCCGCCGGCCGCGCGGTTGCGCTCGCCACGGTGGTGCGCACGCGCGGATCCGTACCGCGCCACGCGGGCAGCAAGATGCTGATCGATCCGCTGCATGGTCTGGTGGGCACGATCGGTGGTGGCTGTGGTGAGGCGGACGTACTCGCGGCCGCGCGCGAGGTGCTGGCCTCCAACACAGCGCGCCTGGTTCAGGTCGAGTTGACGGACGCAATCGCCTCGTGGAGCCCTGCCGTGTGCGGCGGCATCATGGACGTCTTCGTAGAACCCGTGTGCCCCTCGACTCCAGTCGACCGGGGCGCGTGAGCACGCGCTTCAAATGCGGATAGCTCGCAATCCGGGCGCGCTCCGCGGACCTTACCCAACCGAACTCCAAAGCATCATCAGCCTGCCGGACCAGCAGGCCGCGCGCACCGTGATAGAAACCTGGCCCGGCTACACTCCCTCGCCTCTGTTCGAGTTGCCTCGCACGGCGGAAGAGCTTGGCCTGGGCCGGCTCTGGCTGAAGGATGAGAGTCCGCGTTTTGGCCTGGGTGCGTTCAAGTCGATAGGCGGCGCGTACGCGGTCTACCAGCTATTGGCCGATCATGTGCGCGCCGCACAGCCGCAGGCCGATGTTTCGCCCGCCGCCTTCTTCCAGGGCATGCATCGCGCACGCACGGCACAAATCACGGTCGCTTGCGCCAGTGCCGGCAATCATGGGCGGGCCGTGGCCTGGGGTGCAAACGTGTTCGGCGCGCGCTGCATCGTCTATCTCTATCAGGGCGTGAGCGCAGGCCGGCGCCGCGCCATTGAAGCCCTCGGCGCATCGGTAGATGTTTCGGCGCCCGATTACGACACGGCCGTCCATCGCGTTGCGCGCGCAGCCGCGCAACATGGCTGGTCCATCATCTCGGACACCGCGTATCCAGGTTATGTCAGCGTTCCGCGCACCGTAATGCACGGCTATACGGTAATTGCGCAGGAGACACTGGAGCAGCTGGGTGACGATCGGCCCACGCACATTATCCTGCAAGCAGGTGTAGGCGGATTTGCGGCTGCCCTGGCCGCGCATTTCTGGGCCACTCTCGGCTCACAGCGTCCGGTCACCATGACGGTAGAGCCGACCGGCGCAGCCTGTGTGCTGGAGAGTCTGGCTGCTCGAGAGCGGGTTACGCTGTCCGACGTCGATTCCATCATGGGCGGTCTGTGTTGCGGTGAAGTTTCGTTGCTCGCCTGGGAGATCTTGCAGCGTGCCATCGATTACGCCGTGGCCATTCCCGATGAGACAACCATCAGGGCCATGCGCAGACTTGCACGCGCGCTGTCCGGCGAGCCACGCATTGTGGCCGGCGAATCCGGCGCGGCCGGTTTCGCAGCACTACTCGCGCTCACCGAAAGCGCTCCCGGGGCGCATGATCCCGGGCTGGCTGACCTGGGCCCGCATGCCAACGTGTTGATCTTCAGCACGGAGGGCGCGACTGATCCTGATGCCTGGACGCATTACACGGGCAGCGCGCTGGAGGATCGATGAGTGGCGTGCGACTGTTTGTAGGAACCAAACGCGGCTTGTTCGTGCTGACCAGTGAGGCAGCACGCGAGCAATGGCATGTCTCGCAACCCATGCTCGCCGGGCGCGAGGTCTACTTCGTAGGTCGGGACGGAACTGACGGCACGATATGGGCCACTACGCGCCATACCGTGTGGGGTGCACACGTATTCGTCAGTCACGATAGCGGCACGACCTGGGATGTGTTGCCCAGCGCGCCCCACTACGCCGATGGTCGCGGCCTGCACGCCGTATGGTGCATCACGCGCGCCGCCCAATCCGGCACACTGTTCGCCGGTATTGAACCGGCCGGTCTCTTCTGTTCGCGGGATGGCGGCTCGAGCTGGCAGAGTATCCCCGCGCTGAACGAACACCCAACCGCTCAGACCTGGCAACCTGCCGGTGAGGCACTGGCACTGCACTCCATCCATATCCATGGCGATCGCATTGTTTGCGCGATTTCCGCCGGCGGGTTCTACCGCAGTGATGATGGTGGCAGCACGTGGCGCGCGCTCAACCGCGGTGTACGCGCCGACTTCCTGCCCGAGCGTTATCCCGCGTCCGGCCAGTGCGTGCACAAGCTGGTCGTGCATCCGGCCAACCCGGACCGCATCTACCAGCAGAACCATTGTGGTGTGTATCGCTCGGATGATGGCGGCGAGAACTGGTTGGAGATCACAAACGAATTGCCTAGCGACTACGGCTACGCATTGACCGTGGATCCGCGCGATCCCGACACGGCATTTGTGATCCCCGAGGAATCGAGTGAGATGCGCACCACCGTGGGCGGCCGCGTGCGCGTTTATCGCACTACCGATGCCGGCAGCTCGTGGCAACCACTCGGGCGCGGATTGCCCCAACAGGATGCGTATCTCTCCATCCTACGCGAGGGCATGGACTCCGATACGCTCGATCCGGTCGGCGAGTACTTCGGCACCTCGGGTGGCCAGCTCTTCGCCTCGCGTAACCGCGGCGAGAGCTGGCGTCAGATTGCCGCCTATTTGCCGCGCATCATCTGTGTGCGCGCAGACACCATCGCTCAATGATCGGTTCTGTCTTGCAGGAATAGCCGGCAGCACAGCGATCCGCGTGCCGCGGCCGGCTGCAGCATCTGCGCCGTGCCAAACTGCCAATCATAATACTGCGTTGCACCATCAACTCGCCGTGCAACAGCCGGCTGCCCGCGAACCAAACGCGCCTGGTAAAGCCGCATGACCAGCCGGTAATGGTCGCGCTCGGCCTCACCTCGATTCAGTTCGCACACGATGGCCAGTTCCACACCCAGCTTCTCGCGGCCCGCACGCAGCGCCGCATCCTCCCAGCTCTCATGGTCTCGCAAGGAGGCCGCCGGCAGTCCCCAAGTGTTGGGCAAATCGTCGTCATCGGGCGGACGCCGTACTACCAGGACACGCTCGGCATCGGTCGGATCCGCAACCACCACGGCCACACTAAGCTTGATCGGCTTCACAGCAACGCTTTTTTTTGACGATCCGTTATCCACCCTTCCCGCCCCTTACTCTCTTACGGTTTCCCATACGATTCTCCTTGCGGTTTTTCTCCCCCTGGCCGTCCCAGCCGAATCGAGTCCAGTCAATGCGCGCGCGCCTATCGAACTCCACGCCCTCAGCGGTCAGCAGCTTGCGTTGCAGGATGGCGCCATGGCCGGATGACTTGATCGAGATCTCACCATTGTGATTGACCACGCGCCACCAGGGCACGTTGGAGAGATCGGTCAATGCGGCCAGGGCATTGCCTACGCCTCGGGCCGCGCGTGGGTGTCCCAGCAGCGCGGCAATTCCGCCGTAGCTGACCACTTTGCCATGTGGACAGCGTTTTACCATACGGTAGACCCGCTCGGAGAAGGCGTTTGTGCTCCTCGCCGTCACCTTTCCGTTATTCACAAAACACCTACCTTGCCCACATGGAGAGGCTCATCCTGGTTCGACTCGGCTCCGAGTTGACGCTCAAGTCACGGCGCACCAGATACATGTTCCTGCAACGGCTGCGGCGCAACCTGGAGGATGCCCTGGCCAGCGCCGGGTTGAAACATCGCGTGAGCGAACAATGGGGCCGAATGTATGTGCGCGCCGAGTCGCCCGCTGCACTTTCGCTCATCTCGCGCGTGTTTGGTATCAGCTCCTGCTCGCTCATTGAAGGCGAAGTGCCTGCCCGCATCGACACCATTGTGGAGCGCGGACAGCAGCTGTTCCGCGAGCGCGTGGCAGGCCGTCGTTTTGCCGTGCGCACGCACCGCGTTGGTCAACATGATTTTCGCTCTCATGACATCGACGTGCAGCTGGGCGCGGCCTTGCTGCCTCTGGCCGCGGGCGTCGACCTGGGCCACCCGGAAGTCACCGTGCACGTCGAGATCCGCGCTGACCAGGCCTACTTGTTCAGCCAGCGGACGCAGGCCAGTGGCGGACTGCCCATTGGGGTCGAGGGACGCGCAGTCGCGCTGGTCTCCGGCGGTTACGACTCGGCAGTCGCCGCCTGGCTCATGCTCAAGCGAGGCGTGGAGCTGGACTACGTATTCTGCAATCTGGGTGGCGCCGCCTACGAACGCGCCGTCGTGCATGTGGCCAAGGCGCTCGCCGAAGACTGGAGCTACGGCACGCGGCCCAAACTGCATGTCATCGACTTTGCCGAGTGTCTGCGCGAGCTCCGCGCCACCGTCCGTTCCAACTACCTGCAGGTGGTACTGAAGCGCCTCATGTATCGCTCGGCCGCCGCCATTAGCCACCAGCACAAGGCCATTGCCATCGTGACCGGCGAGGCCATAGGCCAGGTTTCTTCTCAGACGCTGCACAACCTGCGCGCCATCGAGCCCGCCTCCGACCTGCCCGTGTTGCGGCCATTACTCGGCTTCGACAAGGAAGAGATCATTGCGCGCGCCCGCGCCATCGGTACAGCCGCGCTCTCCGAACAGGTCAAGGAATACTGCGCCATTGCGCCCGGTAAGCCCGTAACCGCCACCACGCCCGAGCGTATTGCGCAGGAAGAAGCGCCTTTCCCGCTGGCCGTTCTCGAGCAGGCCATTGCCCAACGCAAAGTGCTCGACCTGCGTGCACTCAACGCTACCGATCTGGCCGCGCCCTACCTCTTCACTACCAGCATCCCGGACGGCGCCATTGTCATCGACTGCCGCCCCGAGCCGCAGTACCAGGCCTGGCACATGCCGGGCTCCATTCAACGCGAAGAGTGGGATCTCTTGCATGAATTCAAACGACTGGACAAAAATCGCAAATACGTGCTGTACTGCGCGCACGGCATCCAGACCGCCTACCTGGCCGAAAAAATGCAAAACGCAGGCTTCGAAGCGTACTCCTTCCGCGGCGGCCTGAAGAACATCATGCGTTACGCAGAGAGGCAGGAAAACCCGTAAGGAAAGTGAGCGGTGGCCACGAACATAAGCGGCAGCCAGTGCAAGACGCCGCGAGCGAAGCGACGCGCGCCCGCGAGCGAAGCGACGCGCGCCCGCGAGCGAAGCGAAGCGCGCCCGTCAGCGCCCGACGCCGCAGGCG
>JBOHRF010000287.1:0-6681 GCA_050732575.1 Longimicrobiales bacterium
AGAAGCCGATCATGACCTGAAGAAGCTCGGCCTGCAGCTCGATGTCCTGAAGATCCAGCACGTCAGCGATCGCGTGGGCTATTTGAAAGCGATGGGTGAGAAGGCAACGGCCGAAGCGATCCGCGATGCAGAAATCGCCAAGGCCATGGCCCAGGCGCAGACCGCAAAGCAGCAGGCCGAATCGAAACAGCTGGCCGAAGTAGCCAACGCGCAGGCCGCCACTGCGATCGCGGAAGCGCAGAATAATCTGCGCGTGCGCAAAGCCGAGCTGGGCCGTGAGGCGGAGACGGCCGAGCGTGTGGCCAAAGCCGATGCCGAACGCGCGGAGGCCGTGGCGCGCACACAACTCGAAGCGCAGCGCGTGGAACTGGAGCGCACCCGTCTGCAAGCCGACGTGGTGCAGGTGGCGGAAGCCAATCGCATGGCAGCAGAGGCACAGGCCAAAGCCGCGGCTGCACCCATCCTGGAGAACGGACGCGCACAGGCAGAAGCGCTGCGCATGCTGCTCATCGAGATCCAGAAGTCCGGCGAAGCAGGACTGCGCGTCTTCATTGCCGAAAAACTGCCCGCACTCCTGGGCAAAGCACTGGAAGCCATGCGTGATGTCGAAATCGAGCGCGTGACCGTGGTGGACAGCGGCAGCGGTCACGGCGTGGCCACCGCAGCCACGCAGAAGGTCAACGCATCACTCGTCGCCCTGCATCAGGTGGCCGGAGCGATGGGTCTGGATCTCGAGGAGTTCGTGCGCGGCTTGACCAAAGTGCCGGCCCAGGCCGCGTTGCCGGGAAAGAGTGACAAGTGACACCCGCTGTTCCTAAATCCTGGCCCGACGTAGCCGGAACCATACAGGTGCGTCGCGACACGGAAACAAACAGGGCAAGAGCGCAGGATGTAGGGCGAAGGTGAGGGCGAGGGTAGTAGGGATTGCTGCAACTCTGCTGTCCAACGGATGTCGGCAGCGTGGCATGAACCGACCGTGGCAGGTTCAACATTTCTGCAGGTGGCCAGCGGGCCAGCTCTGGCCGAGTCGGCCTGGCCCATTCGCTCATAGACGTGACCGACGGGGGAGCAGTCCGCATTACGGCAGGCCGATGAACAGTTTGGCGAGCGGCAGCCGAAAACCGGGGAGTACGTTCTCACCGTCGAGCGCTTCCGTCTCCCGCACCATGCGCGCAGAACCATCGGGACGATGCACCATGGCATATCCGGCGTCCGGGTAAATCACCCAAAGCAGACGCACACCCGCTTCGAGGTAGTCGCGGATTCGGCGCTGAAAGTCGCCTGGCTTGCGCAGGTTGGTCGGCGAATGGATCTCGACCGCAAGATCGGGCGGCGCATGGAATATGCCGTCGCCGTCCTCGGCTTCCACTTTCTCGGTGGTGAAGTACGCAATGTCCGGTGCGTACAAACGTTCACTATCATGAGGCAACGGCATTTTGCACCACACGTCGGCGAAAACCTCGCCGATACGCTGCGCGCGTGCATGTTCACGGATGATGGCCGAGACTTCAACGACCAGCCAGGAATGGCGGATCCTGGATCCCATCACCGGCACCAGCTGACCATTGACCAGCTCGTAGCCGGAGATGTCGTCGGGCACGGGGATGAGCGGAACGTCCTCCGCTCGAATCTGACGCGGTTGCGTGACCATGGGCGCGAAGCTCGAGAAGTCTTCATCAATGTAGGCACAGGTAATTGCGCCTACAAGCTGGCGTGCATCGAATGACCAGCGAATGCCAGAATGGGTCGTGTTTACACCCCTGTGGGGCGCGGCCTATCCTTGCATTTCTTCACTGCCAATAGCAGTATCGGCCAGTTCTGCCGGCCGCTTCCTCGTTGTTAGCGGTGGACCATGGACATTGTTGAGCAACTGAAGTCGGTTCTCTCAGATCGCTACGCCATCGAGCGTGAGATCGGCGCTGGTGGCATGGCCACCGTCTACCTCGCCCGCGACCTGAAGCACAACCGCAAGGTCGCGCTCAAGGTGTTGCGTCCCGAGCTGGGCGCGGTGCTCGGCTCTGAGCGGTTCCTCACCGAGATCAATGTCACCGCCAACCTGCAGCACCCGCATTTGCTGCCGCTGTTCGATTCAGGTGAAGTCGACGGGCTGTTCTTCTACGTCATGCCGTACGTGGAAGGCGAGTCGCTGCGCGATCGACTCAGTCGTGAACGACAGCTTCCCGTGGATGAAGCGATCCGAATTGCGGTAGCCGTGTGCGGCGCCCTCGATTATGCGCACCGGCACAACGTGATCCATCGCGATCTCAAGCCGGAGAACATCCTGCTGCACGATGGCCAACCCATGGTGACCGACTTCGGCATTAACGCGAGACGCGTGACGCGATTACCTCGGCCGGCTGTCCCGCATTGGTTGGCCAATTGTCCCATGCTACGTACTGCGCCTACCCGCAGTGGCTTTGACCGCGCGGTCCCGACCGCCGATTTTACGCGTCCCGCGTCACGCGTCACGCGTCACGCGTCACTAACAGGAACGCCGATGAAACCGCTCATCTACGCAGTTGCGCTCACGTTCGTGAGCTCGCCAGCGCTCCTGGCGCAAACACCCGCAGCACGCCCTCATTTCAACGTCGTGGAAGCGACCATTCCCGAGCTGCAGGCCGCGCTGGCCGGCGGACGCGTCACATCGCGTGAGCTCGTGCTTGCCTACCTGGCGCGCATCGCGATGTACGATCGCACCCTGCGCGCAGTGATGAGCGTGAGCCCAACTGCGCTCGCGGAAGCCGACGCACTCGATCGCGAACGCGCGCAGCGTCGCCTGCGCGGACCACTCCACGGCATCCCGATCGCGCTCAAGGACAACATTCACACGACCAACATGCCGACCACCGGCGGCGCGCTCGCGTTCAAGGGAATGGTGCCACCGTACGCGGCTACGCTCACGAAGAACCTCGAGGCGAGCGGCGCCATCATCATCGCGAAGACGGCATTGACCGAGCTGGCCAATTGGGTGGCCGGTGGGCCGACACCCATGCCCGGCAACTACAGTTCAGTTGGTGGTTACGGCATGAACCCTTACGATCCACGGCCCGATCCGCGACCCGGGTTCAACGACGGGCGTCCCGTGCTCGGCACTGGCGGCTCGAGCTCCGGCGTCGGTACTGCCGTGAGTTTCTGGGCGGCCAGCGTGGGCACGGAAACATCGGGATCCATTCTGAGTCCATCGAATCAGAACATGTTGGTGGGCATCAAGCCGACCGTCGGCCGCGTCAGCCGGTATGGCGTGATTCCCATCACGGCGGACCAGGACACGCCGGGACCCATGACGCGCACGGTCACGGATGCCGCGATCGTGCTGGGCGCGCTCGAAAGTGCGGCGCCCGATCCCAATGATCCGGCAACGCGCACGTGCACGCCGCCACCCAATCGCGACTACACACCCAACCTGCAGCGTGACGCGCTGAGAGGCGCGCGCATCGGGATTCCGCGCGCGTTTTTCTACGATACCGTGCGTGTGCCCGGCAGGCCCAATCCAGTTGGTGGCCTCAACAACGCACAGTCGGCGCTGATGGCGGAAGCCATCGAAGTGCTCCGGAAGGAAGGTGCAGTCCTCGTCGATCCGGCCAACATACCGAGCATCCTGGCCAGGGACTCGGCCAGCAATTACGTGCTCTGGGGCATTTGCAGCGGCGTCGACAATCGCAAAGGACGCGATGGCAACTGCTCGATCGATTTCAAGTATGGCATGAAGCGGGACTTCAATGCCTGGCTGGCCACACTCGGCACGACATCGACCATCAAGACACTCACCGATTTGCGCTATTTCAATCTGAACAACGCGCCCAACGGCGCCATCAAGTACGGCCAGTCACAGCTCGACATCTCCGATGAGATGGACCTGGTTGCCGATCGCGCGCGCTACGAGGCGGATCGCAAGAAGGACATCGAGTTGGCTGGCACGTTAGGCATTGCCGAGGTCATGCAGGCGCAGCGCCTCGATGCGCTGTTATTCCCGGGGGCAAATGGCGCTGCTATTGCCGCGCGGCCCGGATATCCCACCATCATCGTGCCCTTCGGCCGCGTGCCCAACGCACCGGTACCGGCATTTCCTGCAGGATTCAATGCTCAGCCTGCTCCCTTCGGCGTCAGCTTCACCGGACTGGCTTGCAGTGAGCCACGTCTGATCCAGCTGGCGTACGCGTTCGAGCAAGCGACCAGGCGACGCGTGCCGCCGCCCCAATAGTGATGAGTCGGAGCTTACTCGATGTTTATCCGCGCGTGGGACCGAGAGCCGAGGTCACGCGTCACTCTGGAACAAACCCGCCAGCCCGACGTACGATCGACGCCCCCCGATCACCTCGGCAGGTCGACATGCCGATGCGACGGTCATTGTTGTTGCTGTTGATCATTCCCGGCGCGTGCACGCTCGGGGAGGCTCGAACCATCCTCAATGCACCCACCACCACGCGCAGTACTCCACACGACCATTACGAGCAACAGAACCAGTTGGACGCGCGCATGGCCAGCTGGCGGGATGCAGCCCGACGCGCACTGCGCGAGCGGCTCGCTCTCGAGCCATCGTTTCGCGAGTTCGTGTACTTCGATGGCCAGACACCATCGGCTGTTGGTTATCGCTTGACTCTACAAGGCGGACAACGCGTGAGCGTGTTATACCGCAGTGTGAGTGGCAGCCAGGGCGCCCTGTTTGCCGATGTGTTCCAGGAGATGGAGCCGCCCAGTGCCATGTTTCGGCACACCTACAGCCCTCGTGCCGATGCGGACAGTTTCGACTTCCAGGCCGGCGCCGCTGGCGAATACGTGATTCGTCTGCAGCCTGGACTGGACCGGCACGGCCTGGTCGAAGTCGCGGTACTCGCCGCCGCCGGTCTGACCTTCCCGGTAATGGGCTCGAGTCTGCGCGCCGTAGGCAGCTGGTTTGGTGCCGCGCGTGATGGCGGCGCGCGCCATCACGAGGGCCTCGACATCTTCGCGCCCCGCGGCACCACCGTAGTGGCCGCGGCGGCCGGTACCATTACCAGCGTGCAAAGCAATTCCGTTGGCGGGCGCGTAGTCTGGCAACGCGATGATGCGCGCAATCTGCTCTACTACTACGCCCACCTCAATGCACAATTGGTAGCGGCCGGCGACCGCGTCAAAGCAGGCGACCGCATCGGCACCGTCGGCAACACAGGCAATGCTTCCGCCGCACGGCCGCACCTGCACTTCTCCATCTACCAGCCCGGCATGATCGCGCTGGATCCCAAACCGTTCCTTCACGCCGTAGTCAGTGACTCGCTCGTCGCGGTTACCGTAGACCTGGCTCGCCTGGGCACATGGGCTCGCATTGCCGACAGCAGCGCAGCCCTGCGCAGCTCGCCCCGCGACGATGCAGCCCTGCAACGAGAGCTGGCCGCAGGCACGAAAGTGCGCCTGATTGGCGCGCTCGCCGCCTGGCACCGTGTCGAGCTGGAAGACGGAACCGTCGGTTTCGTGGGCGGCTGGCAGATCGCACAGCAGTGACGCGTGACGCGTCCCTGATTTCTCGCTCGTTCGCCACTTTGTCGCAAACTGCCAGTCCTATGTCGCAATCGGTGAGTGTCCGGAGCGCAAACGCATCATAGGTTTGGCGCCGTCAAAAACGCGATCGCTGCACTTCAGCTCAGCGTCATCGCTCCACAACACATCCGGTATACGGTTGAAATCAACGGACCGCGGGCGAACGTCAATGATGTTGCCACCTTCTGGCTGAACCGGAATGGAGCACCCACAAAGATCCAGGATGGCCATGGCCACCTGACCGAAATCATCTACGACACGAATCACACACTCCTGCCCGTACGAGTGCGCTCACCAGACGGCCGCGTACAACGGTTTCGCTATGATGGATCAGCGCGGCTGGTCGTGGCCGAGGATTCCACGCACAGCGCGGGGCGCGATTCCGTGATGTACGCGTACGAAAGTCCCCATGCCCCGTCCGAGCCCACGCTGATCTCGTTGCCACGCAGTGCCGGCGTGCGTGACAACACGCTCTATTACTACAACCCGCTGGGCCTGCCTGACTCGATCGTGGACGCGCGCGGGCACAAGACCGGTTACGCATACAACACGCGTGGCCAGGTGGAGAGCGTAACCGAGTACAACGTTCCCGTGTGGCAGACGGCCGGAGCTGCGCCCACACTCCAGAACGTGGTGACCAACCTGCGCTACGGTAACAACCTGGCCAACCTGGACACGACCATCACACCGCTGGGTCACACGACCAGGCTGCTGCACGATGCCGCGGGCCGAGTGCGGCAGGTGATCGATGCCACCGGTGACAGCGTCAAGTACACCTACCACGCCATGAACTGGCCGAGCACGGTCGTCCAGTTCGACTCGAGCATGGTTGGGAATCCGCTCCAGGCAAAGACCACAAGCATGGGCTACAACGCAGATGGTGCCCGCATCAGTCTGATCGATCCGCGTGGCGTGACGCGGAGTTGGGAACACGACGCGCTGGGGCGGGACACCGTCATGATGGACGAGTTCGGGCGCAAGGAGTTTCGCCGCTACGACCTGGCCGGGAACCTGATCGTGCTGAAGAACCGGCAGGGTGACTCTATCAAGACCGCGTATGACGCCCTGGGCCGTGACACGCTACGCTCAATCGGCCAGATCCGCATTGATGCGGGCGAAACCGCGTACTACGGCAACAGCATCGGCACCGTAGCCATCGCGGCCGAT
>JBOHRF010000288.1:0-6673 GCA_050732575.1 Longimicrobiales bacterium
GGGGAGAGTCAGCGGTGCGCCGACCAGAGTCTTTTGCAAGCCGCTGGAAAGTCCGAGTGCGCGCAACGGCGCGTTCGAGCGCATGGGTGTAGAGGTGGCCAGGTGACGACCCAGCCAGCCGGTCGCAACGTTTACGTCGCGCGGCTTACCGACCTCGATGTACCGCTGCGCGTCGAAATGTGAGCGTGATGGATCGATGGATCCGGTAGCATGCACGACCAACAAATTGCCGGCCGTATACGCGGGCATGAGCGCACTCATCGCTTGTGGGAACGCGAAGCTGTTGTCCAGCGCGATGCCTCGGTTGGCGGCTGTGCTATCCGGTCGTGGGATGGCAATCGTGGGTCGACCCGTGTAGTAGTTGGCGTCGAAGAACGGCACGCACAGCGATAGCCCGTCCGCGCCACCGCGCAGGAAGACGGAGACAATCACGTCGCGCGTACTCTGTGACGACTCGGCCAGCGTGACCTGCGGCAGCCACTCCGGGAAAATCGGAGCGAACATGGTCGCTGCCACTGCCCCTTGTGCCGTGCCGGCCAGGAACTGGCGACGGGTCAGCTCGTTGTATTCGTTACAGGCGCAGTCGTCGTGGTTGTATTCACTCATCGTCGATATCCTCTCAGAACCACTGGAACGCGTTGGAACTCAGGACGAGCGCGAATGCCTCCCGAACTCGATTGGCATTAATGGGCGCAGCCGCCAGAAACGCTGTGACCTGCTGCTTGAGCGTGGCCGGCATTTCACCTGCAAATGCGCGCCGGTTGAGCGCCTCGGCAATCGCATCGGGCGTGTTCACCAGCATCAACGTAGTCACGTCGACCGGTGTGTTGCCCGCGGTCTGACTGGTAATGAACGTGCAGAAGTTCCAGCGCTGCAGGATCAGGCCTGACCACCAGTCCACATTGTCAGGCCAGCCATCCGGATCTTCCCACTGGAAGAGCGCCTGCCCGAGATTGCGCAGCTGGCCACCCGAAATGGCCGAGAAATTTGTCCCGGTCGGTTGCGCTGCGCGGATTGCCGCCAGGACCAACTGGTAAGGCTGACGGTACTTCGCCGGCGCTGCCATCAGGTTAGCGGGTGTCAGGATGTCACGGATCATGGCCGGAATGTCACCACCCGTACGGGTAAAGGTGGCAGCAACCTTGTCCACCAGTGCGGGCGGCGGATCGTACCGAAGCAGCCAGCGAATCATCTTAAATGCGATGAACCTGGCCGTGCTGGGATGCGCGAGCAGGATGTCGAGCACCGTTTCGCCATCCTGAATGGCGGCCGCGCCGGCACTGGTCGGCATGGCCGCGATGGTCCTGCCCAGCACCGTCTTTTCCGTGAAGTCGTGACCCGACGGATCAAAGCGGAATACGCCGCGACCTTGAATGGTCCAGCCGGTCAGGCAGCGAGTGACTTCCTCCACGTCGGTCTGCGTGTAGCCGCCATCCACGCCCAGCGTGTGCAGCTCCATGATCTCGCGCGCGTAATTCTGGTTCACGCTGCGCGCACGACTGCGCGTGTTGTCCAGATACTCGAGCATGGCCGGACTGTGCGCGCTGGCGCGCAACATATCGTGGAACTTGCCCAGGGCATGCGCCCGAATCACGTCCCGGTCGTCCAGCAGCTTGAGGTAGTTGACCTTCGGGTAGTAAATCGTGAAGTGATCGGTCCAGAAGTGAACCATGCGCTCGTAAAGCTGGCGCTTGGAGAACGCAGCCCGATACATCGTCGCTTCGGCCAACTGGTTGCCGAGCGCGTTCTGATCCTGCTGAAACAGACCCGTGCCATCCAGCGCCAACGAGGGGAAACGGGTGACCACGTTCGTTTCGACTTCATCGTCGTTGATCGAAGATGGCCTGAGGTGATAGTCGAGATATCGCTGGAAGCCCATGGACCTCGCGCGATTCATCTCTTCTTCGGTCACCCCGTTCGTGATGCGCCGTACCAATCGCTGGAGCGAGTCCCCCGGAGGCGGCGCGGGTGGCCTGGGCCGCGTGGTGTGCGGCCTAACAATTCTCTGCGCAGCAGCCTTGCCGGGCGACGCCAGAGCGGCCGCGGCGAAAGCCGCACCCATGGTGAATAGCGCCCGCCGCGTAGCTCGCCCGTCTTTGGGCGTGCTATCGGTCGCCACCTCTGGGACGGCGGCGATGGGATCTTGTTCAGGGGCAACAGAATCGGTCGTTTCCACAGATGTAGTACTCATCGGCGCCTCGCTGACCGGCGGATCGTGCAATTCTTGGGGGATGACTATACAGTTGAGCCTGACTCGCTCCCAGTCAACCATCGGACGTCGAACCGACACACTTTGTTAGACGCCGACACGTTTTGTGATGGAATCTTTGAGACAGTTCCGTTCTGACACCTTGCAACCTAACCGCCAACCGCCCATTCGACGAGCGGGCCGGACCCCGCGTCACAGCATGGTGGCGTTGAGCCCATAAATGGCCTGCAGCATGGCGAGCGCAACAAAGCCCACGATCAGGGCAAACAACAGGATCAAGGCCGGCTCGATCACGGCCACCAGTGAACGAAGCGTTCTGCGCACCTCCACGTCATAGGCGTCGGCGACGCGCAGGCACAGGTCATCGAGGCGACTGGTCTCCTCGCCCACTGCGATCAATTCGGTAGCCAGCGGGGGCAGGATACCCGACAAGGCCACATGCACCCGCTTGCCGTGACTGACGGCCTCTGCAGCCCGGTCCAGACCCAGGCCCAGGCCGAGGTTGGAAACGGCATGACGGGCGGCGCGCAGAGCCGGAATAATAGGGCGACCGCTTCGCAGCAGCATACCCAGAGCCCGAGTGAAGCGCGCCGTTGCATACTTGAGCTCGAGCTCGCCTGCCAGCGGCACGTTGAGGCGCCAGGCATGCCAGCGCCGACGGTTGTCGGGCCGGGCCAGCCAGGCGCGCCCGGCCAGAGCGGAGATGATCCCCAAAAGCAGAAGCAGCCACCAGGCGCCAACCAGAACCTGGCTAACCGTGATCAGCAGTCGCGTGGAAAGTGGCAAGGCGCCCCCGGCTTCCCCGATCATGCTGGCAAAGCGAGGCACGACGAAGAGCAGCAGCACGGTGATGCCCGCGCCCGAAGCGATGGCCATCAACGCCGGGTAAACCAGCGATGACCGGATTTGCGAGCGCAGCTCGACCAGTTCGTCCAGGTGGTCGGCAACGCGGGCCATGGCCTCATCGAGCGCACCGCTCTCTTCTCCCGCGGCCACCATAGCCACGAAAAGCGAGCCGAACACGCGGGGCTCCTGGGCCAGGGCTTCGGCCAGCGCAGACCCGCCCTGCACACTCTGCTGCACGTGGCGCGCGGCGCGTGCTACATCCGGGTGACGCGCCTGATCGGCGCCGAAGGCCAGGGCCCGATCCAGCGTGACACCGGCATTGAGCATGGTGGCCACCGTTCGGGCAAACAGGGCCAGCGCGGGCCCGCGTCCCAGAGAAGCGCGCCGCGCCCGGGCATCCGCGGCGGCGATGGGCGCAACATCGATGGGATACAGGCGTTGGCGGCGCAGCTCTTCGAGCGCCGTGGGCTGTGAGGCCGCCTGCAGCACGCCCTCCACCACCTGCCCCTCCGTGGTGGCTGCGCGATAGCGGTAGCGCGTGGCGGTCACGCTTCGGCTTCCTCGCTGGTAACGCGCATGACTTCGTCGATGCTGGTGAGACCCGCGTCCACTTTGCGCTTTCCGTCATCATACAAGCTGGTCATCCCGTCGCGCCGGGCCGCGTTTCGTATTTCGTCCAGCGGCGCGCGGGCGGCCACGAGCGCGCGCAATTCCTCGCTCATGCAAAGCAGCTCATAGATGCCGGTGCGGCCGTTGAATCCTGTATGCGAGCAGACGTCGCACGTGGGACAGGACTCGGCTCTGCCGTGACAATGCGGACAACGTACGCGTACCAGCCGCTGGGCCAGGATGCCCTGCACGGTGGCGGCAACCAGGTACGGCTCGATGCCCATGTTGATGAGGCGAGTGATGCCACCGGGCGCATCGTTGGTATGTAACGTGGAGAATACCAGGTGACCCGTGA
This sequence comes from Longimicrobiales bacterium, assembly GCA_050732575.1. GTDB lineage: Bacteria > Gemmatimonadota > Gemmatimonadetes > Longimicrobiales > RSA9 > JBBDWZ01. The sequence goes on from JBOHRF010000288.1 coordinate 4,020, forward strand.
GCGCAGCCTGAATGGCAATTTCGGCGGTTTCCCGATCGCGCATCTCGCCCACCATGATGACGTCCGGATCGTGACGCAGGATGGAGCGCAACGCACTGGCGAACGTGAGACCGGCTTTGCGATTGACCGGAATCTGGACCACACCTTCGATCTGATACTCGACCGGGTCTTCCACGGTGACCAGCTTGACACCCGTGCCGTTCACGCGACCGAGCGCGCCGTAGAGCGTGGTGGTTTTGCCCGAGCCCGTGGGACCGGTGACCAGAACAATGCCGCGCGCACGACGCACCAGCTGATGGAAACGCCGTTCGATATGGGGTGGCATGCCCAGATCGGAGAGGTCACGCGCAGTCGCGCCATGGTCGAGTATGCGCAGCACGACACTTTCACCGTGCAAGGCCGGCAAGGTGGAAACCCGCAGATCGACCTCGCGCTCGGGCAGCCGAATACGCGCGCGCCCATCTTGCGGCAGGCGCCGCTCTGCAATGTTGAGCCCGGCCATGATCTTGATGCGACTAATCACGGCTGACTGGTATTGGCGCGCCAGCCGGGAGACTTCCTGCAGCACACCATCCAGCCGGAAACGTATGCGCAAACCGGACACCGAAGACTCGATGTGCACATCGCTGGCGTGTGCACGCAATGCGTCCAGCAGCATCACGTTGACCAGCTTGATGACGGGCGCCTGGTTGGCCTGGACGTGCAGATCATCGAGAGCATCGCTCTTGCCCTCCGGCACGACATCGGCCGTGGCCAGCGTTTCGGGTGCGCTGGCCTGGCGCTGCGCGGAAAGGATGGCGGCCTGGATCTCACCGGCCGGCATCTCGATGAGGCGCAGGCGCCGGCCAAACACGCGCGCCAGCTCATCAGAGACCGTGGGATCGAGCGGCCCGCCAATGGCCGTGGCCAGGGCACCATCGGGATCGATGCCCAACGGCAGGACGCAGTGCTCGTCCAGATAACGCGGGGATAACCGCAAGGCGAGCGGACCGTTGGCCGCGTCGCGCAGGTCACGTCCCTGGTTGGCACTCACAATTCAAACACTCTCTTCATCTTCTTCTTATCAGCGACGAGTCGGGCACGGTACCGGGCAACATCCGATTCATGCGCTCGCGAATACGCTCGCGGATTTCGTCCGCATCCTGGTCGGAGCGAATGATGTAAGGCGTAACGAAGATGGCCAGCTCATTGCGCGACACGATCTCGGTCTTGCGCTTGAACAACGCGCCCAGCAGCGGAATGTCCTTGAGGAAGGGGATGCCGCCGTCGCTATAGTCTTTCGTATCGCCGATCAAGCCGCCGATCACCACGGTCTGGCCATCCCGTATGATGGCGCGTGTAGAGGCCTCCCGGGTCGAGATGACGGGCGCGTTCAGCGCGGAGAGCACGACCTGATTGGTCAGGTTGTTCACTTCCTGCAGGATCTGCACGCTCACGTAATTGTCCTGGTTGACGGTCGGGATGATGGTGAGCGTTGTGCCTACGTCCTCATATTGCACGGAGCGGTCGATGGAGACGTCGCCCAGTCGAGCGTTCGAGATGAAGGGAACGCGGCTGCCCACTACGATGCGTGCTTCTCGATTGTTGACGGCCAGGATCTCGGGTGTGGACAACACCCGCACGTTGAACTTGGTGGCCAGCGCGCGCAACGCGGCCCGCACGTTGGTGCCGTTCAGGCCCACGCTCACAATGCCGGTCACCTCATCACCGCGCACGATGCCGATGCTGTCGAGCGGCAGGAACGGAAAGCCACGGCGCAGGAATGCGGTGTCGCCGAAGATACCCCAATCGATGCCGAACTCGAACGATCGCCCAAGGTTGATCTCCGCTACCGTGACCTCCAACAGCACCTGTGCCGGACGCGCGTCCAGGGCTTCAATCGTTTCACGCAACAGCGGGAAGTTGGGTGGTGCCGTGCGGATCAGAAGCGAGTTCGTGGGCGCGTCGGGCACGACGGTGGTGCGGCCCACAAGTGCGCCCGGCATGGCCGTATCGCCGGGTGCTGTGGGGACGATTCCGGGAATGGGTTCTCGCCGCTGGCGGAACATTTCGGCCGCGCGCTCGCGATAGACATCGAGATTGCGCGAGAGACTCAATTCGTAGAGTGATGCGGCGCGCGAGCCACCTACGGATATGCTGTAGAGCTGGCCGAGTGATGCCGCCAGGTCTTCGGCATTTGCGTACTTGAGCGGCACCACGAACGTGCGCATGCCTTCCTCACCCAGCGGCCGTTCATCGAGCGGGCGGAGCAGCTCCAGATAGCGCGCCACGTTCGAGCCGAAGTCGGTGATCAGCAGTGCATTCGAGCGGGCCACGGGCTGGATGCGCGCGCGGGTGCTGGCCACCGGCTTGAGTGCGGCCGTAGCCTCGTCTGCGCGGATCCACTGCAACGGCACGAGGACGGTGACCAATCCGAGCGGGGGCGGCGTGCCGAGTGCAATACCGGACCGAATCAGGCCGGTAGGCGGCAGGCTGTCAGCGGGAAAGACCTGTGCTACCGGTCCCTGCTGCACCAGGAAGAGGTTGTGGGCCTCCAGGATCGACTCCAGGATGCCACCCAGATCCTCGGGACGAACCGGTACCGTGGTCTGGAACGTGATCCGTTTGTCGGGCACGTTGGTGAGCAGCACGTTCACGCCCAGCGTGGTGGCCAG
>JBOHRF010000289.1:0-6653 GCA_050732575.1 Longimicrobiales bacterium
CGGCCGGCCGCATACCAGGTCACCGTGTCGGGCGCGAGCAAGGAGCAGATCGCCGGAAAAGTGGTGGGTGGCCGTTTCAGTGCCACCATCCTCTCGTCAGCGGGAGAGGAGATGCGCGAGTACCTGGCGGGCGAGGGCGCAGTCGTGGCCGATGAAGGCGTCGCGCACCACTATTATTTCCTGGCGCAGCGCGTGGGATCGGAAGGTGCGCAGGTTCCGGTGATCATTCCGCGCCGCAGTCAGCAAGTCATGGTGCGGGTGAGCATGCGCGGCAGCGAGTCGATCGCGGTGGGTGCGGACAACGTGAACGCTCGCCGCCTCCTACTGGCCGTACCGGGCGGTCCGGAGCGACACCTTTGGGTAGATGCGCAAGGTCGTGTGCTGCGCCTGGAGATTCCCGCGCGTAACCTTGTTGCGGCGCGCATCGCGCTGCCCAAATAGTCTGGGCCTGAGCATAGAACGTAGTTGCGGCGCGCATCGCGCGGCCCAAATAGTCCGAGCCTGAGCATAGAACGTAGTTGCGGCGCGCATCGCGCGGCCCAAATAGTCCGAGCCTGAGCATAGAACGTAGTTGCGGCGCGCATCGCGCGGCCCCAATAGTCTGGGCCTGAGCATAGAACGTAGTTGCGGCGCGCATCGCGCGGCCCCAATAGTCCGGACCTGCGCATAGAACGTAGTTGCGGCGCGCATCGCGCGGCCCCAATAGTCCGGACCTGCGCATAGACGAACGATGAAACCCACGCGCTCGTGAGCGCGTAGGTGTCATGCGCAAGCAGTGAACCGAATGAACATGCCTCCATACAAGCAACCAGATCATGTGTGGAGTGCGTCCCGAGACCTCGAATAGAGGAGAACCAAGGTGCTTGGATCGGCAAGGAGGCGTCTCGACGCGCGAAGCTTTGCGCGGCTGGCCGCCTCATTCGTTTTTCTAATCGGTGCGAGCCCGGCGTGGGCGCAACAGACCGCTCAGCTCAGCCTGGATGAAGCGATCTCGCTGGCGCGCAAGAATAACCCAGATTTTCAGGCACGTCAGAACGATGTGGCGGTTGCCGACTGGGCGGTGCGCGAGGCGTACGGCAATCTCTTGCCCGGCGCGAGCGCCAGCGGAAGCTTTGGTTACCAGGCCTCCGGCCGGCCTCGTTTTGGCATCTTCACGGGTTCCGATCTGGGCATCGATCGCACACCCGTGTACTACAGTTCCGACTATTTCCTGGGCCTGAACTACGCGCTCAACGGAGCGTCACTGCTGGCCCCCGGGCGCGAGAAAGCGACGCGCGCGGCTACGGAAGCCGGGATCGTGGCGGCCGACTACGAACTCAAAGCGAACGTTACGCGCCAGTACCTGGCAGTATTGCGTGCGCGTGATGGTGTGACCCTAACGCAGGCGGAGCACGAGCGCACGGCGGAGAATCTGAAGCTTGCGCAAGCACGCGTGGCGGTCGGTGCGGCTGTGCCCCTCGAGGCCAAACAAGCCGAGGTCGAGCAGGGCCGTGCCGAAGTCAATGTGCTGCAGGCTCGCAATCTGTTGCAGACCGAGCGGCTGCGGCTGATGCAGATTTTGGGTATTGAGCTGAATCGCGAAGTCGAGCTGACCACCAGTTTCGGCGTTTTCGAACTACCCCAAACGCAGGACCAACTGCAGGCCACAGCCGTGCAGGCGCATCCGCAGCTCGTGGCCGCCCGCTCCGCCGAGCGCGCAACTGAAGCCGGCGTGCGCATGGCGCGCAGCGCTTACCTGCCCAGCCTGAGTGTGTCTGCAGGCCTGTCCGGCTACACCCGTCAGGCGGGTAGCACGTCCTATCTGGTGAACCAGGCGCGAGACCAGATGGTGGGCCAACGCGACAACTGCGAATTCTTGAATGCATTGACGGGCAGATTGACCCGGCCCATGCCCGGTTTTCCGGTGGACTGCTCGATCTTCCAGGTCAGTCCGGCGCAGGAGCAGGCCATCATCTCGGGGAACGATGTCTTTCCGTTCAACTACAGCCGCCAGCCATGGAGCGCGCAGCTGAGTGTTTCGCTGCCCATCTTTCAGGGTTTTGGCCGCGAGCTTCAGCTCGAGCAGGCCAAAGTTACGGCGGCCGACGCACGCCACCGTCTGCGCGGCGAGGAATTGCGGCTCAAGACCGAGATTGCGTCGGCGTACCTGAATGTGCAAACTGCGCGGCAGAGCGTGGCACTCGAAGAGCGCAACCGCAGCCTGGCCGCTGAGCAGCTGGTGTTAGCGCGTGAGCGCTACCGTGTGGGTGTGGCATCGTATATCGAGTTGCAAGAGGCGGAGACCATCCGGGCGCGCGCGGATCGCGCGTATCTGATTGCACTCTACTCGTTCCATGAAGGGATCGCGTCACTGGAGACCGCGGTCGGCCAGAATCTGCGACCGACCGGGCAGGACTGACAACAACCTATGAATAAGAAAACCAAGCTCGCTATTGGCATCGGCGCAGTGCTCGCCACTGCGATCATTGTTGGTGTAGCGGCATCGAGCGCGGGCGGCGATGCCGCGCACGTGCGTATCGAGGCGATCGGCCAGCGCGACCTGGTGGCGACCGTCAGCGCCAGTGGCTGGATCCGGCCCAACCGCAAAGTCGACGTGCAATCCGACATCATGGGTCGCATCACACAGCTCGCCGTGAAGGAAGGCGAGCGCGTAACCAAAGGGCAGATTCTGCTGCGTATCGACCCGAGCCAGTATGAAGCCGGTGTAGCGCGGGCACGGGCCGCAGTGAGTGAGGCGCAGGCACGGGAGGCGCAAACGCGGGCCAACGTGATTCAGTCGGAGCGGGCGTACCAGCGGCTCAAAGATTTGGCGGCCAATCCCAACCTGGTCAGCAAACAGCAGCTGGAGGAAGCAGAGACGCAGGTGCTCGTGCAAAAGGAGTTGCTGGAGGCTGCCCGCTTTGGTGTGGTGCAAACGCGCGAGGCCATGAACGAAGCCGTGGAACAGCTGAACAAGACCGTCATCCGTGCGCCCATGAACGGAATCATTACGCGCCTCAATGTGGAAGAGGGCGAAACCGCGATCATTGGCACCATGAACAACGCGGGCAGCTTGCTGCTCACGGTAGCCGACCTGGGCGTCATGGAAGCGGTGGTGCGCGTCGATGAGACCGACATTCCGGAAATCAAGCTGGGCGATAGCGCCAGCGTTGAAATCGACGCGTTCCAGCGCCAGAAGTTCAAGGGTCGCGTGACCGAGATCAGCCACAGCTCGGTCAGACCGCCCGAAAGTCAGAGCGCGGCGGGCGGCCAGGGGCAGGCGGTCGACTACGAGGTGGTCATTACGCTCGACAATCCGCCCCTCACCTTGCGCTCGGATCTTTCGGCCACGGCAGAGATCGTGACGGCAACGCGTCCCAAAGCGCTGGCCGTACCTATCATTGCGCTCACCGTGCGTGAGAAGGGCAACGTGAAAGCGCTACCCAGTGAGGATAAAAAAGCCAGTGAAGCCGGCCGCGAAGCCGAGCGCGACAAAGCCGATGATCAAGAGGGCGTGTTTGTTTCACGCGAGGGCAAGGCTGTGTTTGTGCCCGTGCAAATTGGCATAGCCGGCCGCGAGCATTTCGAGATATTGAGTGGACTCAAGCTGGGAGACTCCGTGGTAGCTGGACCGTACGAGGCCATTCGGGCGCTCGAGCAAGACAAGCCGCTGCGCCGCCTGAAGGAGGGCACTGGGCCCGATGGTAAGCCGATCAGCAAAGGCAAGGAGGGCTCGTGACCGAGCAATTCATCATCCGTACGGAGCGGTTGAAGAAGGACTACGTGCTGGGCGCAGAAGTCGTGCACGCGTTGCGCGGCGTGGACGTGGTAGTGCCACGCAACGAATTCGTGGCCATCATGGGCCCGTCCGGCTCGGGCAAGTCCACGTTCATGAACCTGATCGGTTGCCTGGACACGGCGTCAGAAGGTGAATACTGGCTGAACGGGCAACCGGTCTCGAAGCGCTCGGATGACGAGCTGGCCCATATCCGCAATCGCGAAATTGGCTTTGTTTTCCAGACCTTCAACCTGCTGCCCCGTGCTACCGCGCTGCACAACGTAGAGCTGCCGCTCATTTACGCGGGTGTGAACGCCAAGCAGCGTAAAGAGCGGGCTGCGCACATGCTGGAGCGTGTGGGCCTGGGCGATCGCATGACGCACAAGCCGGCCGAACTTTCCGGCGGCCAACGTCAGCGCGTTGCGATTGCGCGCGCGCTGGTCAACAATCCGGCGATCTTGTTGGCCGACGAGCCCACCGGCAACCTGGACAGCCAGACCGGTGAAGAGATCATGCAGCTCTTCGAGGAACTCTATCGCGCCGGTCAAACCATCGTACTGGTCACGCACGAACATGACATTGCCGAGCATGCGCGCCGCACCATCACGCTTCGTGATGGCGTGATCTCGAGTGACGTGCGGCGCACTCCGGCCATGGCCACCGCCTGACATGCCTCTGAAGGAAGGGGTTCTACTCGCCCTTGGCATGATCCGCGCCCAGAAGCTGAAGAGCTTTTTCGGCGTGCTGGGTGTGATCATCGGCGTGATGTTTCTGATCACGGTAGTGAGCGTGGTGGAAGGTCTCAACACGTATATGGAGGAGGACTTTGCCAAAGTCCTCTTCGGCCACAACACGCTCACCGTGCGTCGCGTCCCGGAGATCAACTTCGAAAGCGATCCCGCCGCCTGGCGCGCCATGATGCGCCGGCCCCGGCTCACGTTCTCCGATGCCGAAGCGATCGAGCAAAACATCTCCGTGCCCGCGCGGGTAGCCGTGTCCAGCCAGGGTGGCGGAAGCATGGTGAGCGAGCAAGGCATTGAAGTGGAGAACGTTTGGCTCACGGGTGCCTCAGCCGAGTTCTTCAACATCCGTGACTATGAAGTGGTGCGCGGCCGGCTTTTCACAGCGCCCGAAGATCGGATGGGTGTACCGGTGGCCATCCTGGGCCATGAAACCGCCGACAAAGCCTTTGGTGCACTCGACCCATTGGGCCGCTCGGTGCGCATCAACGGCGCCCAGTTCCGGGTCATTGGCATCTTGAAGAAGCAGGGCACGCTGTTCGGCATGTCCATGGACAATCGCGCCATCGCACCGTCTCGGTCGACCATGGCGCGTTTCGTAAGTCCACATAATTACGTGGATGAGATCCTGGTTCGCCCGGTCTATGACACGGACCTGGAACGGGCCCGCATGGACATCGAAGCCACTATGCGGATCCGTCACCAACTGCGGCCCACGGAAGCCAACGACTTTGCCATTGACACGGCCGAGGACTCACTCAGCTTCTGGCAGGCCATTCGGCGCATCCTGCTGATTGCCTTCCCCGGTCTGGTCTCGATTGCCCTGGTAGTGGGCGGCATCGTGATCATGAACATCATGCTGGTTTCCGTGATCGAGCGGACGCGGGAGATCGGACTGCGCAAGGCGCTGGGTGCGCGCCGACGTGACATCATGTGGCAAATGTTGGTGGAATCGGCCACCCTTTCCGGCGCGGGCGCCGCCCTGGGCATTGGGCTGGGCATTGGACTGGCTCAGCTGGTGCGCGCCATTTCGCCGCTGCCCGCCACGATTTCGCCGCTCTGGATGAGCATCGCTACCGTCATGGGCATTTCGGTGGGCATGCTGGCCGGACTCTACCCGGCATCGCGGGCCTCGCGCATGGATCCCGTAGTGGCACTACGACAGGAGTAACATGCGACTGGAAAGCCTGCGTGAAGGCGCTCTGCTGGCCATCGATCAGTTACGAGCCAACAAGTTCCGCTCCACCTTGACCATTCTCGGGATCGTGGTAGGCGTGGCCACGGTCATGGCTATGAGCGCGGTCATCAAGGGCATCCAGACCAGCATCACGAACGAACTGGCCGCTGCCGGACCCACCAACTTCTTCGTGGGCCGATTTGACTGGAACTCCGTACGCATCTCAAACGATGGACCGCCCTGGGGCAACAACCCGCCCGTGGCCGCTGAAGAAGCGGCCTTTATCGAAAAACTTCCCACGGTGCGCCGGGCCATTGTGGGCGTGGACGGATCGGGCGAGTTCGAATTTGGCGCGGAGCGCATCCCGAGTGCGCAGATCTGGTCACGCGGTGATGGCTGGCACGATTACACAACCGGCACGTTCGTAGCCGGCCACAATTTCATTGCCGCGGACGTCAATGCTTCGCGTCCCGTGGTCGTGCTGACCGCGCCCTTGGCGGAGAAACTGTTCGGCCAACTCGATCCCATCGGGCGCACCGTGCGCATCAACGGCCAACCATTCCGTGTGATCGGCGTCTTCGACATGTCCGGCAACGTGTTCGCCAATCTGGTGAAATATGGAGCGCTGATTCCCTACACGTCTGCATTCAAGTATCTCGATTTCGATGATGAGATGCTGGGCATCTTCGTGGTGACGGCCAGCAGTGCCACACAGGAGCACGCCATGGACCAGGTAACGGCGCGCTTACGCATTTTACGAGGCTTGCGTCCGGCCGATCCGAACAACTTCGTAGTTATCAGGCAGGAAGAAATGGCGGCCACCTTCACACGCGTGACCAACGTGTTCTTCCTGGTGATGATTGCGCTGTCTTCCGTTGCGCTCATGGTGGGTGGTGTTGGTGTGGTGGCCATCATGATGATCGCAGTAACCGAACGCACACGTGAGATCGGCGTACGCAAAGCCCTGGGTGCAACGAAA
>JBOHRF010000290.1:0-6607 GCA_050732575.1 Longimicrobiales bacterium
CCTGGTCCTGCAAACGGATCACGGGCTGTTCGGCTTTCATTCCTATGGCAACAACAACAACAAGGGCTCGACCTTCGGAGATTATTGCAAGCAACACGCGCAATACGGGACAGCGGTGCATTTGTATGGAAGCTCTCGTTGGGAGAACCGGTACGGCGGGGGCAACCGGTTCGTGGCGTGGCTGGAGGAAATGAAGTTCGTGGCCGGACAGCTCAACTATAGTGGACGAATCAGCGGCTTCGACTTGAGCAACAAGGCGTCAGGTGTTCCGACCGTGGCCAGCGAGTCCGCCTACCTGCAGTACACACTGGACTCGACGTCGGGTAAGGTCGACGTCCGGTTCGCGCAATCCAGGAGTGTCGACTATCAGGAGGCCATCGACGCCGCCACGACGGTGCGCGTCATCCGGCCGAACCAGGAAGTGGCAGCCCCTTACAAGAACAAGGTGATGCAACTGGTTACGCCCAAGACCGGTTCGGCCTTGTCCGCAGCTGGCGACGACGGCTACTACACGGTCGTCCTCTGAGGGCGCCACGCTAATGCGCCGGGACGGACGTCAGGACGCGCCGGGCCATCGCCACCGCCGTGCAGGTCCACCGCCGTATGCAGGATCACGGGCCACAGGAGCGAGCCGGTTGCAACGTAGAGGATCCCCATCATGAGTCCTGTCACGCCCGTCTTTATCACGCCGTCGGTGCCCTGATAGAGGTGCCCAAGTCCAAAGATCAGCGCCCCGAGGATCACGGCCGGCCATTCGCCCATAAAGGCCGCCAGATACCAGATCATGTACCCGCGGTAGACGATCTCCTCGCACACACCCGCCGAGACCGAGACGAGACGGAACTGCGCGGCCTCCCGCTCCGTGCGGGGCATTAAGTCGGCAACCGCGGCCATCTGCGCGCGCAGTGGCTCCAATCCCTTTTCATCCATCGACGATAGGGCTCTCCACTGCGCGGAGAGGAAGGCGAGGCCGAGGATCGTGATGATTGCGCCGGCCAACAGCCGCACGCCTCCGGGCAGCGCGAACCCGAGAACTGCTGCAGGCCGGTCAGCACCCAACCAGAGCGCCACCAGGCCAATCGTGAACGTCCAAGACAGGAGCATCGTCTTGCGGTATTCTGCGCCACGGGCGTTCGCCTCGCCCGCACGGATGCGCCGGACCAGCCGCCGATACTCCCATGCACCGTAGAGCGGATTGACCACCACGAGCAAGGCCATCACGATGTGGTCGAGAGCACCGGGGTCCGGCATTTCAGATCTTCTCCTGGTTTCTGGCATCTGCATTGCCGGCTTCGCGGGCCGGTTTCAGCACCAATGTCACGGCGTATAGCGGGTCCCATGGAGAGCCTCCTCTCGCTTCCGCCAGCAGCGTTTCCAGCTGGTCGATCAACTCGTTCGCCCGCCGCAGCTGCGCCTGCGTCAGCCGCGCCTTTCCCCGGATTCCGACCATCTCCCGCTGCGCACCATCGAACCGCGTCGCTGGATCCTCCAGCGCGGCCGTTGCCTCACGCGCCGTCAGGCGCAGGATCGCCTGGATCGCCTTCGCGCCGGCTTTCCGGTCGCGCGCCGATCCGCGCCGCGCGGCGATAGTCACCCGCTCCGTTCCATGCCGGAACCGCCGCTCCCGCTCACCGTCACTCGGTTCTTCGATCGCCACCAGACCAGCCTTCTCCAGCACATCCAGATGGTAGTAGAGCGACTGCCGCGACCGGCCCAACCGACGCGCCAGCTCCTGCGTCGTCGCCGGCCCATCGCCCAGCGCGGACAGGATCTCCAAACGCGCCGGCGAGGCCACCGCCTCGAGGGCAGCCTTCCCGGTCAACGGGCGGTTGTCGATCCGGCTCATGGGATGAATGTAGCGGCCTCATTCCAAAATACAATGTTTTTGGAATGACGACATGACGGATCTCGCGTGTGGACCCCTGCGCGAGTGAACCGTAGGTTGCCCCGGTTTCCCCCACAAAACGCGATAGCCGAGGGTGCCCCATGAACGGCAAGAAGGTGCTCAAGGTGGCAGGTACCATCCTGGGAGTCGTGGTTGGGGCTGCGGGCGCGGGTGGTTTACATCAGCCTGACCTGGGACAAGGATCGCTACGGTACGTATCCGCTTCCGGCTCTTCACATCGGATTCGGCGACGGGAATCGGACGCTACACGGACGGTCAACTGGCGCGCGTGCTGCGGTACAACGTGCGTCCGCACGGCCGCGCGGCGGTGCCGTTCATGCAATTCGAGCGGTTGAGCGACGAGGACATCGTGGCCATTCTGTCGTTCCTGCGCGCGCTCCCGCCCGCCGTGAACGATGTGCCGAGGCACGACCTGAGCCTCATGGGCAAGGCGGTGGTCAGCTTCGTGATCAAGCCGAATCCGCTCGACAACAAGGCGCCGAAAACGGCGCCCGCGATAGCGCCCACCGTGGAACGCGGCGAGTACCTGGTGAACTCGGTGGCCGAATGCGCGGGCTGCCACACGCTGCGCGATTTACGGAGCGGCGCAGTCATTGGCCCGCACCTGGGCGGCGGCTTCGAGTATCCAGCAGACGCCGATCCGTCGATCCTCTTCACGCCGCCCAATCTCACGAGCGATCCGACCGGCATGGCGGGCCGCCTGACCGAGGACCAGTTCGTAGCGCGCTTCCGTCAGGGCCGGTTGATCAAGGAATCGATCATGCCCTGGGAGGCCTTCCTGGAAATGAGCGAGGATGACGTGCGCGCCATCTACCGCTACATCAAGTCGGTGCCCGCCGTGCGCAACGAGGTGGTCCCGATGCGCAGGAAATCGTAGCACAGGAGCGCTACGGCTGTACGGCGCGATCAGGATCTTCGGCGGCCGGCGCGGCCGCGCGGCGGGCCGAACATCTCAATCGCGGCAGTGGCACGAGCGTGTGAGATGTTTTGCGACGCTGTAGAGCATCAACATCTCATTCAATCCAGAGCCCGCCCGGCGATTGAGATGTTCATGACTCCAGGCGCACACAACATCGCAGTGACTGGCGCGAGGCGATGCGATTGAGAAGTTGGACCCCTCTCCAGGACTGGACCCCTTCTCCAGGACTGGTACTGCACGGCTTCCTGCTTGCGGCCCGCGGGAACGGGGCGCCACTATCAGGACCCAACCACGGGGCCACTTAGGGGGACTCATGAGGAGATTCACGGCAGTAACCTTGGCGGCCGCGCTGGTCGCGCCGTTGTCGCTCGAGGCGCAGGCGAATCAGCCGGTTCCGATCAAGGAATTCAAGGTCGAGTGGGAGGGCCGGCCGCGCGATCCGTATGTGGGCCCGGACGGCAAGGTCTGGTTTGTCGGCCAGGCGGGCAACTACATCGGGTATCTCGACCCCGCTGCCGAAACGTTCAAGCGATTCGAGATCGAAGCAGGCACAAATCCGCACAACCTGATTGTCGATCCGCAGGGGCAGGTCTGGTACACGGGCAATCGGAACGGGCGGATCGGCCGCCTCGATCCCGCGACGGGCAAGATTCAGACATACCTGATGCCGGACCCGGCGGCGCGTGATCCGCACACGGCCATCTTCGACGGCAAGGGCAACATCTTCTTTACGCTGCAGGGCGCCAGCATGATCGGCCGGCTGCGCATGGCTACCGGTGAGATCAAGCTCGTGCCGGCGTCGGACCGGCCCGCAAATCCTTACGGCATCGTGCTCGACAATGAAGGCCACCCCTGGGTCGCGCTGTTTCGGCAAAACGCGGTGGTACGCGTGAATCCGGAAACGATGGCGCTCACGCGTTTCAACGAGGCCAGCGACAGCTCGCGTTCGCGGCGCATTGAATGGACGCAGGACAACATGGTCTGGTACGTGGATGAGCCGCGCGGCTTCCTGGGCCGGATCAATCCGAAGACGGGCGAGGTGAAGGAATGGCAGACGCCGGGCGGACCGGGCTCGCGGCCGTACGCGCTCACCAAGGATGACCGCGGCCGGCTCTGGTTCTCGGAGACCGGACCGGTCAAGCAACTGGTCGGGTTCGATCCGCGCACGGAACGTTTCTTCTCGGTCAACTCGGTCAGCAACACGATTCGCCACATGATGTTTCATGCGCCGACGGGCATGATGTGGTTCGGCACGGACTCGAACAACATTGGCCGTGCCATCGTGAGCCCAAGAACGACGTAGTGATTCGCGCGGTTGCGATCGCGGCAGGTGCGATCGCGGTCCTGGTGCCGATAATGCTGATCGGCGCGGCATCGGTTTCCCCCAATGCCTACCGCGACGCACCTCCGCCCGGCTTCTCCAGTGGCTTCGGTGAACCGTCCTGCCATGCCTGTCACTTCTCCCGCGAGCCCAATGAACCGCCGGGCCGCCTCGGCCTGCGCGGCGTACCCGAACGGTTCACGCCGGGCGCCACGTATCCGATCACGCTGACGCTGACGCGCCCCGGCATGACAGTCGCAGGATTTCAGCTCACGGCGCGGTTCACCGATGGTGCGCAACAGGCCGGCGTGCTGGCGCCGGCGCCGTCCGACAGTTCACGCGTTGCCGTCACGGTCAGTTACGACATTGCGTATGCACATCAGGTGCGCACCGGACATGCGTTGGCAACGCGTGACCGCGCCGCCTGGACTGTGCTGTGGACCGCGCCGGCAACCGCGCGCGCCGTTTCGTTTCACGCGGCCGCGAACGCGGCCAATGGTGATGACACGGTTGATGGCGACTACGTGTACACCACGAGTGCCACCACGGCAGGCGCACCGCAGCGTCGCTGAGTTCCAAAATGCCTCGGCTCACGGCGCGAGGCGCCCATGACGCGGCCAAACGCCGCTGAAGCGTCGGCTGGGCCCGGGCCTAGACAACACCTTTCATCCACTCGCGCAATTCGTTCAGTGCATCGATGAAGTCTTCAGTGTACGCCGTGCCCGGCGAGCGTTCCGGATCGGGTAATTTCACTTGCGGTTCCAGTTGGGCGTTGTGACGCGTCACGAGATCGCGCGCCCGCGAGCTGATGACATAATCAGATTGGCCTTGAACCTGAGGCCACCACTCTTTCAAGTCGGCAACAAACGCAAACACAGCTGCCCATGGCCTCCAGGTTGGCGGGTCCGGATTGAATCCCAACACACTTCGCCAGGCTTCGAAATTGACCTTGTACGAAACGGGTGCGGTAATGCTGGTCTCGAGAAATCCGGCGGCGGCGAGATCTTCCACCGCACGCCGAACCGCCCTGCTATAGTAACCAGTGGAACGGGCTATTGCTGACACGGTTGCCCGGGCTCCTATCATACAAAGCAAAAGAGCCATCACATCCGCCTTGATGCCCACCGAGAAAGCGAGACGGAGTCGAAGTATGAGCGCACCTGGAGCATCGGGCGTTGGTGTGGCCGTGAGATCCTTTGGACGGGCCACTAGAGCACTCCTCCTGGCAGCGAGGGCACGCCAACGCGCGTCACTGGAAGTGTACGCCGTGCGCGCGAACTCGCTCACACCTTTGTGCACAGACTCAGGAAACGTTCGCATCAGATTCTTCAGGCGCTGAACACTGAGCAGTCGAGACCCCGCGTGTGCCCACCAGGCCAGGAGGCGACTGAACCGATGCTCGTCTTCCATCAGACTCAGCGTGAACAGGATCAGCGCTTCGGGATCGACCATGGCGCGGGGCTTTGGACCTGTGCCAACGAATCCAAGTGCGCGCCACTGAACCCAGGCAACATCGATGGCTGCCTGCACCGTTTGCCGGACAGCGTTATCGAGCTTCGCGGACATGACGAACGACTTCCTGAAGCCCGGCGAGGAACTGCGGCGATGAGTCCTGCGACTCGATCCATGCCGCCGCAGCGTCCAGTTCGCTGTCCGAGGGTTCCAGCGAGAGCAGGTCCTGAAAATGGACGCTGTGCGGTCCAACATCATCCGCCGCCGCGTACAACTTGAAGAAGATCAGGTCCTGACGATCGACCAGGCCGACCCAGAGGCCATCGTAGCGCCGCCAGTGAAGCCTCGTTTCCATGCCCGGAGGTAGGCCAGTGTCCCACTGCCCCGCCGCTACAATGTTCAGCCAGTCCGGCGCCAGGCGGAGGTCACGTGCAACCGTTTCGACGGCACGCTCGAGTGTCTCTGAAAGTTGGCTCGGTCGTTCGAGTCTGTTGAGCTGATCAGGATGCGCGATTGCGATGACGTCAACATCGCGCGTGACCCGCTGCACGAATCCCAGCAGGTTCAGCGCGGCGCCCCCGAGCACAACAATCGCGTGCTGCTCGCCGGCAGCAGCCAGCAATTCTCCCAGAGCGCGCAGGGCCTGATCGATATCCTGGATCGGCTTCATGTGTCTTTAATAGACCCGATTTGAGTCTATAATAGACACTCGACCGCGTCAAGCATGGTGGAGCTGGCGGCGTAAGTGCCTTGCCTGATTACATGGACCCGATTGGCGGGGAGGTCACGACTTGTGTCTGCCGGCAGGCGGCCCGAGCCAGCTTGCTGAACTGGTTCCTGGCGTCTTCGAGTTTCCAGCGGCCCATGTCGATCTCCCTGTTCTCGCACTAACGAGCCGGGACGGACGCCAGGACGCGCCGAGCCATCGCGCCGCCGTGCAGGTCCACCGCCGTGTGCAGGATCATGGGCCAGAGGAGCGAGCCGGTTGCAACGTAGAGAATCCCCATCA
>JBOHRF010000291.1:0-6601 GCA_050732575.1 Longimicrobiales bacterium
GGACTGCTCACGCCCTTGCTCACGCTGGCACAGCACTTTGCTCTGGCAAATGCGCCGGCCGAGTCACGCGAGTTCGTGGCGCGTGCGCTGGGACTGTCGGAACTGCTGCCGTACTTCGGCAATCAACTTTCGCCGGGCGAGCGCCGGCGCGCCGATTTGGCGCTGGCTGTGTTGCGCGCCCCCGTTTGTTTGCTGGCCGATGAACCGTTTCAAGGCATCGCGCCGCTGGACATCGATTTGATTTCCGCGCAGCTCCGAGTGCTGCGGGAGCGTGGCTGCGCCATCGTGATTACCGGTCACGAAATTGGCCCGCTCTTCGACAGCGCTGATGAAGTCGTCTGGATGACCGCCGGAACCACCCATGTGCTCGGCTCAGTGGCGAGTGCCCGTGCCCATCACCAGTTCGCGCGGGAATACCTGGGTCCTCCACGCTTGCCGGTCACATGACGCGATTCTACGTTGCAGCCCCAGGATGATCCCTCACACAATCAGAACAGTTGCGCTGGGCGTGTTGCTAGCGGGCTGCGGTGGCTCGGTGCCCTCGTCCATGCCCGGTGCGGCGTGGCCCGGCATCGGCGAGGAAGCGCTGCTCGCTTTCAGCGCGGGGCGCGACCTGTTCCATCGAGCGTTCACGCCCGAAACGGGCCTGGGACCGACCTTCAACGAAACGCGTTGCAGCTCGTGCCATGATGTGCCGACTCTGGGCGGCGCGGGTGTGGAACGCGTGCAAAAAGGCACGCGCTTCGAGAACGGTCGTTGTGATCTGCTGCATCACGAAGGCGGCGAGGTGTTTCAGCAGAGCACCACGCCGCTGCTGGAGGCAAAAGGTGTGGTCGCCGAGCCGATCTCGCGCCGCGCCACTGCGTTAGTGCAGATCGTGCCGCCGCAGCTCTACGCCTTGGGAGCCCTGGCGGCCATCGCCGATAAAGAGATTCTGAGCCGCGCCGATCCGGAAGACCTAGATGAAGATGGCATTTCGGGGCGAGCGGGTGTGACCGTCGATGGCAGGCTGGCCCGCTTTGGTCGCAAGGCCACCGTGGCCACCATCCGTGAATTCGCGGAGATTGCGTTTCTGCGCGAGATGGGCCTGACCACGCGCAAATTTCCGCAGGAAGACAATGTGGGCGGGCAGCCGCCGCCGGCCGGGACCGACCCGGCGCAAGATCCCGAAATCGATGATGCGACCGTCGACCAAATCGTGCGTTTCATTGAATTGCTGGCGTTTCCGGTCCCAGCCGCGCCGCCCGCTGCGCGTGACTCGATTGCGCGTGGTAAGCGCGCGTTCCAGCGTATCGGCTGCTCGGACTGCCACACGCCCACCATGCGCACGCAGGCCAACCCCATAGGCGCCATCAGCCGCAAGAAATTGCCCCTGTATTCGGACTTGCTGCTGCACGACATGGGACCTGGCCTGGCAACGATTTGTGCGCCTGCGGCCGAGCCGTCGGAGTGGCGCACCACGCCTCTTTACGGACTGCGCCTGCGCATGCAGTACATGCACGATGGCCGCGTGCAAACGATTGAGAGCGCTATTCGGCTGCATGCCGGGGAAGCCGAATCGAGTCGGGCCCTCTTCGAGACGCTCTCGCCTGGCGAACAGGCCAACCTGCTGAGATTCCTGCTTTCATTGTGACTGGCGCGGGCCGCCCGTCGCGGTATCTTCCGCGCGATGGGTGGCATTGCTCTTTTCATGATCATCACCGCGCTGGTCGTGCTGGTTCCGCTCGTGCTGCAGCTGCGCCAGGGCGAAAGTCGCGTGCGCGAAGTATGGGGATACTTCGTCTTCATCCTCGGACTGCTGCTCATTGCCGCGGGCGATATCGATCCTGGACGGCCGTACCAGCTGCCACTCTCGGTAGCCGGCGCAGCAATGGCCCTCATTGGACTGATCGCGCAATCCAGAAACCCTGACGCCACTGGCCCACACCGGGGAACATGACCACGCCGCTCGTTTTGGGTGAAGTTTCCGAGCTTCAGCAACCACTGACCACCGAGCGACTACTGCTGCGCTCTTTCGATCTGGAGGACGCGCCTGCCGTGCAACAGCTGGCGGGCGCCCACGAGGTGGCCGATACCACGCTCAATATTCCGCATCCCTATCGTACAGAAATGGCCGAAGCCTGGATCCTCTCGCAAAAGTCGATGTTCCGCACCGGCATGCTGGTCAACTACGCAGTCACGCTGCGCGATACGCAGCAACTGGTAGGTACGATCGGCTTGCGCATTCAACCTGCGCATCGACGCGCCGAGCTGGGATACTGGATCGGCGTACCCTTCTGGGGTCGCGGGTTCTGCACGGAAGCAGCGGCCGTTGTCCTCGAGTTCGGTTTCAAGCAAATGGATCTGCACCGCATCTACGCCGCACACCTGAAACGCAATCCCGCTTCCGGCCGCGTCCTGCAAAAACTCGGCATGTCGTACGAAGGCCGGCTGCGGGAACACGTACGCAAGTGGGACGTCTTCGAGGATATTGAGAGATACGGAATCACGCGCCACGAATACGAACAGCAGAAGCGGACGCCATGAAGCAAAGTGTTGTGCAGGTCGATGCCTTTGCCGACCGCGCATTCGCGGGCAACCCGGCTGCCGTGTGCATCATGGAAAGCCCGCGCCCGGAAAGGTGGATGCAAAACGTGGCGGCCGAGATGAACCTCTCGGAGACGGCGTTTCTTTACCCGGAAAATGGAACCTACCGTTTGCGCTGGTTCACGCCCGCCACGGAAGTCGATCTGTGCGGTCATGCTACCCTGGCCAGCGCACACGTACTCTGGGAAGATGGCTACCTGGCTCAGGACCGCACGGCCGAGTTCGAAACACGCAGCGGCAGACTGAGCGCGCGTCGCGCGCAGGATTGGATTACACTCGATTTCCCGGCCAAACCGTGTCAGCCAGTCACGCCACCGGCTGGTCTGCTCGAGGGCCTGGGGCTGACCTCGGCGCGCAACGTTGCACGCAATGTATTCGACTATCTGGTCGAGCTGGATTCCGCCGAGCAGGTACGCGCGTTACGCCCCAATTTCTCCGCCCTCGAGCACGTCGACATGCGCGGTGTGATCGTGACTGCACCGGCCAGCGACGGTAACGCCCACTTCGTTTCGCGTTTCTTTGCACCCAAAGCAGGTGTCAATGAAGATCCGGTCACCGGGTCGGCACACTGCGCACTCGCACCCTACTGGGGAGCGCGCCTCGGCCTCAGCACCATGCTCGGTCACCAGACATCACGGCGCGGCGGAGTGGTACGCGTGGAGCTGAACGGCGACCGCGTGTGGCTCAGCGGTCGCGCTATCACCGTCATGCGCGGTGAGCTTCTGAGTACGGACTGAGCGCATTTCCGGCCACGGCCAGTTGCGCGACATGAACATCGAGCCGCCCACACCCGGTTCGACACGCGCCAACGGCGGAAACCAGCGCATCAACTCCTCGGCATCGGTCAGGGCATGCCAGACTGCGCTAGCCGGCACAGTGACCTCGATCGACAATTCGACCACTCGGCTCGGGGTTGGTCTCTGAGCTCATGGGTTCCCTCCTGCGCGGGCCGCGATCGCGCCACCCGGCGCGGGATAGCCCGTAACATTGAAACGATAGGTGCGACCCTGCGCGCTGTCCGGCGAGTGATGCGCGCGCGCAGACTGCGCCAGAAACGCGGCCAACTCCTCCGCGAACATGGCTCGCGCCTCGGGCGTCACGAACCGTACGTCGAGTTGAAGTGTCAGCGTGGGCAGCCGCTTTTCTGCCGTGCGCGCACCCGCACTCAGCGCACTCAGATCGCGAATCGTTTGCGCCGCCACCGCAATGGCATAGTTGCTGGACACGCGGTCCGCAGCATCCCCTTCCGTCAACCCCAATGCGCCCAGGGCCGCCGGAGAAATCACGAACCGCCGCGCCGTTGCCCGCACCACCCGCTCCACGCAGTTGCCTCGCCGACGTTCTTCCACGCCTTCCACCAGACCGTGCCGCTCTAACTCGCGCACGTGATAGGACACCCGTTGCCGCGGCACTCTCAGCACGCGCGCCACACCGCTGGCCGAATCGGGCTCTACCAACTGCGCCAACACCCGCTGCCGCACTGGATCCAGGAGCGCAGCTGCGGTGCTCCATTGGTCGATCACGGTCAGTTCCGCTTGCATGGGGAGACAAGCTGGCGCCGACAATAAAAACCGTCAAGACTGTGAAACCTGTCGGTGGCCACGCTATCCTTCGTGCCATGTCTGACCTACCTATCGGGATTGCCTGCAGCCTGCCGCGGGAGCAGTGGCCGGAGCGTGCGGAAGCCCTGGCGGCGGTATTCCATTCGGCTCGGACCGTGCGCCAGGAGTTTGGCGGACTGAGGCTGGATTTTCCGGCCTCGGCTGAAATGGCACGAGCGCTGTTGGAGCTAGTGCTGAGCGAACGGGAGTGCTGCGCTTTTCTGTCCTTTCAGTTGGAGATGGGGCCGGGCCCGGACGTACTCCGGCTTCAGGTGCGGAGTCCGGCGGGTGAAGCGGCGGTGGAGGCGTGGCTGCGCGTGATACAACCGGCGGCTGAGATTTCGGACACGTAAGTGCTGTCGGACCGAATTGGGGCGGGCTACTCGTTGTTATGTGACCAGCTAGATTAGGATTGTCTGGCTGATCCCGGGCAGCGGTGTTATATCACGCACAACTGCCCGAAATCGTTGTTATCCAACATGTCCGGGCCCGGAAGCCAATGAAGCAGTCGATCACCCTTCTCATTGTATTACTGGCACTACTCCCCGTCACGGTCCAGGGGCAGCGACTGGTTGGGCGCGTCGTTGAATCGGGAACGAACACAGGCATAGCCAATGTGGAGATCCGTCTGTCGAACCAGGACGGGCCGGTGGGGCGTGTGGTCTCCGACTCGACGGGCCGTTTCGTGCTGCGGGTCAATACGGGCGGCACGTATCAGCTGAGCACCAACCACATTGGCTATGGCGCAGTCCAATCGGCAATCGAACTGACACCTGGAGACCAGATCGAGATTGTGTTGCGGCTGTCAGTGGCGGCCACGCCGGTTGCGCCCATTGAGGTTATTGCGCGCTCGCGCGCGCCCGATGCGTACCTGGAGCGCAATGGCTTTTACGATCGCAAGGCCGAAGGATTCGGGGTTTTCCAGACGCGTGAAGACATCGAGCGCCGCCGACCCATGGTCACGACGGACATGTTCCAGGGGCTGAACGGCGTGCGCGTGTTTTACCAGGGGATTCAGGGTAAGGACATTCGGATGACGCGTGGGGAGGATCCGAATTGTCCACCGCGCATCATTGTGGATCGTGTAGTGGTTCGGCGCGGTGGCCGTGCCAGCGAGGCCAACGAGCAGCCGCTCGACATGCTGCTGCAGCCGGTCAACATTCAGGCCATTGAGATCTACCGCAGTCCATCGGAAACGCCGCTGGAATTTGGCGGTAATCAGGTCACCTGCGGTGCCGTTGTCTTCTGGACCCAACGCGGTTCGGCGCGCTAGAGGCACCCTTGGTGCGGTGATGCAAAGCCGCCCGAGAAACGCCCTGCACTTCGTCCGGAGTAGGGCATCATGAGCTACCAGATTCGCGCGTTGTTCGTGCTGGCGCTGCTGGCGCCGGCCACCCTGCCCGGCCAAACGATCAATGGCCGCATCATCGACGCGACCACTCGCCAGCCCGTGACTGCGGCTGCTGTTCGTCTCCTGGGGGGTGACCAGGTAGTGGCGGTCGCCACGAGTGACGCGAACGGCCGATTCTCTCTCACTGCGCGCGGAGGCGGGCGCCATCGTATTGCGGCTACCCGGCTCGGTTTTGCGGATGCGGTCACCAACGTCATCGAGTTGACGGCCGGGGAGTCCATCACGGTGGAGCTGCAGATGAGTTCCGAGGCCGTAAAAGTGGCGCCCCTGACCATCGACGCGCCGCGCGATCGGTACCTCGAGTCCAAAGGGTTCTATGAGCGCATGCAGTCGGGTAATGGCGACTACATGACGGGTGAAGAGATCCGCAAACGCAACGCGTTTGCGTTGGCCGATCTGCTGCGCGGCCTGCGTGGCGTCAAGATTCAGCGCTCGGGCCCGCGCAACGAAGTGTATTTCACGGGCGCCAATTGCCTGCCCATGATCGTACTCGATGGATTGACCGTTCGTTGGGGCGGCAAGAGCATGGCCACGTTGCAGCCGTTGGAAGACCTGGTCCCGATTGCCCACATCGATGGCATCGAAGCCTATCGCGGCGGTAGTGGCATCCCACCCGAATTCGTGGGCCCCAACGCCGGCTGCGGCGTGATCCTGATCTGGACCCGACACAAGTGAAGGCGTGACGTGTGATGCGTCCCGCGTCACTCAGGGTGAGCATGGACAAATCGAACAAATCGGACACGGAGTGGAAACGCGAGCTGACTCCAGAGCAGTATCACATCACGCGGGAGAAGGGTACGGAGCGCGCGTTCACGGGCGAGTATTGGAATTCCAAGGAAGAAGGTGTCTATCGGTGTGTGTGTTGCGGCAACGAGGTATTTCGCTCTGATGCGAAGTATGATTCGGGCACGGGTTGGCCCAGCTACTATCAGCCGGCCAAGTCCGACGCTGTAACCACGGAAGCCGACGACAGCCTGTTCATGCGGCGCACGGAAGTATTGTG
>JBOHRF010000292.1:0-6598 GCA_050732575.1 Longimicrobiales bacterium
TGGCTGCGCTATTGAGGCACTCCCACACGGAAACTGGGAGTCAACGGCTATGCGTAGCCTAAAGCTGCAGCGCCTCGGCTCGACTCTACTTCCGTGTAACTGCCGTGAACGAAAACGTTAACGAGAGCGAGAACGTGTTCAAAACGGCTTGTAGAGCGCGAGGAATGCGGCCAGCACGGCCAGGAAGGGCAAAGCCCAGAGGACCGGGCGGGCCAGTGCAGGCTTGCGATACGGCAATACGATGGCCATACCGAGCAGCAGCCAGACGATGAGCTTGGCGATGACCCAGCCGGGCAGTCCACTCTGGACAATGCCGAGGCGGGCGAGCATTCCGAAGCCGCCGACCAGGATGAACACCATGGCCAGGCCATGCCAGATGCCGATGCTCTTGCGTGCAGGATTGTCCGCGCGCGTGCCGCCGCTCAGAACGTGGAAGCACGTGATGGCGATCGCGATCACAACCACGATGATCCCGAAATAGTGGATCAGCTTGTAAATCTCGTAGCGGATCATGTGTGGGCCGCTCGTGCTTGCCTATTCTGCGGGTGCTGATGGTTTGGGCGCGGCCTGGCGCGCCAGCACCATCTGGTGCAGCATGGCGGCCAGGGCGCCACCCAGCAGAGGGCCGAACCAGTAGACCCAATACCGACTGAACTCGCCCGTGGCCAGGGCGGGCCCGAAGGCGCGAGCGGGATTGAGTGCACCGCCCGTGATGGGCCCCAGCGCCATGATGCCGGCGGCCAGTGTGAACCCAATGGCGAGCGGATAGACGTACTTGGGAGCGCGCTCGTCCACGGCGGTGCCGAAGACGACGAGTACCAGGAAGAACGTTGCCACGGCCTCGAGTATAATGCCCATGCCACCGCCCACGTTCTCGGCCAGCACGGGAGTGCCACGCAATACGGAATCCACACCGGTCATGAAGACCAGGAGGTAAGCGGCCACGAGGGCGCCCAGGAGTTGAGCCACCCAGTAGAGCGCGGCCGTTACGGGATCGAGGCGACCGGTTACCAGGAATCCAAAGGTGACGGCCGGATTGAAGTGTCCGCCGGAGACGGCGCCCAGGGCGGCGATCATGACAGCCAGGATGAGGCCGTGCGCGAAGGCGACCACAATGAGCGAGACGGGCGCACCGGCCGTGCCCACGATCAGCTCAGAGCTGATAGAAAGAATGCCAATGAAGGTGAGCGCGAACGTGCCGATGAATTCTGCGACCGCGATCTGCAGACGATTGGCTGGCATAGTCCTCTCCGGGTTGTAACTGGGGCGGACGGAAGGTGCGGGCGAGCCGGAGCAGCGTCAAGCGGCAGCTTGCGCGGGATCGAGTGGGCCACAAGGCTATCAGCGGCCGATGGTGAAAGCCGGAGCGCAATGCAAGGCCAGAACGGACAGACTTCCAGCAGGCCGATCATCCTGGTGATCGATGACGAGCCGCAGATCCGCAGGGCAGTGCGGAACGCACTTGCCGAGTTGGCCGACCGGGTGGTGGAAGCGGAAACCGGCACGGCCGGGATCGATGCGGCGGCGGCCCAGCTGCCTGGCCTGATCGTGCTGGACCTGGCGCTGCCTGACATGGCAGGCGTGAGCGTCTGCCGTGAGCTGCGCAAATGGTCACGCGCGCCCATCCTGGTGCTCTCGGCGCGACACAGCGAGCGCGACAAAGTGAGCCTGCTGGATGCGGGCGCAGACGACTTCATTACCAAGCCATTCAGCACGCTGGAACTACAGGCGCGCGTACGGGCCCTCCTGCGACGGGCGCAAAAGGAGGAGACCGACCGTTCACCCGTACTTCGGCTGAGTGACCTGGAGATCGATGCGGCGCGCCGCGTATCGAGCCTGAAATCAATGCCGCGGAGGACCTGATCGGCGCGGCCCTGAAGCAACTGGCAGGAACACTGGGCGATCGGCAGGTCGACGTCCGTATCGAGCCGGCGCAGACCGTGCCGTTGGGCCGCTTCGATTTCGTGCACTCTTTGCGCGTACTGGTCAACCTGATCGAGAACGCACACAAATATTCACCTGCACATCAACCCATAGACGTCAATGCCCGCCGCGATGGCGATGCCCTGGTGTTCTCTGTGGCCGATCGCGGCCCCGGCATTGCCAACGCCGACCGTCATCTCATCTATCAACCGTTCTAATCGGGCCAAAGACCTGTCTGGCAAAACCGGTGGCACCGGTCTCGGCCTGACCATCGCGAACCGATTGGCGGAGCTGCAGGGTGGTGTACTCCGTCACATCGGTCGTGCGGGCGGCGGCACCGTGTTCGTGTATCGCGTGCCCGCCGCCGATGCACCACAGCCCGCGGAGTCCGTGCATTGAGCGGAGGCACGTATGGGAAAGCAGGCTGCGTATGGCTCGCACTGCTGCTCAGTGCCTGCGCGCGGGAAGCGCCGCTGGTCATTGCATCGACCACATCACTGGATGACACCGGTCTGCTCGGACAGCTCGTCACTGCGTATCAACAGGTGGCGCCGGGCACGCAAGTGCAGGTGATTGCCGTTGGCTCGGGGCAGGCGCTGGAGCTGGGACGGCGCGGTGATGCCGACATCGTCATTGCCCATAGCCCCAAGGCTGAGTCCACTTTCGTGGCAGAAGGTTATTCCGCAGCTCGCTGCACGATTGCGCAAAACAGTTTTTTGCTGGTCGGTCCATCGTCGGACTCAGCAGGTGTGCAGGGCTCGACTGATGTGGTGGACGCGTTCCGCAAGATAGCTGGCGCGGGCCAACGTTTCGTCTCACGCGGTGACCATAGCGGTACACACGAGCGCGAGACATCCATCTGGCAGCGCACCGGCGTTCAACCCGGCCCGCCCTGGTACCTCTCCATCGGACAGGGGATGTCCGAGACCCTGCTGCACGCACACGAACAACAGGCGTACACCCTGACCGACATAGCCACGTACGCGCAGCTGCGCCGCCGCATCCAGCTGGTGCCCATGGTCACCCAGGACCCACTGCTGCTGAACCGCTACAGCGTCATCCTACCCCGACCCAGGCGACGACCGGCCAACGCACAGCTCTTCGAGTGGCTGAGCGGTCCGCAGGCAAAACAGATTCTGGGCGATTTCCGAGTCGAAGGTGAGCAGGTTTTCACGCCTCTGGAGCGGCCGGTCTGTCATTGAACGGTTCAAAGATTTGAACGTGAACGTCCGTTCAATTCGTATCTGTTACTGAATCTTCTCCTGCAGCGCGCGCTCATTGCGCACGCGATAGCCGGCGCGACCGGCGGATTCGATCAGGCCTGCGTGCCGCAACTGGCGCAGGGCACGCACTACGACCTCACGGACCGTACCGAGCTCTTCTGCTACTTCGGTTTGTGTGGCGCCGAGCGTGAACACGCCGCCGCGCGCCTGCGCGTGACGGTCGAGCAGCAGCGCGCACAGGCCGGCGGTCACCGTGGTGGCAGTGCGATGGTCCAGGCGGTCGAGCAGGGTGCGCACACGATCGGCCATGCGCTTGAGCAACCGCAGTGCCAGTTCCGGGTCGGCACCCATGGCGGCGCGCAGCACATCGTGCGCAACGATCAGGCAGCGTGTATCGCGTGCGGCCAGCGCAGTGGCGGGCATTACACCCTCACCGAACAATGGCACTTCGCCCAGTGTGCCACCCGCGCCCTCCGTGTGCAGCGTGTACTGCTTGCCGCCCGCCGTGCGCACCACGCGCACGCGCCCGTCGATGATTACGAACAGTCCGCGCGGACGCGCACCCGCCTTCCAGAACACGGTGCCTTTCGGAAACGAGCGCTCCACCGCTCCGCTTGCCAGAAGCTGCACGGCTGCCGGGTCGAGCCCCGAGAACAGGGGCAACGCTGAGATGGCGGCTGGACTGCTGGACATGTTGGAACTTTGGTTCCTTGGCAGTGCCATCCAGAAAAGTACCTTACAGCTAAGGCAACACGCTCACGCAACTCTGGCAAGTAGAAACCTCATGCGACTCCGCACCTGCGCGCTGGCCGCTCTCATATTGGTGGCCTGCGCAAATGACCGAACCGAAGACCACGCGGCCCGTGCGGACACAACGGACAGCGCGTTCGCGGCACTGCAGCAGCGTGGTGCCACAGCCATGGGCGTCGATCAGTACACATCCCAACATCGCTTCGAAGACCTGGCCGATGGCGGCCGCATCGAGCTGCAGCGCGACAGCGCAGACCCGCAGGACATTGCCACCATCCGCGCTCACCTCCAGGAAATCGCCACCGCGTTCCAGAACGGCAACTTCCGCACGCCCGGCTTTGTCCATGAGATGGAAGTGCCGGGAACTACGATCATGTCGGCTCGCCGCGCCGTGATCCAGTACACGTACCGCGAGCTTCCGCGTGGCGGCGAAGTGCGCATCGCCACAGCCGATCCGGAGGCGCTCCAGGCCGTACGTCAGTTCCTCGCCTTCCAACGGCAGGACCATCGCAGTCATTAGAAAAAACCTTTGGGCACGGCTGGCTGCGCGACGCGCCTCACGTTCAGTATGGGGATGAGGAGATCCTGAAAAGGCGATAAAAGGAGATCTGTTAAATAGTTATTAGATGCCCGCATCCCCGCCGTTCATCTCCGCATCCCTATGATGAAGTTTCCCCGGACGAGTTGTCAGAGGTGTGGTGTTTCCCTGGATGAGCGCGTTCCCCTTGCGTTTCTAGGTGGGGCCGTATTTTGGCCTTGACCCAGGAACGCAAGGGGTGGGACAGTGGCGGACAATCCGGTCGAGTTCCTGCGCGGGACCATGGAGCTGCTGATACTGCGAGCGCTGGTGTGGGGGCCGGCGCACGGGTTTGCGGTAGCGCGCTGGATCGAGGCGGCTACGGCAGAAACGCTGGCCATCGAGGAAGGCACGCTCTACCCGGCGCCGCATCGGATGGAGGAGCGCGGACTGATCGAGGCGGAGTGGGGCGCATCGGAGAACAATCGGCGGGCCAAGTTCTACCGGCTGACGGAGCTGGGCCGCGCGCAACTGAGCAAACAAACTGCGAGTTGGCGGCGTTATGCGCAGGCCGTGTTTTCGGCTTTGGAAGCGCCTGCCCAGGTGAGCTGAAGCATGCGCGGTGATCCGCCCATCTGGCGTCGTTATTTGCGCTTGTTTGGACCGGATGCGGAAGCGGACATCGATGATGAGATGCGTCATCAAATTGCTGGGGTCATTGCACCGAAATTCCGTTTGGAGGCCCTTTGGCACTTCAGCACCTACTCTGGCAATTTTTCCACGCCAGATTGGAGCATCGCCGACCTTGGGTACATCGAGAAACATTGTCCGGGTCCTCAGTGCACCAGTGAAAACGTGTTGTACCTGCTGCACTGCTCGCCCGGGAAATCCCTGCGCGTGCGATCCAAGCACTATGCGAAATGGCCATACTGGCTTAAACCAAAGCTCATCGGCAGCGTCCTCCAGTTGATGGAACCGAGCGATTTTGAACAAGACGACAAGACTAACAACTGCCAGCCGCCCGAGTGTCCTCCCTACACCGAGCCAGATGGAGAGGGTTGTGTGGGCAGCGAGCCGTACACGGGCGGTGGTGTTCCTCCTGGCGAAGAGTATCCTCCACCGTACTATGTCTGTTATTGGTACCAGTATACGTACTACAACTACAACGGGAATGGACAGTGGGTAGCGTTGTACGTCTGGTACGAAGCAGAGTGTGAGCCACTATAGCGCGTCCAGCGTGACCAACATCTGAATGGCGAGGTGACAATGTTTGCAGGAATCCTTCTGCTTGCCGCATTCCAAGTTGGTGGCAAGGAGCCAGTACGCGTGCCGGTAGAGGTCGTGCTTGTTGAACGGATCGGACAGCATGCGGTACCGGTGCTAGTCGTGAGGAACCCTGATGGCCGCGACATGATACTAGTAACACCAATGGCGACGTCGAACGACCTCGGGGCGGCCGTCGAGAGGTTCAAGGACATTTACCATCGGAACTCATCGGCGGTGTCAAGGAGGGAGGAATACTCTGTGAAGAGGATCACGAAACCGCTTGAGCCCAGCGCCGTGAGCAAGTCCGTTGTTAAGCGGTTGCGTGCCACACGTCTGCAGTTCGTGGCGGGCGTGGGCGAGGGTCGTGTGGTTCGGATATTCGTAACGGTTGAACAGGAGTATCGTCGCGACCGAACGTAGAAGGAAGTAGGTTTATCACAGGCAGCGGGACACCGTCGGGCTGCATGCCGGCGTGTCCGGCGAACTGCCCAAGGGTATGCCGTTCGACGGCCCGTCGGGCTGGGCGAGTGGGTCACGGGTGTCGGGCGACAGGAACGAAAATGACTAGTGGATTGTTCGCTGCAAGCATGGCACGACGTCAATGGAAATGGAAGGTGCGCCGGCACCTTGCGATCGGCATGGCTTGGGCGGCCAGCTGCATCCCTGGCGCGCTCGCTGAACTGAACGCGAATGAGGCGCGATCAACGGACAGGCAGTGCACGCGGACCGCGCCCAGGACCGTAGCGCGGTTTGGCACACCCGGGCATGTCCTGGCTGACGGATGGATATCCTCCACGAAGAACGGATTGATCGTTGCGGGGATCGAAGTGGATGCAACCGACACTAGCACTCCGTTCGAGAAAGAACTTCGTGCCGCGCGCGTGTTTACATGATGCGATTGGCGACGTATGCCTTCCGG
>JBOHRF010000293.1:0-6593 GCA_050732575.1 Longimicrobiales bacterium
CCTCCGCACCGTTCGTCCTGGAATCCGGAGCCGCAGCGGGGGAATGTCCCCGTACCGCGCCTCGTCATCCGGGACGCTAGTGCGCCTGCACGGTCAGTTTTGCTGGATCGAAGCGTTCTCCTCTCTTCCACACACGGAGCGTCACGGCTGCCACCTTGCGCGCGAGCGTAACGCGGGCCAGCTCTTCGCGCATCCCGCGCGCGATCATCCCCTGATAGAAGTCTCGCAGCGGACCCGCTCGCACGATGGCAGCCGTGGCCGCACTCTTGAACACGTTCTTGAGCACGCGATTGTGATTCTGGCTGAGCCCGCGCGTCTGCACAGCCCGCGGCTGTCGCACCGGCCGCCCGTTGACCATGCGGAACTCCGAAGTCGCATGTGTCACGACCGCGAGCCCGGCATAGGCCCACAGGTTTCGCTTGGTGCGAAAGCGCCAGGGCGTCTGCATGGTTGCCAGCAGGAGTGCCGCCCGTACCGGCCCGATGTAGGGAATGCTGCGCAGCAGCTTCCAGGCGGGATCCCGTCGTGCCTGCGCCAGCATGGCCTTCTGCGCCTTCGGCCGAAGTGTGCGCAACCCGTCCAGCTCCGCGTACAGCGTCTCGGCCCGAAATTGCACGCCCGCGTCCGGCAGTTTCGCAAGCCACTCCGCCCGGTGGCGTTCGCCATACACGCGCTCGCCCGGCGCCTGGATTCCACGCGCCCGAAACAACGCCTTCAGCCGCAGCATCACGCGCGTCCCGTTCTCGACCACGTTCAGATACGTCCGACTCAGTTCCTTCAGCACCACGCCCTGGGCATTGCCGTGATAGACTGCCCGTAGCGCACCCTGCCGCAGCCGCTCAGCCAGCTCCGCCGGATCCACGCGGTCGCCCTTGTTGCCCTTCCGTTTTTCACCGTGCCGATCGCAGACTACCACTCGAGTGACGTGCGGCTTCAACAGGTCGTGCAGCCACTGCGCCTGCGTCCCTTCCTCGAATGCCACGTGCACCGAGCCACGCAGCCCGCGGAAGAATTCCACGATCGCCTCGCCCTCCGTATCGAGGATCGTCCGTGCAATCAGCCGCCCGCTTTCGTTTCGCACTGCCACCACCGTGGTTGCCTGATGCACATCCAGCCCGACATACTTCGTATCGCGTTTCATGAGAGCCGCTCCTTGGTGTGATTCCTGTGTCTTGGTCGACTTCAGGGTAGCACCAAAGGGCGTGCTCTCAATATCCGTTAGACGGACGATTCGATGCATGAGCTATGTGGGTCGACCGCGCTTCGTTGTAACGGCACGCCCGAGCCGTCGAGTGAGCCGGTCCACAGCAGGGACAAGGCTTCCTGGGTCGTGCGACAGATGTGATGGTCAAGATGCAGCGACGGACTTTTGCCGTCGAAACCCAGTCCAGGACTCTAATGTGAATCAGTGGTTGCTGGCATGCGCGATCGCATTCCACGCGGGGGCATGCTCCTCGTCAACGGGCCCCGGTGCGGGTCCCGCGGCGCAGACGCTCGTAGAATTCGAATCGCAACTTGACCGCCTTCGCGCGCAACTCGCGATTCCGGGCATGTCCGCGATCGTCATGGTGCACCACGCGGTGGTGTGGGAAGGCTCGCTCGGCATCGCCGACATCTCGTCACAAAGGCCCGTGACGCCGGTGACGCAGTTCCATCTCGCGTCGCTCACCAAAACCTTCGCGTCCACCATTGTGATGCAAATCGTCGAGCAGGGGCTGGTACGCCTTGACGATCCGATTAGCGACTATGGACTCAGTCTGTCGGGACCCGGCGTCATTCGCGTGCGCCACCTCTTGTCGCATACGTCCGAAGGCGTTCCCGGCGATCAGTTTCGCTACAACGGCGACCGCTTCGCGCTGCTCGACCAGGTGATTCAGCGAGCGACGGGCGAATCCTTTGCGACGCGTGTGATGGAACGCATCGTCACGCCGCTCGACCTCCGCCAAACGGCCCCGAATCCGCTCAATGCCGTGGCATTTGCGGCCTCCGGGCGCGAGGCCGCGCAGTACAACGCCGAGATGGCGACCGGGTACGGCATCGATAGTCGCGGGCGTCCGGTACTCGCCGCGTATCCCGCTTCGTTCAGCACTGCTGCCGGCCTCGTGTCGAGCGCGCGTGACGTCGCGCGCTATTCGACAGCGCTCGACGCCGGACAGTTCCTCAGCGCCGCGACGCGCACGCTCGCGTACACACCGTCCCGCGGCGCTGGCAATCGGATTCTACCCTACGGTCTCGGCTGGTTCATCAGTACGGTAAGTGGGCACACCCTGGTGTGGCACTACGGCTACTGGACCGGGAATTCGTCGCTCATCATCAAGGAACCGAGCCGGGGGCTGACGTTCTTAGCGCTGACGAACAGCGACCAGCTTAGCGCCCGGTTCAAACTCGGCACCGGCGATCTGATGAGCTCCACCGTCGCGCAGGCGTTCGTGAACGCGTTCGTTACCGGATCTCTCGGAAAGGGACCGTGACGCCCTTTACAAACCTATGCTCACGGACGTCGGACTGACCCTGATTTCGGTTGCCGTTCCTACCGTACGCGGATGACTTCACCGGAATCGCCACCACCGCCCTCCATGCCGCGGGTCAAGCGCTGGGGCGGCTTGCCGAAGTTCCAGTTGAAGCCGAGCGTGGCCACGCGTGAGCGGTTGGTTGAGCGGCTGGTCTGGATGTAAGTCGCGTCGCGTGTGTTGCTGTTGTACTTCTGCAGCGCGAACGGATCCTGCACATTGAGATTCAGGCTGCCCTTGGTGCCCCACAGCTGCTGGCGCATGCCCAGCGTCATGTACATGTAGCCGCTGGCCCTGCCCTGCAGGATGCTCTGCATGGGCGTGTAGTGCACGTTGAAGGTCGCGGTGGTTGCGGGTCGCACTTTGTAACCGAGATATCCGGAGTAGGATGTCATCCAGGCCGCGGCCCGGTACGCCTGCGAGATGTTGCGGCCATCGCGCTCCTCGCGGTACACGGTCATGCTCACGTTGCCGTTCAGGTTGCCGCTGGATGGTAGGGACACGCCCAGGCTGGTGCCGTAGCGATCCACGAAGTTGCCGTTTTCCCAGCGGCTGGTAGCAACACCCAACGTGTCCACTGTGCGGATGCGCTCCCACATGTCGAGCGTGTGCGTGTAATAGGGACCCGCGTTCAGCGATCCGCGCTTGCCCGACCAGGTCAGGTTCATGCGATAGTTGAACGTGTAGCTGGGTTGCAGATCGGGATTGCCGATGGAGCGGTTGAGCGGATCGGTCGAGGGTACGACCGGGTTCAGATAGCCGGGTGATGGGCGCCCGATGCTGCGCGAGAAGTAGAAGCGAGCGGTGCGGCCAGGCTTGGGTGTGTACGCCAGGTTGACGCTCGGGTACAGCGTGTTGTAACTGCGGTCGAACTCCAGGTCGACTATGTGACTGTCGAAATGGGTGGCGGTCAGTTCTGCGCGCAGGCCGGCCTGCACCGAGAATTTGCCAAACGGCCGCGAGGCCGTGGCATAGAAGGAATGGAAGACTTCATCATAGGCAAAGCCCGAGCGTGTCAGCTCGCGCGGTGTGAGCGCCGCCACGTCCGGGAAAATGCGCAGCAGGTTGTCGTTCTCCTGGTCACGTTTCCAGGCGCGGTAACCCACATCGACGCGCATTTTTTCGACCGGTCGGAAGTAGTCGACCTGGATGGACAGGTTGCCGCTGCCGGAATCGTAGTCGCTGCGTGTAATCTCGACCGGCAATACGACCGGACTGCCATCTGCCATGGTGAATTCTTTGGTCAGCAGGTCTTCACTATCTGACGCAGAATTCGAGATGCGGCCGGAAAAGCTCAGCTCGTGCCGCTGTTGCACATAGATCTGCCGGAAATTCAAACCCACGTCATAGTTGCTGTAGTACCCATCGTTGCGCGAATCGCGGTCGTAGCGCTCGCGCGCGGCCATGGCCTGATCCAGGATTCCGTACTTCAACAAGCCATCACTCTGGTTGGTGCTGTAGCTCCAATACGAGGTGGTGGACAGCGCGGCCTGCGGACTCAACTTGAACTCGGCCGTCACGTCGCCATACGCGCCATAGTTGGCGTAGTTGTAGGCACCGTTCTGCTCGATGTTGGTGGGCGGTCGCGTGATCAGGTTCTGGCGCAGATCGTAACTGGCGGACTCATCGTCGTACACGTTGCCGGCCAGACCGGTGAAGAGCGTCAGCTTGCCCCGTTGGAAGTTGAGGCGACCGCCAAAGCCCTGGCGGTTGCGCGTGGATGTATTGGCATTGACACTGCCGCTGACGCCCAGCTCGATCTTGTCTTCCAGCACGATGTTGAGGATGCCGCCCATCTCCTCAGGACTGTTCTTGGCCGATGGATTGTGAATCACTTCCACACGCGCCACCCGATTGCCCGGCAGCTGCTGCAGGAAGTTGGCAAGCTGCTCGCCGCGCAGCGGGAACGTCCGCCCATTCAACTGAACCGCAACCGTCTGGTTACCGCGCAGCTTCACATTGTTGTTGATGTCCACTTCCAGGTCGGGAATCGCTTTGAGCAAATCGATGGCAGTGCCTGCCGACTGCGGCATGGTCCTGGCATTGTACGTGGTGCGATCGGCTTCCTGCACGACGGGCGCGCGCTGCCCCGTGGCTTCGACACCCGGCAGCTGAATCGCCGACAGGTCGAGCTTGATGGATCCGAAGTCGTAGTTGACCGCCTCACGTGTGAGGGTCACGACTTCGCTCCGGCGCGGCTTGTACCCAATCAGACTGACCCGAATCGTATACCCACCCAGCGGCAGGCCGTCGATCATGAACTTGCCGTCCTTCGCGGTCAGCGCGCCCGTAATCAGCGACGAGTCACGGGCACTCAGGATGGCAATGGCCGCTGCTGGCAGTCCCTGGCCATCCGGGTTCAGGATTGTGCCACTGATGCGGCCCGGCCCCTGAGGGGCAACCTGTCCTGCAGAAAAACCGGAAGGGAGTAAGAGCGCAAAAAAGACGATAAGGGGAAGCCATTTCAAGGCGCTAC
The DNA here is from genome assembly GCA_050732575.1 of Longimicrobiales bacterium. Lineage (GTDB taxonomy): Bacteria > Gemmatimonadota > Gemmatimonadetes > Longimicrobiales > RSA9 > JBBDWZ01. The sequence goes on from JBOHRF010000293.1 coordinate 4,987, forward strand.
GGCCATGACAAGCCGGACCCATGGAATAGACCCTCGACATGAAGTGGGGGGAGCAGCCGCGTTAATACCTACCATTGGACGACACGAGTTCCCAATCGGTTGGGGTTAGAAAATCCGTACGGTTTTCCTTACGGGTTTTCTCCCCCGATCAACCCTCCGCCGAGGGTTCGGAGCTGGGCCGCCAGGTCGGCTTTGGCGCGGTCGAGCCGCTCGGTGGATTCACGCAGCCGTTGTTCGGCTTCGGCGCGGGCCTGGGCAATCCGTGCGTTCATTTCGGATCTGGCCCGTTCGGACAGTGCGTCCACCTGAGCGCGCACCCTGGCTTCGGCGCGGGCAATTTCCTCGCCTGCCACCCGCTTGATGTTGTCGGCGACAGCGTGGTCCAGGTTCGAGCTCACGGATAGCGAGGGTTGGCGTATGGTCCCGCCGATCTGGGCGGCGAACTCGATGTTTTCGATGCCCGAGATCACGCGCATGACCAGGGATTCCAGTGTGTTGGCACTGCTGGCTGCGGCCGCGCGCGCGGAATCGCTGCTCCAGCGTACGCGCGGCGCGTTGATCGTCCAGCGGCCGGAGATGGAGTCGCCGTTCACGTTCAGCGCAAACGTGCTGATGCCTGCGCCCGGTTCGGCGCGCAACGGAAGCACGGGCAGGGCAAACGCCGGGAGTTGGAGACCGGACGCGCGTGCGGCAATGGCCTGGCGCATGCGCTGGCCCGCGTGATCGAGGGATCCGTTGATGGACAGCTGCGCAACAGCGCTGCCGGCCGCGGCGCGCGTGAGCGAAAACTGCAGCGGACGACCCACCAGCGCGGGATCGGTCGTGACATCGGAGACGCGCAGCGCATAATCACCGCGCGCGGCGCCGGCCGATTCGCCCAGTGCCAGGGTCAACGCGCCCTGGCGCAGGTGAAAGCGCGGAAAACTCTTTTGCGTTACGAAGCGCACGGTTGTGCCTTCTCGCCGCAGGCGTTCCGGCACTTTTGATGCACGAGGCAGCAGGCCGGGCGGCGCATGGTCACGCGCCAGCAGCACCCAGTACATACCGCGCTCGAAGGCATCGATGCTGACCGGGCCGAACAGTGCCGGACCAATGTCGGGCGCATTGAAGCTGGGCAGTTTCAGCAGGCTTTTAGCAAAGGCAAAGTCGGCCAAACGTGCTTCATTCACGGAGCGCACGCCTGCAACCAGCGAATCGACATCGGCCACCATCGTTCGGCGCAGCGCATCGATGGCGCGGCGGGTGGAATCAACGCGACTGGCCAGGCGGCGCACATCGCGCACGGCATTGCGCGTGCCGATGATGCCGAGTGTGCGCGGCGACTTGCCCTTCAGACCTGCCATCAACGCTTCCGCGGAATCGACCGTCTCGCGCAGGCGCAGCCCCTGTACGCGCGCCAGCACGTCCTGGCGCAGACGATCGGCACGTGTGGTGAGCGCCTGCGCAGCTTGCACGGTGCGCAACTGTGTGGGATCCAGTACCAGCGATTTGATGGTATCGATGGGCGTCAACGAAAGCAGCGGCACTTTGAACTGCTGACTCCAGCGATTCGCTTCCTGCAGCGCTCGTGGCAGAAAACCGCCGGCCTGGACGCGCCGGGCTGGCAC
>JBOHRF010000294.1:0-6521 GCA_050732575.1 Longimicrobiales bacterium
AGGAGTTTGAGACCGTGCGCGACCTGGGCGTTCATCTCACCCAGGGCTTCCTCTTTCACAAGCCGCGTTATTCTGGCTTCCCGGAACGGCAGCCGGCTCGGTTCTCGTTCGCGCGCGGCGCGTAGCATTCGGCTTGGGCGCCGCGCCCCTTCGCTGCGCACCTACTGAGCGCTCGATGGACGCGTTGGTTAGGGAAAATTCGGCGCGACATCACGGCGATCCGATAGTCGCCCGCGCGCGAAGCGTCGCGCGCCCGGCGCGGCGAAGCCGCACCGCGCCCTGACCGCGTAGCGGCTCAGCGCCCGGCGGGCCCTCTAACAGGCGACCCCAACAACGTATCCTTCTTGACCGTGTCAGTCCGAACCCTGGGCTCACCTCGCCCGCCGGGAATCTCGAACTTGGGCGCGTCACCGTCGTGGGGTGCAAGTGCGGCTGCATCGTAATTGCTGCCCGGACTCCAGAGCACCCACTCCTTGAGGCCGGCATCGTACACGGCTTCGATTTGGGCACGCACGTGCGCGGGTCCGTAGCGCGGAGCGCCCAGCGTGAAGGCCTGCAGCCAGGGCCGAATCAACGCGGCGTTGGGCACCGCCCTGGAGCGGGCCACTGCGTCTTCCATGGATCGCTTGATGGTGCGATAGGGCGCCGCATTGGGATTGCTGAGGCCGTAGTTGCCACGGATGAAATGTGATGGGTAGACCATGGGGAGAATGACATCGACCGCGTCGATCATCTTTTCCCACTGCTGTCCGATGCCCATGTCACCCTTGGTGCTCACTGTGAGCCCGAATACGTCTGCCGTCAGGGGCACCTTCAGGTCTGCCAACTTTTCACGCGCGTAGAGCAGGAATTCGCGAATGCCGTCCGGCTTGGTCCGGCCATTCTGGGCCGGCCACACACCACGCTCGAGGTAGCTGCGTGGCGCGTCGGGAAAGCGCACGTAGTCCCATTGCACTTCGGCAAAGCCCAGCTCAACCGCTTCACGGGCCAGGGCAATGTTGTAGTCCCAGACCTGTTTGTTGTACGAGTCTACCCAGGCCTTGCCCTTGTTGTCCTGCCAGATGGTGCCATCTGCGTTCTTGACGGCAAATTCGGGCAGGGCCAGGGCCAGCACCGGGTCTTTGAAGACGACGATGCGCGCAATGGGATAGATGTCGTTTTCCTTGAGACGCGTGAGCACCGCGCGCACGTTGGGAACGTAGTTACGAACCGCACTAGCCCGCTGTGCCAGCTTGACTTCCGTGGTATAGCTGACTTCGCCGCCCTCTTTCACATCGATGACGAAGCTGTTGACTTCGGTCTGGTTTGCGATGTCAATCAACTTCTGCAGCTTGCGCGTGGAGCCGGCTGCCCAGGCATTGAGATACAGCGCGCGCACATGCTCGGGTCGCTGCACGGGTTTCATGCCGCGTGAGCCCGGTGCTGAAGGCGGTGGCGGGGGCGGTAGATCGGGCTGCGTTGCACGGCGAGCTGCAACCGGCCGCACCGTGGCATCATTCGCGCTCGAGTCGCGCCTCATGACCACGAACACGATGACGGTCAACACGAACAGCACGATAGCCAAGTAGTTGCGCGGCTCGTGCAACAGGTCGAGCAACGCGTTCCGAGTTTCGCTGTTCTCTTGATTCACAGCGCTCCTATCCCTATCGCGAGTTCATTCATCTCAACAAAAAAAGGCTGGCCCGGCTCCAGTTCCGCGAGTGGTCCTTCCGTCTACCCCAAAGGGCACGACACGTCCCGTCCGCCAGATGCCGCAGTCCGCTCAGTAGGTGGGCAGTGACGGCTCAATTTGCTGCGACCAGGCGCGAATACCACCCTGCAGGTTCCAGACGCGCGGAAATCCGGTCTCGCGCAAGAATTTCACCGCGGCCGCGCTGCGTGACCCCGAACGACAATACACCACGATCTCATCGGCCGGATTCAACGTGCTTGCGGCCTCGGCAAAGCTGGCCAGCGGTATGAGCCGGGCGCCATGCGTCTCGAGGTTGGCAATCTCCCATTCGAACGGTTCGCGCACGTCGATCAACGTGATGGGATCCTGCGCGTCGAGACGATCCTTCAGCTCGCCGGGTGTGATCTCCGGGATCTCATTGGCCATGGGCTGCACGTGAGGCACTCCGCAGAATTCTTCGTAGTCGATGAGCCCGGTTATGGTTGGATGATCGCCGCAAAGCGGGCATTCGGGATTCTTGCGCAGCTGCAGCTCCCGCCAGCGGAAGCCCAGCGCATCGAACAGGATCAGTCGGCCTATCAACGTGTCGGGCCGATTCAGGATGGTCTTGATGGTTTCCAGTGCCTGGATACTGCCAATGATGCCGGGCAGCGCACCAAGCACACCGGCTTCGGCACAATTGGGCACGAGTCCGGGCGGAGGCGGCTCACGGAACAGACAACGGTAACAGGGCCCGCGCTGGGCATGGAACACAGCGACCTGTCCATCGAAGCGCAGGATGGAACCGTACACGTAGGGTTTACCCAGCAGAGCACAGGCGTCATTCACCAGGTAGCGGGTCGGGAAATTGTCCGTGCCATCAACCACGACATCATAAGAAGCCATGATGTCGAGCGCGTTGGCGCTGGTGAGCGCCGCGGTGACAGGCTCGACCGTGATTTCCGGGTTCAGCCGGCGCAACTCGCGCACGGCCACCTCCGCCTTGGATTGCCCCACATGATCGGTTCGAAAGAGCACCTGCCGCTGCAGATTGGACACATCGACGGTATCGTAGTCGATCACCGTGATATGGCCCACGCCGGCCGCCGCCAAATACAACCCGACCGGCGAACCGAGACCGCCTGCACCCACGATCAGCACACGCGCTGCCTTGAGCTTGCGCTGGCCCTCCTCGCCCACTTCGCCCAGCGCCAGGTGTCGGCTGTAACGACCCAGTTCGGGCACGGTCAGCGTTGCACTTAAAGCGGCCTGGGTATCGCTGCTGCCACCGGCCACGCTGGGCACAATGGTGATCACATCCTGACTGCATACCCGCGTTTGCTCGCCTTGTAAAAAGCGCATGTCCTCGGCGTTCAGGTAGACATTGACGTATCCGCGCAATTGATCGTGTTCATCGAACAGGTGGCGGCGCAGGCGAGGATAGCGGGTTACCAGCTCGGCCAGCACAGCGGCCACTGTAGTCGCTTCGATCTCGATTTCGTCTGCGTTCGCCGCCAGAGAGCGCAGCACGCCGGGCAAACGGATGATGCTCACGGGTGTCCGTTCAGTTGACGGAACGAAGTACGATCCTCTTCCAGCACCCAGAACGCGACGGCGCTGGAAAGCGGGTCCACGATGGCGTAGACATAGCCAGGCCAGGCCCGTTCCAGATCCGTGGCAGAGGGAGAGGTGCCGCCGTTCGGATGGGAATGGTAGAAGCCGACGACCTCGAGTCCGCGTGCCTGCGCTGCCGTTCCGATTGCGCGCACCTGATCGGCCGTGATCAGGTACTCTCGCTGCGCGGCTGCTGCGCGGTTGGACAGGGGCACAACATCCCAAACACGCGTGGATCCATCGGAGCCGAGCTCGCCCACCAGCGCGCCACAGGCTTCGCGCGGACTGGCGGCCCGCGCGGCATCGATCAGGGCCAGATTCGTCCGGCCATCCACTCTGAACAGTGCAACTTGTTCGTTCAACATCACTTGGAAGATGGTCAAAGAGGTGTGACCGGGTCAATCTGTTGCAGGATGAGTTCGGCATTCCGCCGGGCTCCGCCCAACTTGCTTTGCACGTAATTGCGCGCACTGCCTCCGGTCTCCGTACGCTTCCGGGTATCGGCAACAAGTTCCAGGAACGCAACGGTTAGTGCATTGCTGGAATCAATGCTCAAGCCGCCGCCCGCATTTATCAGTTGCTGCGCCTCAGTAGCATTCTCGTGTTGCGGTCCAAAGATGACGGGCACACCCAGCGCTGCTGGTTCGACCACGGAATGCACGCCCGCACTGTGAAATGCGCCACCCACGTAGGCCAGGTCGGCAATTGCGTAGAGGTCGGCGAGCACGCCCACACGATCAACAAGCACAACGGCCGGCAACGCGTCGGTATGGGCCTCAACGTGCGCGAGCCGCGCATGCGTGAGAGATCCATGCTCGAGCATTTTTTCCAGCCGCTTCAAGTGCGGCTCAGTGGGTTCGTGCGGCGCCAGGATCAGCCGGGCAGAGAGCATGCGCCGAAACACCGGGATCAAGTGCTCTTCATCGGTCGGCCAGGATGAGCCGGCCACAATTGTGGTCACTGTGGGATCGGCCAATCGGCGCAACAGGTCTCTGCTGCGGTCAACCGTCTCGACGCGCTGCCAAACCTGATCGAAGCGCGCATCGCCAGTCACGACGATCCGTGCGCGAGGCACGTTCAACAGCTCGAAGCGCGCCGCGGCTGCGGCATCGATCGCGCCCACTGCGGTCAGCTCCTGATAAGCGGGTTGGAGCGCATACCTGGCCAGTGGCCGCAGCCGGCTGGAGGTTGGGGACAGTACCGCATTCACCAGCAAAACAGGCACACCACGGTGCCGTGCCAGGCGAGCGAGCGTGGGCCACACTTCAGAGCGCACGAACACGATTCCGGCCGGCTGAAGCAGCGCGAGCGCACGTTGCATGGTTTCGGTTGCGTCCCAGGGCAAATAGGTGGCAACGTCGGCGCCCACGCGCTCGCGCATGCGCTCGGCTGATGGCGAGAAATGCGTGAATGCGATTTGCAGCTCTGGCCGCTGCGCGCGTAATGCCGACACGATGGCCTGCGCCATGAGCGCCTCTCCAACGGATGGCGCATGCACCCAGAACAGGGGACGCTCCGTGCGGCGCTGCAGCGCGCACCAGCGCTCCAGCTGCTCCAGCGCCCGGTCGCGACCGGCCAGTCCGCGCCGCAACTTGTCGTTGAACGGTGCAACCAGTCGGAGAAGCAGCGGCGCGCTTCGCATAGCCGCTTCATAAATAGTCGGACCGGCCTTCATCCCATCCCGTTTCAGTTTGACCGTTGGTTAACATCGCTTGACGCGCCACTCACCCGCCACATCTTCCCTTCTCACTCCCTTCCTTCTTTCGGGCTGGTTATGGCGATGTCGTCCGTGCTCGCTGCGCGTCTATTCGGCTGGACCGCGAGCGTCTTCTACCGGGTCGAGAAGACGGGAGGACCCCTGCCCGCCGGGCCGGTATTGGTGACGGCTAACCATCCCAATGCCCTGCTCGATCCGCTCCTCATCTTTCACACGGCCGGCCGTCCTGCGCGGCCCCTGGCCAAGGCACCGCTCTTCCAGCAGGTCTTTGTTGGGTCAATGCTGCGCTTGCTGGGTGGGTTGCCCGTGTATCGCAAGCAGGATGATCCAACCCAGATGCAACGCAACGGTGAGACGTTTCGCCGTGCCATTGAAGCGCTCGGGCAGGGTGATGCGGTGCAGATCTTTCCCGAAGGGCGTAGCCACTCCGAGCCGGCCCTCATGCCGCTGCGCACCGGTGCGGCCCGCATCGCGCTGGCCGCAGAAGCGCAACACGACTGGCGCCTGGGTCTCAGCCTGGTTCCAGTCGGCATTACCTACCGTCGCAAATCGCTGTTTCGCGGCGACGCACTCGTGATCATTGGCCAGGCCTACGGGATCACGGACCTGCGTCCTGAATATGAGCGAGATGAGCAGGAATGTGTGCGCCGCTTGACCGATCGCATTGCCGAGCGCCTGCAGGTGGTCACGCTCAATCTGGCGCAGCACGAAGATCAGGAACTGATCGAAACGGCCGAGGCGCTCTACGTGCGCGAGCTGGGTATCAGCCGCCCGCGTGAGCGCGATGAGTTGCTGGAACGGATGCCCCGCCTGAAACAGTTTGCGCAGGGGATGGCGTGGTTGCGCGCCACCGATCCGGAACGTCACGAACGGCTCAGCCGGGCCGTGCGTAGATACGCTCGGGTCAGCCGCTTGCTCGGAGTTCGCGAAGGCGATGTGCCCGGACGCTATGAGGCAGGCAGCGTTCTGCACTACTCCATCCGCGCATCGGTTTACCTGCTGCTGGGCGCTCTGCCGGCCTTGCTGGGAACCGCTCTCTGGTACCCGCCCTACTGGCTACCGCGTGTCATCGGGAACCGTCTCAAAGTCGATTTCGAATCCATAGCAACTTACAAACTCGCCATTGGCCTGTTGGCCTTTCCCTTGACCCTGGCCGTCTACGTGTTTCTGGCCTGGAACTGGGCCGGCCTGGCCGCCGCTTCTGCCGTTGCCATCGGCCTGCCCTTGCTCGGATTCGTCGCCCTGGCCTGGCGCGAGCGCTGGGACCGCGTCCGCGAGGATGTGCGCCTCTTCCTGCGCGTGCTCTCCAGACAACGCACCGCGGAACGGCTCGCACAATACCGCCGGTCATTGAGCCGCGAGTTCGATGCGGTTCGTGCGGGGGTGTCGGGCGTGTCGGGCGTGTCGGGCGTGTCGGGCGTGTCGGGCGTGTCGGGCGTGTCGGGCGTGTCGGGCGGGCAAAGAAACGACAATGATTAACTGTTTTCGCAACTCATAAAATCCCGTTACGCCCGTTACGCCCGTTACGCCCGTTACGCC
>JBOHRF010000295.1:0-6503 GCA_050732575.1 Longimicrobiales bacterium
CCAGTGGCCGCGTCGATTGGGATGCCGAACTGCGCCGGATCCTGCCTTCCGTGCGCGCTGCGCGCGGACGTGCTGAAGCGACGACTACGATCATCACCTGGCTGGAACGGGTCGGCCCGATCGACCCCTGCCGGCCCTGCGCCGCGGTGCCGGCTGACGCGCACCTGCGCCCGGACATCGACTGGATTCGCGATGAGCGCACGCTGGGCCGCGAGCTGAGTGCGCTGCTCCTGCGCATCCACCAAAATCGCCGCGCAGTATCAGCGCAACACTACGTGAGCTTTGCGCCTCAAATCGGCAATCCGGTGTTCAGCAATGAGACCGATCCCGCGGGTGTCATGCCGCTCGATGGAGACATTCGGCTCCTCGCCCTCTATCGCTTCTGGAACATCATCGAATACTGGTTCCCATACCGCGATCTGATCGAAGAAGATTGGGACGCCGTGTTGGGCGCTTTCGTGCCCGAGCTCTGGCAGGCGAATGAAGCCAGCGCGTACCGCCGCTCGATGATGGCGCTCATCGCTCGTGTGCATGACACCCACGCCAACCTGTGGAGCTCACTCGATGTGCGTCCGCCGGTGGGAACGCATCGACTGCCCGTCACCGTTCGTTTCATTGAGGGCAGGGCCGTGGTCACCGGCTTGCTGAACCAGGCACCCGGGCTGGGCAGCGGTTTCCGCGTCGGTGATGTGATCGAAAGGATCGATGGTCAACGCGTCGACTCGCTGACGGCTGCGTGGGCACGCTACTACGCGGCTTCGAATCAGCCCACTCGCCTGCGGGACATGGGCCGTTCGCTCACGCAGGGTACGCCGGGCGCCGCGCGCGTGCGCGGAGAACGCGACGGCAAGCCCTTCCAGCTCAGCGTTGCGCGCATGGCTTCTGACCAGGTGGATCAGCGGGCCGGCCGGACCCATGATCTTCCTGGTGAGGCGTTTCAGATGCTCAGTGAGGAGGTCGCCTACCTGAAGCTGTCAGCGGTTTCCGCTGCACAATCGGCGGACTACATCAGGAAAGCCGCAGGTGCCAGAGTCCTGGTCATCGACATTCGAAACTACCCGCGCGAGTTCATGGTCTTCGAGCTGGGCCAGCACCTGGTCGCCAAGGAAACGCCGTTTGCACGATTCACAACGAGTGTCGCTGCCAATCCCGGCACGTTCGTTTGGACGCCGCCCGTCAGCCTGCGCCCCGCGCAACCGCACTTTGCCGGGTCGGTCGTCATCCTGGTCGATGAGAGCTCGCAGAGTCAGGCGGAATACACCACCATGGCCTTCCGATCCGCCCCCAATGTGCTGGTCGTGGGCAGCACCACTGCGGGCGCGGATGGCAATGTGTCTCCCATTCCGTTGCCCGGTGGTCTCCGTTCGCTGATCAGTGGCATTGGCGTGTTCTATCCGGATAAGCGACCGACGCAACGCATCGGCATTGTGCCCGATCTGGTGGTGCGGCCCACGATTGCAGGCATCCGCGAGGGCCGCGATGAAGTGCTCGAAGCCGCCGTGACGCGAGCGCTGGGACGCACGTTCCGCCTGTTGCGGCTGCGGACTTGAACGGGCTGCGTAATCCGCCAACGCGCCGCGGGCCACGCAGGCCGCTCGAAATCACTGTACATCGAGGTACGACCTCGCAATAGTCAATGCGGAACGCGCTGCTCTACCCGTACGACCACGCTGGAGCGGTTACGATGCAAATCCAAACGACGCGCCGGACGGCGCTCGCCTTCCTCATTGTCGTTTCCGTCCCGGCCGCGCTGGCTGCGCAGAGCAAGCCGCGCGCACGAGAGCTGGGTCTGCCCATCGGTGGCAACGCGGGTCCACTCGACGCCATCACCGATGTGGCGGGTGTCGAGGTGGGGCACACCACGCTGATTTCGGGCAGCGGTGCCCTGGTGGTGGGCAAGGGTCCCGTGCGGACCGGGGTGACGGTAGTGCATCCGCGCGGCAAGGCCAACACCGATCCGGTGTTTGGCGCGTGGTTCACGCTCAATGGCAATGGTGAGATGACGGGCACCACGTGGTTGCAGGAGAGCGGCTTTCTCGAGGGCCCCATTGCCATCACGAACACCCACAGCGTGGGCATCGTACATGACGCCATTTTGCAATGGCAGGTAAAGCGTCCTGGACAACAACCCTGGGGACTGCCGGTCGTGGCCGAGACGTACGATGGCGGACTCAACGACATCAATGGCTTCCACGTCAAGTCCGAGCATGTACGGTCGGCGTTGGACAACGCGCGCGGCGGCGCCGTGCCCGAAGGCAATGTGGGCGGTGGCACGGGCATGGTGTGTCACGGCTTCAAGGGCGGCATCGGTACCTCATCGCGCAAGCTCGATGCGGCTGCCGGTGGCTACACCGTGGGCGTGCTGGTGCAGTGCAACTATGGCGCGCGCCGCGAATTGCGCATCGCCGGTGTGCCGGTGGGCGAGGAGATCGCGGACCTGACGTCGTGTATTGCCTCCAGCACGGCGACGACTCGGCGCTGTAACCCGCCGGCACCGGATTCGCCGAGTTCAGATGAAGGCGCTGGCTCCATCATCATCGTGATTGCCACCGATGCACCGTTGCTGCCGCATCAGTTGAAGCGCGTGGTCACACGCGCTGCGTTGGCCGTCGGCCGTATGGGTGGCAAGGGCGAGAACAGTTCGGGCGACATCTTCATTGCGTTCTCCACCGCGAATCCGCGCGCTGCCGCAGGAGACTCGGCCGTGAAGAGCGTATCGATGGTGCCCAATGCACGGATCAACTCTCTCTTTTATGCCACCGTGCAGGCCGCGGAGCAGGCCATTGTGAATGCCATGCTGGCGGCCGAAACGATGACGGGCGCGAACGATTTGCGCGTGTATGCGCTGCCACACGACCGGCTGCTCGCGGCCATGCGCAAGTATGGCCGCTTGCGATAAGCAGTTGACCGGCGCAGGACGTGATTTCCCCCGTTCCTAACGGCACCTCACCGACGGAATGATCCGTTGGCTGCTGCGACCTTTGAACTGCCTGACTCCCGGTTGAAAAATTTGCACACTTCGATCGGGAGTGAGTGCCATGCGCCAAATCATTCGCAGCGTGCTGGCTGTGCTGGCCGGTTTCGTTGTCAGTGTCCTGATTGGCTTTGCTGTGGGTCGGGCCAAGGGAGCGTTGATTCAGGGACCGGTGCACGTCCCGGGAGCGCCCCTGGCGCCCATGGGCACGGCGAACTTCGTTGGCGAGCTGATCCTGTATGGTTTGGTCGGGTTAGGCGGGGGTTATGCCGTGGCACGACTGGCGCCGCGAGCTCGGGTTGGCCACGCCTGCGTGTTAGCCCTGGTTACCGTGGGTCTTACCGTGAATGACTTCCGCAATCCAATGCCCGCGGGACTGCGCTGGCAGGTTGCAACCGCGGGCCTGTTGGGTGCGCTGCTCTGCGCGTTGGCGGGCGTGGCCGCCAACGCGCGGTTACAACGTAAGCAGCTGGCGCGACCGCGTCAGCAGGCGCACGTCGCCTGATACTCGGTCCGGCGCCTCAAACGGTGTCAGCGCGCAGCCAGCGTCTGCAGCATTTCAATGATCCTGTTTTGCCCGGATGCAATGGACTCGAGGGCATGAACGACCTCGCCGTTTCCGGGGAACGAGTGGTCGGGCACGAGCGGCAACGTGACGGTGGCAACACCCGTGGAGGTGTCGGCTTCGAGAAGGCCGAACGGCCAGCGCGGAAGGTGTACCAACGGCACCAGCGATTCCGGTCTGCCGGCCGCGTCGTCCAGGCCAAAAAGGAAGAGGCTGGCCGGCTCCCAGCTGTCCAATCCTTTGACGCGCAGCGTGATCGATCGGTCCTGCAAAGCGCGCCTGGTGAACGGAGTGATCACCGGCGCGGAGTAGAAATTCGCGCCGCCCAGCTCCGCATCGTCCTGGTGTGTATCACGGATCTCGGACAACACGACCAGTCGTCCGTCGCTGACGATCTGGATTTCGATCGGACTGTCCGTACCCTGCGGCGCGAGTCCTTCCGCGCCCAGATCATCGTCTTCCAGTTGGCCGGCCGTGGTAAAGAGCAGGAATATTCGATTGATCGCCATGTCGCGATTGCCCTTGCCCACCAGTCTCAAGGGAAAACTGGAAGGACCTTCGTCGTCATCGGTGCTGATTTGAGTCGGGATGCCGGTTTCTAGGGCGAGCGGGATGACCTCGGCATCGAAAAAAGGAGACAATCGCTCGCCCCACAACATGAAGTGTTCGGCCCGCCACGCATCGCTGCCGAGAATGCCCACACGGATCGATGAGTTGTTCAGTTCCGCAGGATCGATGCCTTTTCCACGGACATTCACCTCGTAGAGATTGGCCTGGGCCTGCTCCTGATCCTTTTGTGTCGTGTCAACGAATTCGTGATTCAACAGGTCCTGGCCGTTAGCGTTGATCACGAGCACGATCCGGTGATTGGTCCCGGCGTTGTTGACGTTGCGCGTCAACATTGCGGCCCAAAGGCGAGAGATCTCCATGGTGTGCCTCCTTCAGGTTTGTGAAGCTGGCGAACGCAGTAGGTCTGCGCCGCCCCGCACTCGGAGGGCAAAGTGGGTGGCGGGATTCATTGCCGGATCACTTGCAGATCAGTGGACAGCAGCTCGAATCACTCCATTCTCGTTCGCCTGGCTGATACGGGTCCAACGGCCTCTCCCCGGGCGATGACACAGCTCAGGTCGCTGTGTACGCTGCCGTTGCGCCGACCGGTCACGCTCCTGTACTCTGCCTGCGCGAGCCATCAAATCAGGTTCGAGGGAGAGGAATGCGCCTGGCACTGGCAAATCTGGCCCTGTTCCTGGTCCTCGCTGCGCCCAAAGCCACCGCCCAACAAGAGGCGGTCGGCCCGCGTATCATCGTCGAAAAGAACGTCCAGGCCAGGATGCGCGATGGCGTCATCCTGCGTGCCGACGTCTACCGCCCTGGAACCAGCACCAGGCTGCCCGCGCTGCTCCAGCGCACGCCCTACTCCAAGAATCCCAATCGGGAAGACAATGTATTCCGGCGCATGGCCGAGCGCGGCTACGTGGTGGTCGTGCAGGACACACGCGGACGCTACATGTCCGATGGCGTGGCACGGCCGCATGATGAAGCCGAGGATGGTTTCGACACGATCGAGTGGGTAGCGGCACTGCCCTACGTGAATGGCCGCGTGGGCATGTTCGGCACCAGCTACAGTGCCACTACCCAGCTCATGGCCGCACCGCTGCGGCCGCCACACCTGGTGGCGCTGGCCCCCGCATCGTCGTACAACAGTCGCTACGACATGGTCTTTCAGGGCGGTGCCTTCTACATCGCAGATGGCCTCAACTGGAATATCGGCCAGGCCGCAGACGTGCGACGCCGGCGCACACAGCCCGAAGTGAATCGCGATGGCTCCATTGGCATGAGCGCGACCGAGCGGCAGTCCCTCAACGACTGGCTCCGGCACATGCCACTCAAGACTGTGGCCGTGCCTGACCTGAGGGAGCATGCGCCCGGCTATTTCACAATGCTCGATCATCCATCCTACGATGACTACTGGCGCATCTTCGACATCGAGTCACGCCACCATCAAGTGGAGGTGCCGGCACTCCATCTGACGGGGTGGTACGATGCGCTGTTGAACGGCACGGTCAGAAATTTTGCCGGACTGCGCGCGCATGCGCGTACTGCGAAGGCTAGGGAAGGGCAGCGGCTCATCGTAGGACCGTGGACGCACTCGGGGCCGACCGCGCGCACCACGACCATCGGTACAGTGGACTATGGCAGTGCTGCCGGGCTTGATTCCGATTCGCTGCGTTTTGCCTGGTTCGACTACTGGCTCAAAGACACGCCCACGGGTGTGCTGTCGCGCGCGCCGGTTCGCCTTTTCATCATGGGCGCGAATATCTGGCGCGATGAGCAGGAGTGGCCGCTCGCGCGCGCCGTGCCGACCCTGTTCTATCTGCACAGCGCGGGTGGCGCCAACTCGCTGGCCGGCAATGGCACGCTGAATCGCGATGCGCCGGGCGCTGAACCGCCGGATCGCTTCGCGTACGATCCGAACAATCCCGTGCCCACGGGCGCGCGCGGCGGGTATTCGCGCAGCCCGAGCGATCAGCGTGAGGTCGAGCAGCGCACCGATGTGCTGGTCTATACGAGCGCGCCGTTGGAAACGCCGTTGGAAGTCACGGGTCCGATCCTGACGCATCTGTGGGTGACCAGCACAGCGACCGACACGGATTTCACGGTGAAGCTGGTAGATGTGCTACCCGATGGGACCGCGCGCGCACTCACCGATGGCATCCTGCGCGCACGCTATCGCAAGTCAAAATTCTCGCCCGTCCCGCTCACACCCAATCAACCGGAAGAGCTGACCATCGATGCAGGCGCCACGGGCAACGTGTTCCTGCCCGGCCATCGCATCCGCATCGAGATCTCGAGCAGCAACTTCCCGCGCTTCGACCGCAACCCCAACACGGGTGCACCATTCGGTGAAGGGCCGCCCGCGCGCAGCGCACAACAGACCGTCCTGCACGACCGGTTGCACCCATC
>JBOHRF010000296.1:0-6431 GCA_050732575.1 Longimicrobiales bacterium
GTGCACGGCGTAGTGGGAGCGGGAGCGTATAACGGGAGCCGGCGGGCGGGCGCGGGCGCTAGTTGACATGTTCGCCCTGGTCATGCCCGCCTCCCTGCTGTTTTCGCCCGACCTACGCTCCCGCATCAAATCGAACACGAGCGGTGGGCGCTCACCGCTCACCGCCCCTGCTTACCCACCGCGCTCAACCCGCACTGCCGGCAGGCCTACAAGTCGAAGTACGTCAGCTCTTCAGAGCGAGCGTGCCGGCCGTTGGTCGCGTTGCACCCGTTCATTCCGGCCGTTACGGGCTCGCGCGGCAGCGGATAGCGGAACACCTCACCTGCGTAATTGCGCATTACCACTTCGTCATCGGTGACCGATTCAACGTACTCGGGCAGCACCGGGATCTTACCTCCGCCGCCCGGCGCATCGATCACGAAATGGGGCACGGCCAGCCCGCTGGTCCAGCCGCGCAACGCGCGCACAATGGCCAGGCCTTTCTCGAATTGCGTGCGGAAATGTTCGCCGCCCGCTACCACGTCCGCCTGATAGATGTAATACGGACGCACGCGCGCCTTGAGCAGTCCCTGCATCAACGCCTTCATGACGGCCGGATCATCGTTCACGCCCTTGAGCAGCACGGTCTGCGAGCCGAGTGGTGCACCGGTATCGGCCAGCATGTTGAGCGCGCTCACAGCGTCTGCGGTCAGCTCATCCGGATGATTGAAATGCACGTTGATATAGATGGGATGATACTTGCGAATCACGTTGCACAGCGCGGGCGTGATGCGCTGTGGCAAGTGACTGGGCATGCGCGTATGGATGCGTAAAATCTCCAGGTGTGGAATCTCACGCAGCGTCTTCAGGAGATATTCGATACGCCGATCGGACAACATGAATGGATCGCCGCCAGAAAGAATTACGTCGCGCACTTCGGTATGTTCACGCAGGTACTTGAACGCCGAGTCGAACTGGTTGAGCGGGATCTTTTCGGGATCACCCACCTTGCGCCGGCGCGTGCAAAAGCGGCAATACGTGGCACAAACCGGGGACACCAGGAATAACACGCGGTCCGGATAACGATGCGTCAGGTTGGGCACCGGTGAATCGGCATCTTCATCCAGCGAGTCGACCATGCCGTCGATCACTTCGTTTTCTTCCGGAGTGGGCACGTACTGCACCCAGAACGGGTCGCCCGGCGCGCGGATCTGGGACAGCGCGGCGGGCGTGATGCGCAGGTTGAACTTATCGATGGCTCTCTCAACGGCATGTCGATCGACATGTTCAACCCCGAAGCGTGCAATCAACTCATCGACCGTGGTCAGGCTCTGTTGCAGTATTTCTTGCCAGCGTTCCATTGCCTTGCCTGGTTCAAACGTTGTGGATGCGTTTGGCGAAGATCATCCGATCATCGCCCTGGGCATAGAAGTCCGGGACTCGCGCGACGATCTGATAGCCGTGCCGCTGGTAAAACGCGCGCGTAGGCGCGTAGTGCGGCAAGGAGGACGTCTCGATGATCACGAGTCGGGCATCCCGCAAGGCAATCCTTCGATCCACCTCCTGGAGGAGACGGCTGCCGACGCCCTTTCCCTGCGCGGCCGGGGCGACTGCGATCCAGTACAGATCCCAGGTGCCCAGCGTACAGGGTGTGGGGCCGAAGCAGACATAGCCGAGGAGTTGACCGCTGCGGGTGAAGGCGCCCAGAGCGGTGTAATCCCCCTCGGGAACGGCGAAGTAGGCGTCCAGAACTTCCAGCGCGACGTTGATCTCGTCGTCGCGGAACACACCGGTTTCACACAGGATCTGTTGCAGCGCGGCACGTTCCTGCGGTTGGAGCGGCGCGATCACGATCGGTTCGGAATCGGATGGCGCGCCCTGCGCGCTGGTTGAGTTGACTGAGATCACTTGAGACCCTCGGCCAGGATATGCTGTATCAGTCCCGCGTAATCCCAGCCGTGCGCGCGCGCCATGCGCGCCAGTCCGGCGCCCGGCGCAATGTCAGGGTTGGGATTGACCTCGAGAATGAAGACTTGGCCGGCGTCATTCATGCGGAAATCGACCCGGCCGTAACCACGCCCTTCTGCCACTCGCCATGCCTGAAAGGCCAAATCATGGAGCAGGTCGCGCTTGTCGTCCGGTATTGCGGCCGGACAGTGGGGCTCGCTGCCCACATCCTCGGGTGAGCCGATTTCCCATTTGGCGGCATAACTCAGCATGGGCCATGCGCCCGCCGGCATGCGGCTGAAATCGATCTCGTTGACTGGCAGCAACACGTTGCCGACCATGCCGACATTGAACTCGCGACCCTCAATGAAGTGCTGCACAACGACCCGGTCGAAGCGTTCGGCGGCGTCTATGGCGCGCGCCAACTCGCGGCGGTTGCGCGCCACCGACTTCTGCGTGATGCCGATAGAGGCATCCTCGGCAGCAGGTTTCACGATGGCGGGAAACCGATCCCAGTAGAGTTTCCTGTGGCTGACTTGAACGCACGACCAATCGGGGACGGGCAGTCCGGCGTCACGTAGCAGCGCGTTGATTCGATCCTTTCGGCGCGCCAGACCCAGGGTCTCCGCAGTGCAGCCCGTCATGGGCAGGCCGAGCAGTTCTACGATGCCCGCCACGCGCACCTCGTTGACGCTATCGCCGCCCACGCCTTCGAACAGGTTGAAGACCACGTCGAGGGAGGACTGCGCCAGCAGCTCGATCCAGTGGTCCAGGCGCGCGGGCACCGGAATCCAGACCGGTGTATGGCCCAGCGCACATACCGCGTCGTCCACGGCATCCAGTGATTCCAGGATGCTCAGTTCGTCCTGGGACGCGTCCGGCCGCGAGCTGATGTCATCGTAAAGCAGCCCGACTCTCATGCAGATATCCCATAACGTTCGAGCGCCAGGTGCAGCACGCCCACGATCAGCTCGTCGTAGCTGATGCCGGCCGCGCGCGCAGCCTTCGGGAAGCACGAATTCTGACGCGGATCCGGCAGGATGCCCGGTAGCGGGTTCACTTCCAGAACATGCGGCGCGCCGTCGGCATCAAGCCGCACATCCACACGTGACCAGTCACGACAGCCAAGTGCCTGATGCGCGGCCAGCGCTTCACCCAGCACGGCGGCCTCCAACTCGGTGCTCATGCGGGCCGGGCATTCGTAGACCTCGAGCGGTTGCACGGGCGAGTCCCAGATCCACTTCGCCTCGTAGCCGAAGATGGGCCGCGCTCCGGCCGGCAGTGCATCGAATCGAATCTCGACCACGGGCAGCGCTCGCGCCGCACGACCGTTGCCCATGATGGCGACGGTGAACTCACGGCCTGGCAGAAACTCCTCGATGAGCGCGTCCTGTGCGTAGAGCGCGCGCACCTCCGCCACGCGCTGGCGCACCGCCGCCCGCGTCTCGCAGTACGAGGCTTCGGAGATGCCCTTGCTCGACCCTTCATACCGAGGCTTCACGATCCACGGGCCGCTTCCCGGCAGCATTCCCTCGCCCTCGCCTTCGCCGTCGCCCACGCGGAAACCGGGCGTCCGCACGCCGCGCGCAAGAAACACTTCCTTGGCGCGCTGTTTGTCCAACGCCAGGCCCAGCGTCAATGGGTCGCTTGCTGTGTAAGGGATGTTCAGGAACTCGCAGATGGCGGGCACGTGACCTTCGCGATTCGGTCCGTGCAGGCCCTCGGCAATGTTGAACACAATGTCCGGTCGCGCGGCACGCAGTGCCTGCGGAAAATCACTCGTTGCTTCGAGACGAATCACGCTGCCGGCACGGGAGAGGGCGGCTTGGACGGCATCAATGGTGGCGGGTTCATCCCACTCGGCGTAGACATCTCCGAGCGGGCGGGACAATACTTCCGGAGGCGACTCGGTCCGGACTCCTGTACTGGGAGGCTCGGAGTCTTCGGCGGGCTTCTGGTTATATGCGAGTCCAATTCGGAGTCGCATGATCTCCACGTTCGCGTGTGCTTCCTGCGCCGCCGTCCGAACGTTCCGTCGTCGGAAGGGAGCCAGATTCGGATTGCGCACGAAGATAAAGATCATCCTTTGGGAAATAAAGACTTTCCACGAGCACATCGGACGTAGCGGGTGTATCGGGCGTGACGGGCGAGTCGGGTGATCGATGCGTTGTGCTCGCATGCGCCGCGCCCATGCGAGAAAATCGAAAGCACATCCCCGACACGCCCGTCACGCCCGACACGCCCGACACGCCCGTCGAAAGAACGACTCGCCTCCACTACATTCGGTCATGACCCGGATTCGCATCGAGCTGACGGAAACCGCGACCCGCGGCTATGACGTCATTGTCGCCGCCGGTGCCGTGCGCGCGCTGGGGGAACAGATCGCCTCTGCAGCGCCCGCGCATCGCTACGCCGTGATTACCGATCATCACGTCGCTCAGCACTGGTTGGAGCCGGCGCTGCACGGACTCGCGTCCGCAGGATTGACAGCCGAGTCATTTGTGGTCGACCCCGGTGAAGCCAGCAAGACGCGAGAGACCTGGGCGGCTCTGAGCGACCGTATGCTCTCTGCCGGACTCGGCCGCGACTCAGCGGTCATTGCATTGGGTGGTGGTGTGGTCGGCGATCTGGCCGGCTTTGTGGCCGCCACCTATTTGCGCGGCGTTCCACTCGTGCAGGTTCCCACTACACTGCTGGCCATGATCGATGCTTCCGTGGGTGGCAAGACCGGCGTTGATGCGCCCGCCGGCAAGAACCTCATCGGCGCTTTTCATCAGCCGCGCCTGGTGATTGTCGATCCTGAGACGCTGCGTACGTTGCCCGATGCGGAGCTGCGCGGGGGACTGGCCGAGGCGCTCAAGCATGGCGCCATCGCGGACGCTGGCTATTTCGGTTGGTTGGAGGATACGCGCGTCCCGCTGCTCGCCCGTGATGCCGATTCACTGACCTCGATGGTGATTGGTTCCATTCGCATCAAGGCAAGCTTCGTGGCAGCCGACACGCTCGAGGCGGGTCCGCGGGTCGGCCTCAACTTCGGGCATACCATTGGCCACGCCCTGGAGCGCGCTACCAATTATGCAATGCGGCACGGGCACGCGGTCACCATCGGCATGATCGGCGAAGCCACGCTGGGTGAGGCCATCGGCGCCACCGAGCCGGGTGTGCGTGCGCGGCTGGAGGCGGCTACGCGCGCGCTGGGCCTGCCGCGCGATTGGCCCGATGGCGTCGATGCTGCGCGTATTCTCGCGCTCACCCGCAGCGATAAGAAAGCCAGGCAGGGATCCGTTCGCTACACGTTACTGGCCTCGATTGGCCTGTTGGCACGCACTCAAACGGGCGATTGGACATGGCCGATCGATGACGACATCGTGATGAAAACGTTGCCCAACCTGCAGTGAAATCCGCCTCTGCAGCCCCGCTTTTCCCCCTTCATTTGTTTGACGGCTACCGCGCCGCGCGACTACCTTTGGGCCACAGATGGTGCAGGACGCCGCACGTAAGTGGACTCCTACCGGAGGCGGGATGGCGCTCGCCGAGCGCTTTGCGGGTCGATCGGTTGCTGAGGTCGTGGAGATCCAGGCCACCGAGAACCCCGATGGCACTTTTCTGATCTACAACGATCGCCGCCTTACCTATGCCCAAGTCGATGCGCGCGCTACCGCGCTAGCCGCGGCGCTCGCCGAACTCGGCGTTGGGAAAGGCGACCGCATCGCGATCGATCTGCCCAACTGGCCTGAGTTCGTTCTCTCCATGTTTGCCGTGGCTAAACTCGGCGCCGTGATTGTGCCCCTCAATCCGCGCTACACCGTGCCCGAGCTTCAGTACATGCTTCGCCACTCGGAGGCCACCGTAGTGATTAGTGCCGAGAACTATGGCGGCATCGACTATCTCCAGCTCTTCGAGGGCTTCCTCACGTCACTACCGGACCTGCAATACCTGGTCACCGTGGGCGAGGAGGATCTGTGGTATGACGATCGGATCCACCAGTTCGAAGATCTGATCTCGAGTGGTGCCGGTCGCAACTTGCCGGAAGTCACGATTCAGCCGGCCGAGGACGTATTCGCGATTCTCTACACCTCTGGTACCATGGGCAAGCCCAAGGGTGTGGCGCTCACCCACGCCAATTTGCTCAGCGTAGCCGCCGCCACTGCCGACGCCATCGGGCTGACCACTGAGGACGTGGTCTTTGGTGTGACCACGGTATTCCACGTGTTTGGTCTGGGACCCGGTGTCATTGGTACCGCGGCCGCCGGAGCCGCACTCGTTCTTCAGGAGCAGTTTCACTCGGCTCAGGCCCTCGAGTTGATCGAGCGGCACCGCGTTACCGTGCATTATGGCGTGCCCACCGTATTCATCACCGAAATGCGGTTGGACGAGCGTACCGAACGAGACCTCGGTTCACTTCGTGTTGGAATCGCGGCTGGTGCACCCGTGGCCGATGGGCTGGTCCGGCGCATCCGGAACGAGCTCTGTCCGAACCTGCAGGTCGCCTACTCGTTGACCGA
>JBOHRF010000297.1:0-6404 GCA_050732575.1 Longimicrobiales bacterium
TCGCCAGCGATCGACCCATCGTGCCCGCCAATGTGCCGAGTTACGCACCAGCGCCTGCGGCCAGTGTGCCCGCTGTGGCGGATGCCGGACGTGCTGGTGGCGGCGGACGTGGTGGTGCTGCCGGCACGGCCGGCGGTGGTGGACGTGGTGAGGGTCGCGGTGGCGGCGGTGGCGGCGGTGGTGGTGGTGGCGGCGGCGGTCGCGGGGGCGGCGCACCGAGCGGACCGGCGCAGGAGAGCATGCCGTCGTGCGAGTCGGGTTATACGTATCCCGAGCCGAACAATCATCGTTTCGTGTGGGGCACGTGTTACGCGGCGCACGTAGCCACGTTCGATGAAGTGAGCGGATTGCGTCGTTCCGTGAGTCCCTGGATGCACACGCTCGATCACGATCCGGTCAACCTGAAGTATCGCTGTCAGTGGTCGCCGCCGCTGGCCATCGACTGGTTTGACAACTCTGTGTATTTCGGCTGTCAGGTCATCTTCCGCACGCGCGACCGCGGTCAAACATGGGAGGAGATCAGCCCGGATTTGTCCACACGCGATCCCAGCCGCATCCGGTTTTCGGGTGGCGTGGTGGGCGACAATCTCGGCCAGTTCTACGGTGCGGTGGTTTCTGCCATTGCGCCATCACGCACGCAGCGCGGCGTGTTATGGGCGGGCACGAATGACGGCAAAGTGTGGATCTCGCGTGATGCCGGGCGCAATTGGACGGATTTGACCGCGAACGTGAACATGCCGCCCTGGGGTCTGGTGCGCAGGATCGATACATCGCATCACGATCCGGCCACTGCGTACATGGCCGTCGATTACCACCTGGTGGACAATCGCGATCCGTATTTCTTCAAGACCTCGGACTTCGGCCAGACCTGGACGCGCATCGATGCTACATTGCCCAAAGGTCATCCGCTCGACTATGCGCTTTCCATTGCCGAGAACCCACATCGGCGCGGCATGTTGTTCGCCGGCACGGGTCACGCTTTCTTCTATTCGCGTGATGATGGCCGCACCTGGACGCAATTCAAGGACAAGCTGCCCGCCGCGCCCGTCAACTGGATCGAAGTGCCGAAGAACGCGGCGGAAGTTGCCGTAGCCACGTATGGCCGCGGCCTCTGGATTCTGCGCGACATCTGGATGCTGGAGCAGATGGACCAGGTGGATCAGCAGGCGGAACTGCAATTGTTCAAGCCACGGCCGGGCATGCGCACGGCCAACGGTGGCAGCGCCACGTTCGTCTTCGCCCTCGCCTCCGCGCCCACAGCGCCGATCACCGTCGAAGTGCTGGGTGCGGACAACGCGGTCATCAATCGCAGCCAGGTGCAAGGGCGAGTGGGCATGAACCAGACATCCTGGAACCTGCTCTATCCACAGCCGGCGCAGCCCGTGCTGCGCTCCCTGCCGCTCGACAATCCGTACATCTGGGAAGCGGGCCGCTGGACCGCACGCGAGCGCCCGGTCACGCACTGGGGTTTGGGTGCACAGCGCTGGCAGCCACGCGCTGCACCGGGCAAGTACACCGTGCGCATGAGCTACAACAACCGGCAATACTCCCAGCCGTTCGAGGTACTGCGCGATGTAACGTTGCCCTCGAATGATGCCGACCTGGTGGCCAGTTCGGAACTGCAGCGCAACGTGGTGACGGCCATCAATGAAGTGGTCGACAAGATCAATCGCATTGAGATCATGCGCATGCAGGTGGAAGACCTGCGCAAACAGCACGGCAGCAACCGCACAGTCGACCAGGCGCTGGCCGGTATCTACAAGAGAATGTTCGATACCGAGCTGCATTTCCTGTCGCGCACCGAAATGCACAGCGACGACAAATGGTACGTCGAGAAGTACAAGCTCTACCTCAACCTGGTCTGGCTGTTAGCGGAAATTGGCGGCAGCGGCGGCGACGTGGCCGGCGGAGTTGGCTATCGGCCCACTAACGCCGCCATGGGCGTTTACCAGGACCGACTGCGCGATCTGGAAGCCGCTCGCACCGACTTCAATCGACTGATGCAGGAAGTCGAAGCGTTCAATCGATCACATTCGGGGCGGCTGCCACCAATCTCAGATCGGGTGGTGACGACAACAAACTGAACAGATTGAGGAAATAGGATTAGGGGGAGGATTTAGGGTGGTAGGGACCGATGCTGACCGTGCAACGCGTCAGATTGTTGGCGGAGTCGTTCGGTTGAGACAATCCCTTCTACCCTAATCCTCCCCTTGATCCTATTCCCTCGATCCGTTTTTCCTTCCTCAACCGGGAATCTTCCACTGCCCCTTGTGAACCTGATTCTTCACATTGCCGGTAACGCTCTCAGCCATCCAGATGGCCGAATTCACGCGCCAGGCACTGAGCGATTTTGAGTCCGCTGACCACCGAATCGAACCGAACTGGTAGGCATATTCCGCAGTACCGTCACTGCTGAGTGCTGTGGCAGTGCCGCTGTTGCTGCCGACTGACCTCAGCGCAACGTTGTGATTCTGGATGAAGGCCTCCCATTTGCCATCCGGTGAAACGCGCGGCGCATCCGAACTTACGCTGAGCGAGGATTGGCCAGGCACGAACGGCCGCCGGCTGAGACACTCGTAGTCGGTAGGCGGAACGCGATTCCAGTCCCACTTGATCTGCAGATCGCAACGCCACAAAAAGCCGTTGTGAACGAACTCGATGGCCATGGCGCCCTCCTGGATATACGCATTGGAGCCATCGTATTTGACCACGAACTGCAGGGCTGGATCGGCGAACGGAAGTGTGAGCGGCGTGAACTCGAGACCCGTGCGAATGGTCATCTCGATGGCCAGGCGCTGGTGATCGAAGAGCGGTTCCTTGACGCCGTGCAGCGTGTTGACGTTCAGCCACAGATGGCCGCCCGGCACACTCTTGCGGTACCAGAAGTGATCCGGCTTGGCCCAGACAGGCGGAGTGGTCTGCGCTGCTGCGCCCATAGGTAGCAGCAACACCACAAGGCAGAGCCATCGACGGTAGGTAACCATTCGGGATTCCCGCAAAACTGGTGTAAGGTCAATTCTGCACGACCACGGCTCACGCCGCAACGCACCCCTGCTGGCGCGACTGTGTCGATGTCCGGTCTTCGAACGTCATTTATGGTGAACCTGCGCCCATGAGAAGAATATGTGGTTACCCACACTGATGGCCGCCCTTGCACCCGGCCTGGCCATGCCCGCGGTCTGCAGTAAGTTCGCACCTGAGCCGACCGGCTTTCACGGCCGAGGCTTCGAGTACGTGGCAGAAGTATTCCCGCCGCGCTCACGGCAGAACACGAGCGACAAACCGGTCGCCTATCTCTACCGTATTGCATATCCCGGCAGCACCTGGCGAGTCGATGCCCAGCTCATATGGAAGACTGCGCTGGCTAACGCGCAAATGCCGGAAGCGGCACTGGTCTCCATGAATGGGGAGTTCATCACTCTCGACGATTATTATCAGAATGGTCCGGCGCTCGCGCTGTACGACCGGACCGGTCGACACATCCGTAGCTACCAGGTGGAGCAACTGCTTGGTGCCACGCATCTGGCCGGTATCGAGCGCTCCGACTGCGGCTGGCTGTGGCGCACGGACGCACGTTATTACATCCTGTCCACGCCTCAGCCACGGCTGTACATCGTGCTTCGCTCGAATGTCGTGTTGGAGTTATCGCTGCGAACGGATCGCCTTCAGCCCGGCACGCTGGCCCGCTTTCCCGAGCTGCGGGCCATCATGGCGGGTCAGGCACCCAGTGAAGAAACGGACGTGTGGCGGCTCAATCTGAGGTTCTCATCGATCACGGACATCATGCGTCGTTGACCTGATTCACCACAGCACGGCAAACGATACCAGCGGCTCCCACCGGTCGAATCTGTGCACGTTTGTCTGACCTTGCTGATAGAGCACGGGCGCGGCGTGCACGCCATACTCGAAACGAACGCCCACCCGCAGAAAGTCGGGGCGCACGTCGATGGATGCGCCGTACCACGGCTGCCATTGGCGCCCATTCCCCGAACTCGAGATGCTTCTCGACTGCAGCATGCCCGCCGCTGCGGAGGGCTCGAGTTGGAACTGCCCCCAGCGAAAGTTGCGCCCGAGTCGCGCGCCGAGACGCGGCGCGGGCACGAACATCACGCCCGACTCTTCCGTGACGTACTCACCACGAAAGAGCGCCAGCGTCTCCGCCTCCGTGCAGAGCAGCGGTGCAGCCAGCAGCAGGTCCGCGCTCACGGCGGCCAGCCAACGGCCTGTGCTGCGCAACTCGACACCACCGCCAACGCCGGTTCCCATCCGACAATTCAGGTGATCGCCGGTTCCGTACACAACCGCATTGAAGTGAATTCCGAGCCGATCGCGGACCGGGTCGGTGCGCGCGGCCGTGTCCTGAGCGTGCGCCGGAGCGACGCTCAGGATCAGCACGAACAATCCAGCGCACAACTGCGCGTGTGGGAGGCGTTTCATAGGGATACTCCAGGACCGACGAGCAAACGTTGAGACCGGGCCGGCTGCCCAACAGGGGCTGATACTCAACGCCCGACCCGGGGTCACCTGACACAGGGCCACGCTTCGCTTGCCAAACTGGCACAATTGGGTGTCACAATTTGACCACCTCTCAGCGCGCACGGGTGTTCGCCAGCGCACCTATTCGCTCGCGCGTTTCAGCGTGCATGGGCCGCAGCCCACGCGCGGCTGCGGGCAGGATGTGCTATCAGCTTGTGAGCTATGACCGTCAGTGCTCCGACATGAAGCGACTCATCCATGTGCTCGCCACCACCAGCAGAATGGTGATGGTGAGCATCGTGACGGCCGGGCCAGCTGGCACAATGCTGGTAGCCAGCGAGAGCACGGCCGCGGCTGCGGCCATCTTCATCAAGAGCTTGCGCCGCCGCGTACCTGGATCCGACTGGTGTGCGGCGGCCACGGTAAACGAGGTGAAACCAATGGCAAAGGCTGCCAGGTAGGCGGTTTCCCAGCCGGTCGTGACCCCAGCGATTGCGAACAGGATGGCCGCAGCCAGACATGCGCCCACCAACATGCCGTTCTGCTTGTCGTCCTGATTCAAGTACTGGCGCGCATCGGCGCGCGCCATGAGCAACAAGCTGAGCAGTGGGTCTACCAGCCAGGACACGACAACGAAGGCGGCATACGCGATCAACAGCGGAACCACGAGTGGTTCAGCTCGGGATTCTCGCGCGCCGCACGGCGCAGCATGTTGTAGCCAATGACGCCGCCGATCAGCAGCATGTTCTGTGTTCGTCTGGGCAGCCGGCTCAACCGAACGCACAACAAGAGCAACATGCGGTAAACCGGATTGCGCGCCTTGAGTGCGGTAACCAGCCCGGCGCGCGCCCATTCGAGTCCCGGCGCCAGCGTGAGAGCCTGCCGAAACTCGGTCTCGGCCGCGCGCGCATCACCGGTCTGCAATTGCGTCCAGGCTCGGCCTGCACGGGCAAACGCATTGAGCGGAAAGCGACCGGCCAGTGCGTCCCAGCGCTCCGCGGATAACGGAGCTTCCATGGGCATTTCACTGGCCAGCGCGAGCAGAACCGATGCGCCTTCCTGATCCGGATGTTCGCTCACAATGCGTTGCGCGATTTGTTGGACGCGCGGCCAATGGCCAGCCCGGGCTCGTGCGCGCGCCTCGAGCAGGGCAGCTTCGACGTAGTCCGGATCCAGATGTTGGGCCGCCTGTGCGGCCGCGATAGCGTGCTGCACTTCGCCCTGCGCCAGCGCCACCTCGCCCAGGGCGAAATGAGCGAATGAATTGTCGGGATCAACATCACGAGCGCGGCGCGCCGCTGCGGCCGCCTCGTCGCGCCGGTCCAGGTCGACCAGCAACAGCGCGCGCAGCGCCAGCAGCCCGGACTCATCGGGCGACAACTCCAGCGCATCATCAATCAGCTGGA
The DNA here is from genome assembly GCA_050732575.1 of Longimicrobiales bacterium. GTDB lineage: Bacteria > Gemmatimonadota > Gemmatimonadetes > Longimicrobiales > RSA9 > JBBDWZ01. Next base: position 5,883 of record JBOHRF010000297.1, read on the forward strand.
GTGCTTCCTCAACCTGACCATCCTCGAGCAGTTCCCACAAATATTGTGCGTCGAACATCAGGGCTTGTCGCGCATGCTGCGAATGCATACCACCTGGCGCACCCAGCGCGCATGGCGCTGTTCACCAGGCGAGACCAGCTGAAAGGATCCGGTCTCCGCGTCCAACGGTCTGCCATCCTTGCGATCGGCCAGGATGGCGACCGGGTTGCGGAATGCCGGATCCAGCTCGGCCAGCGCGAATACTGCGCGGTATGCGTCGGCGGCCTTCGAGCACAACGTAGCGTTGCAACTCCGCGCCCCGCATCTGCGCTCCCGCAGGCAGACCGGCACGCGCCAATAGATGGTGAAGAGGCACGCCCGTGTATTCCGCCGTGGTACCGTCGTGCGCGGTGCCCTTGATGGTGGTGCGTGGCGCCGAGGCCAGCTCGGCCGCGGTCACCGTGACATTGTTCGTGACCTCGCCATAGATGACCACAGCTCCGCTGCGCGCCACCGGACAGGGTGCCTGATCCTGGGCAACGA
>JBOHRF010000298.1:0-6366 GCA_050732575.1 Longimicrobiales bacterium
AACAACAACAGAAAGCGCGCGAAATCCTGACCCGACTCCATGCTGCTCGGCCTGCGCCCGCGGTGCCCGCGGCCGAAGCACTGGTCCACGCCAGTCTGGGCGAGGTGAATACTGCGTTCGAGTTGTTGAATGGGCTGAAAGACTTGAATGCCGCTACCCGTGAGTGGATCCGCGTGAATCCCGTCTGGCAACCGCTCCGCGCGGACCCGCGTTGGCCTCAGCTTCTGCGCAATCTGGGGTTGGAAGGCTAACTCCACGAATGCGCCGGCCCCACATCTCCAGAAGGCAGTTCCTGCACCACTCCAGCACCGCACTGGCCTGGCCCGCAGCGCTCAATGCTTGCGCCACCCGCATGCAGAACGCACAGGACCCATGGGCACAGGCGCATGCAGAATTCCTCATCCCAGCTGACCGCATCTATCTGAACATCGGTACTCTCGGACCACAGCCGCGCATCGTGGTCGATGCCGTGATCGAACACACGCGCCGCGTGGCCATGAGCCTGCCGCCCGGCGTCGACTGGGATACACTCAAGCGCGAGTGCGCAGCGCTGCTCAACTGCGATCCCGCCGGTCTCGTGTTCCCGCGCAATACCACGGAAGGCATGAACTTCGTGGCCAACGGCCTCGAGCTGAATGCCGGCGATGAAGTCATCACCACCAATCACGAGCACATCGGCGGCCTGTGCTGCTGGCAGCTCATTGCCAAAAGGCGCGGCGTCACGCTGCGCCAGGTCGAGCTGCAGAACCCGCCCCTCGATCCGCAGGCCGCCTACGATGCCATCGTGCGCGCCATCTCGTCGCGCACCAAGGTCGTGTCCGTGTCACACGTCAACTTCACCAACGGGCTCAACATGCCCGTGCGCGCGCTCATCGAATATTGCCGCCCGCGTGGCATCATCGTCGTAGTCGATGGCGCGCACCCGCCCGGCCTCATGGCCGTTGATCTGCGCGCACTCGATCCCGACTTTTACGCCACCTCGCCCCACAAATGGCTGTTCGCCGCGCAGGGCACGGGTTTGCTCTATCTGCGCGATGAATGGCGCACGAAACTCTGGCCGACACTTGCATCGGGAGATTGGGACAACCTCACGTTGGGCGCGCAGCGCTTCAATCACCTGGGCAGCTTCGATGAATCGCGCCTGGCGGGATTGCTCGCCGCCGTGCGCTTCCATCAGGCGCTCGGGCCCGATCGCACGTACGCGCGCATACGTCATCTGCGCAGCCGCATCTTCGATGCGCTCGCGCAGAGCCCGCGCGTGCACTTCACCTCGCCGCGCAATGACAGCGCGGGCGCCGGCATGGTGTCGTTCACAGTCGATGGCATTACCGCGCAGGACCTGCAGAGGAAGCTGGCCGAGCACAACGTGCGTACCCGCGTGATTGGCGAGTACAACTACAACTGGATGCGGCTCTCCGCCTCGGTCCATAGCACGGAAGCCCAGATCGAGCGCGTGGCCAGTCTGATTGGTTCCGCCTAGGATTTCGAGCTAGATCCGACATATCGGTCGCTAAACTCCACCATATTGGGACGAAATCCCTGCCCCTGGCACAACTGCTGCCCGCACGCGTGCGCGTATCGCGCCTATCGGTCGCGCATGGGTCATCGTGACCTATCTTCCTGTATACAATGACACGCCCGGATATTAACGCTGATTAACAATTGACGTAGCTCCTTCACTTCGACACGTTGGCGCACCGCACCGCACCGCACCGCACCGGTGCCGGCAATCGACCCTGCCGCCGAGAGAGGCCCTCGATCAGCACAGATCTTCCCGATAGCGCCGGTCAGCCGGGTGAAGAATCGGATGCTCGGCTCTCCGACCGCCTACGAACGCTGGTCGCCCAGCTCGGAAGAGGACTCAACGATTCCGAGTTTGTGCACTGCGTGCTTCAACTCCTGGAAGGCGACGGCAAAGCCGGCTCGCTGCCGCTCGACGAGGCGGTACTGACCGTTCTCATTCGGCATGGCGGCTCGGATGTCTTACTGCGTGAAGTGCGCTACATCATGGGATCCACTCGTCCGACGCAAACAGTGAAGCGCCTGGCCGCGCATGCCCACAAAGATGCGAGCACTCTCCGACGACACTGGAAAGCGATTTGTCCGACTGTTGACCTGCACGATTTGATTCGATTGACCGTCCTCGTCCACTTGGCGCGCGTGTCAGGATCCGACCGTAAACGGGCCCGCCAATGCAGCATCGACGTTAGGACCGCGCGTAAAGCAGCGTTAGACCTGGCGAACAAGCCCCTGCGGGAATTGCTGCGGGAGCCGGGCGAGATCGTGAGCATACTCGAGCGTTGGCTCAGGCCGAATGCCGCACCTTTGCCATGAAATGCCGCGTATATGTACTGTCGTGTGGTCCGACGTTCCTCTACCCTTAGCCAGCCGATGACCATTGCTCCAAGTACGTGAAAGCACGCGCTACCCAGCTTCTGGAGGAGGCCGATGAAACGTTTTGCGTTGACCGCACTCATTTGCGTTGTTTCGCTTGGTGGTTGCACCGACGTTGATAGAATCACCTCTCCGGCTCCACCCGATGCGAGCGCCAGCGACGCAGACCTATGGGCTTGGAACGGCATAGGCATTGCAACCGGGGACCCTGAGGAGTGTGACCCCGAAACTGCGATCGATTGCCGCCCTTGCCCGGACGAAGAGCAAGAAACCCTTGTAGCGGAGTACGAGAACCCCACGTTTAACAACACCGAGCGGCCAAGGTGCGCCGATTTTGAGGACGACGGCGGTTCGGCTCATTTCACATGGAGCGAGTTGAATGGGGGGTGGGCAGAAGGCAATCCGCACCAGCCATGGGGATGGATAAATTCGATCCTTCCTCAGAGGCTAGAGGAGACACGCACCAATTACAATCGAGGCGGGATCACGTTGGCCTCAGGATACCGTTGTCCACATGGGAATGCTGGTTTGCCGGGGGCCGCGGTGAACAGCCGCCACACACATGGTCGGGCGGCCGACATGTATTCGAGCTCTCATTCATGGACGGAGACGGAATTCAACCATTTGAGGACTGCGGCAGAACAAACAAACACGCTTGAAACTTCCTTCTGGAATACATACACCGATCACCATTATCACGCAGCTTGGTAAGGAAGGAGAGACCCCATGCGAGTGACACGATGGGTGAGCGTTCTTTCAGCGGCTGTTCTTATTGTAACGACCCGAGGCGCAGCGGATGCTCAGGACCAGAGAACCGTGGCGCGTCAACTCTTAGAAGGTGATCAGCCCACGAGGATGCTGGCATTACAAGCGGCCAGAAAAATCGGCGCAGCTAACATCGGCGGTGAGCTTCGAGTGGCGCTAATCACGTTACTTGAGCGAGAGAACGTAGTCGTAGCAGACGCTGCCCGACGCGGGGTTCCGCTTGATACTTACGAGAGTCCTGAGTTCATCGCGCATCTATCACGGTTTGTGGCCGAACTGCGAGATCCTCGCGCCATACCAGCACTCGCCGAAGCAATATATGGAGGAGGAACAGTCGCACGCGCACTGGCGGCTTTTGGTGAGCAATCCGTCCCAGCAGTAACTCGAGTTGTCGCTGCTCCAGATGTCCACTACGACGTAGTTAACCATGCACTCCTTACACTCCGTTTTGTCCTAGAGGGTCAAACGCCCGTATCGTCAAGTACGCGCAACCAGATTCGCGAAAGCGCGGCGCTGCGCCTGACTGGAAAACAATATTTCACCACGTTGTGGAAGGCGATGGACCTTGCAATCACGCTCAACGATCCGAGTCTAAGGGCAATAGTCCAGACGATCGCCTCTGACCGCGGCCAGATCCTCGCAAGAGGGATTTCGGACCCGGAAGTAATTGCCCGAACGCAAAGGCTCGCCGTAGAGAGACTTGCTGGTGTTCCTGCGCTCCCCCGTCGCTGAATGGCAGAGGAAAGCTAGCGAGCATCCCGAAAGGTGGCCTACTCAAGAGTGCGCGGTTTTGTCGCGATGCGACGGGCCTTCACGATTGGACTGGTTACGGCTACCGCCTGCCGTGCTTCGGATACAAGGGACCCAGCATCGATGCAAGCAGTAGAATGGTTGTACTACGGTGGTGATCCCGGAGGGATGAGATACTCAGCAGCAGCAGACATCAACCGAACCAATGTAAACAAACTGATCCTCGCGTGGAGCCTACGCGCCGGCGATGTCTCGCCGGAAATGTTTGATCCGGACGGCCATCGGGCGGGGAATTTGCGTGAAGACGGGACACCGATAGCATCGCAGCGCGGCGCCTCGTGCGGCTCGTGTCATACCACAGATATGCGCTTTGAATCCACTGCAATCACCCGCGACAGCACGTTGTACATTTCAACTCCGCGCAATCGCATTCTGGCGATCGACGCTGGCACAGGAAACATTCGATGGACGTTCGATCCAGGCATAGATGCAACACTTCGCTACGCGGAGGATTTTGTATCGCGCGGCGTGGCTAGCTGGATTGACCACGAGGCCCCGCGGGGCCACGAATGCGCTGAACGCCTATTTGTTGCGACGATCGATGCTAGGCTCATCGCAGTTAACGCACAGACAGGGAAGCGCTGCTTGGGTTTTGGCGATGATGGGGTCATCAATCTCGACGAGGGTGGCTCGTTGGAAGGGGTCGAGGTCGCCAAAGGCCAATATGTTGTCACGTCGCCCCCGGCGGTCGCAGGAGGCGTCGTGGTGGTTGGGTCGTCAATTGCACCTCGTGTTCGCGCGCAAGTTCACGGTGTAGTGCGCGGTTTCGACGCGCGCACCGGTGCGCTTCGCTGGTCGTTCGATCCAATCCAATGGTATCAGCCTATCGATTCCCAAAGGCCGACATCGGGATACATGAAAGCGTCGGGTGGCGGCAACGTTTGGTCAATAATGAGTTTCGACTCCGCCCGTGACATGGTGTTTCTCCCTACGAGCGGTCCCGCGCCTTCTCATTATGGCGGGGTACGGTCTGGTGCAAACCCCCATGCCAATTCTGTCGTCGCGCTGAGAGCAACAACCGGAGAGTTAGTTTGGTCTTTTCAGGTAGTGCACCACGATCTTTGGGATTATGACGTAGCCGCTCAACCAATGCTCGTCAAGTTGCGATTGAACGGTCTGGACAGGGACGTTGTTGTGGTTGGAACAAAAATGGGAATGATATTTGTTCTGGATCGTGATAGTGGCGTGCCTGTGCTCCCAGTAGAGGAACGAGGGTTCTCCTAATACGAGTGTAGCTGCGCACCGAGGGTCCGAAGGTAAACTGCGACAGGAGTAGCGAGCAAAAAGAGCGCACCGGCAGTCCGACAGGTATGATGAACCAGTTCCTGACAAGAACGGACATCAACCTGGAGAGCGTACCGGTGCGCGTGACGACGTTGCTGAATCGGATGATCGGTTTGCCCGGTCTTTGGGTCAAGGGGTGTTGCTTCGAAGGTGAGACGCTGGTCGTCCAGATTGGCAGACGATTTCGGCTGCTCAGTTGTCCGGAGTGCGGCACGCAGGTGAGCGGGCGATTCGAAGAGCATGAGCGTCGGTGGCGTCACGTCGCGATCTGGGGGCGCACGACGTGGCTGGAAGGTGCGATTCGAAGGCTGCGCTGTCCGCAGTGCAAAGCGGTGCGTACGGAAGCGGTTCCCTGGGCCCGTGCGGGCAGCGCCTTTACGCGCGTGTTTGAGGACGTAGTCGGGTTCATGACGCAGCAGCTCAACCACACGGCCGTGGCGAGGTTGAGTGACATCTCCTGGCTCACCGTGGGAAGTATCGCGCGGCGTCTGGTGGCCGAGCACCTGGACGAGAGCCGGTTCGAGGGTGTACGCCGGATCGGTGTGGATGAAATCAGCTATCGTCGTCATCACAAGTACCTGACGGTCGTGGTTGACCATGATCGAGAGCGTGTGATCTGGGTGGGCGAGGGCAAATCGGCGGAAGCGCTGGGCGCCTTCTTCCACGCGTTCGGGAGTGAACGGGCACGCCAACTCGAGCTGGTCAGTGTGGACCTCTCGCCCGCCTACCTGCTCGCGATTCGGACTTGGGCGCCGCAAGCCAGGATCGTGAATGATCGCTTTCATGTGGCACGGCTGAGTAACGACGCCCTGGATGAAGTCCGGCGGCAGCAGATGGCCCGACTTCCCGTGCGCGAACGAGCCGGCCTGAAAGGCAGCCGCTGGGCGCTCTTGAAACGTCCGACGCACCTGACCCCCATCGAAGGACGGAAGCTGTCCTGGATTGCTCGCTTCAACGATCCGGTCTATCGAGCGCATCTACTGAAAGAGAGCTTCCTCGATGTGTTCGACTGCGCTAACCGCCAGGAAGCAATGTCCAGAGTCAAAGACTGGCTGGGGTGGGCGACACGATCGCGGCTGAAACCGTTCGTTCGCCTGGCGGCCACCGTTCAGA
>JBOHRF010000299.1:0-6358 GCA_050732575.1 Longimicrobiales bacterium
CGATCTTCGCGGTTGACCAGCGCGACTGTGCCGCCGTGCGCTTCCGCGATTTGACGGCTCAGGGCAAGGCCAATGCCTGAGCCTTCGGGTTTGGTGGTGAAGAAGGGCACGAACAGATTGGCGTCATCGGCCAGACCGAGTCCCTCATCCAGAATCGTGATCTGCAGCGCATCGGGGTAGGCGATCCAGCCGACTTCGACGGTACCGCCGGTTTCCAGCGTGGCATCCACCGCGTTCTGCATGAGATTGATGAGCGCCTGCTCGAGCTGATCGGGATCGGCCATGATCTCCAGGTCTGGCGCCGGCCGCACGCGCACGACTGAACGTTGTTCCAGCTCGGCCACGCGTTTGATCAACTCCGCCACCTTGACCGGACGCAGCGTGGGTTTGGGCACGCGCGCCAGTCGCGCGTAACGCGCCATGAAACGGGAGAGCGCTTCCGCGCGCGATGTAATTACGGAGAGTCCTTCACTGACTTCTGGTGCGCGCGGATTCTCTTCCATTTCCTTGTCCAGGATACGGCGCAGGCTGCGCGCAATCGACTGGATGGGGGTCAGCGAGTTGTTGATCTCGTGGGACAACACGCGCACGATGCGGCGCCAGGCCTGTTGTTCTTCCTCGCGCAGCGCTCGCGTCACGTCGGCCAATACCAACAGTCGATGGGGCCGACCATCCTGCCGGAACTTCGAGTGTCGGATCTCCCAACGGCCACGTCCGCCCGGAAACTTGCGATCAACCACGCGTTCCGTTTCGTTTTCCAGATACTCGTCCAGCCCGATCTCATAGGCGTATTGGCCGACCAGCGCAGGCGCGGGTTTGCCCAACAGCTTGGCGCCCGCGCTGTTGACCACGCGCACGCGATCCTGATCGTCGAAGGCAAAGAGCGCCACATCGATTTCCGCCATTACGTTGGAGAGCAGCGCGGTAGCCTCTACTGCGGATAGCCGCTGCTGGTGCAGCGTCTCACCCAGCGCATTCACCTCGCGCAGCACATCGCCCAACACATTGCCGGCGCTGGCGCCCGCGCCGCGCAGTGAGTAGTCGCCTTCGCGCAGTGCGGATAGCAGGTTGACCAGCAGGCGAAGCGGTCGCTCCAGTTGTCCGTGAGCGGCAATCGCGGCACCGATGGCCAGAGCAGGCAGAACGATGGTGAGCGTCCAGCGCAGCTCCGTGCCGAAGTTCGAGCGCCATACCAGCCAGAGCGCGGCCGCAATCGCGGGTGCCGCGGCCAGCAGAATCAGTCCTGCTATGGTGCGCTCGAGCGTATGGCGCGCACGCGGTCCGCTGGGCGTCCACTCAGAGGCCATGGTGCTGGATCCGTCGATACAACGCGCTGCGGCTCATACCCAACTGCTCGGCCGCAGCCAACACATTGCCGCTGTGTTTGGCCAACACCTTCCGGATGAAAGCACGCTCCGCCTCTTCCAGGGTCATCTCATCTGGACCCGCGGCCTCCGGCCGCGATTGCAGTCCCAGGTCTTGCGCTGTGATACGATCGCCGCGCGTCAGCAGGATGGCCCGCTCCACGGCGTGCGCCAGCTCGCGCACATTACCGGGCCAGGCATGCAGCCGTAATGCCGTTTGACCGGCCGGATCGAAGCCTTTCAAATCGCGATCGTATTTGTCGGCGTAGACACCGAGGAAATGTGCGGCCAGCAGGAGCACATCATCGGCGCGCTCGCGCAGCGGTGGCAGATGGATCTGCACGGTATTCAAGCGATAGAACAAATCTTCGCGGAACCGTCCTTCATCCAGCTCTTTCCGGATGTCGGCGTTGGTGGCAGCCAGCACGCGCACATTCACGTGGATGGTGCGTGAGGAGCCGACCCGTTGCAGCTCTCCCGTTTGCAGAACGCGCAGCAGTTTGGCCTGCAGACGAGGCGACATGTTGGCGATTTCATCCAGGAACAGCGTGCCGCCATCGGCCAGCTCGAAGCAGCCAATACGATCGGTGCGCGCATCAGTGAACGCACCTTTGACGTGACCGAACAGCTCGCTTTCCGCTACACCCTCGGAGAGGCCACCCGCGTTTACCGTGACCAGCGCCTTGGCATTGCGATTCGATGCACCGTGCAGCCACTGCGCGACCACGTCTTTGCCCGTGCCGTGTTCGCCCGTGATCAGCACATTGGCATCGGACGCGGCTACCCGCTCCATGATGCCCAGTACGCCCTGCATGGCCGGTGACTCGGCAATCAGCGCGGGCAGCCCGGTGCGTTGCAGCCGTTGATTCTGCGCTTCCAGACGGGCCGACCGGCGCAGCGCGCGGCCCAGCTCGATCTGCGTATTCAGCGTGCGCCGCAGCCGCTCGTCGTTCCAGGGCTTCTCGATGTAGTCATTGGCGCCATGCTGCATGGCCTCGACCGCGCCTTCAATGCTGCCCCAGGCCGTCATCACAATGACGGGCAGCGCACTCTCCATGGCGCGCAGACACTGCAGCAGGTTCAGACCCTCCCGGCCGGAGGTCGTGTCCCGCGTGTAATTCAGGTCCATCACAACCGCATCGAACTGGCGATCCTCGATAGCGCGCAGCACCGCGGCCGGCGTGGTCGCCGTCTCCAGTGCATACCCGTCATCGGCCAGCAACAATTTCAATGCAACCAGTACATCCGGCTGGTCGTCGGCCAGTAGGACGCGTGTGTTATCGGCTTCTGAGCTCATGACTTGACGGTAGTCAAAGCGTGCTGACGTGGAAAGGCTTGGTGGACTGTCGGCTGCGCCGGGCGCGTTCACGTTGTGAACGGGCGCGCCTCACTTCGTGGGCGGGCGCGTGGCGCCTGCGGCGCACCGGCGCCTGTCGGTTGGCATGTCGAGATCTCTGCGGCTTGCCAGCAACGTGGAGATTCCGCGCACGCCGCTGGCGTAAGCGAGCCGGCGCGCCCTCCGACGCGCATAACGCCTGCGGCGTTATTCGCGTCGGAGTAACGAAGTGGGATCGGTGGCGGCGGCGCGGCGGGCGGGCAGGTAGCACGCCAGCAGCGCGGTGGTGACGAGCACGAGCGTGCCGGCGGCAATGGTCAAGAGGCTGGGACGTGCCGCATCGTGCATGAGTCCCTGCATGGCGCGCGCGAGCGCCCAGGCACCGCCCAGGCCGAGCAGCGTTCCGGCGGTGGTCAGGCGCGCACCCTGATGCATGATGAGTCCGAGCATATCCGACTGGCGCGCGCCCAGCGCGACGCGCACGCCCAATTCGCTGGCGCGTCGGGCTACGGAATAGGACATGACGCCGTATACACCCAGGCAAGCCAGGATGAGCGCAACCAATCCGAACACGCCCAGCATGCCGGCCGAAGAGCGTTGGGGCGCCAGTGCGTTGTGGATCACGCGTTCGAGGGAGCGCACATCGCCGGCCGCGAGCGTGGGATCGAGTTGCGCGATGGCACGCTGTGCGTCGGTGGCCACGGTGCTGGGCTCGCCTGTGGTGCGCAGCACGATGGACATGGCAACCGGTCCGCGCTGGCGTGCAGCGAAGTGCACCGTGGGTTGGATGGGGTCACCCACGTTGGGGTTGTGGCGCGTATCGGCCACCACGCCGATGACCTGCCACCAGATCGTGTCTCCTACCTGACGCAGTCGATGGCGGAGCGGATCCGAGCCGGCCCAAAGTTGACGGGCCAGCCGATCACTCACAATGACTGCGGGCGTGCTTTCGCGGTGGTCCTGGCTATCGAAATTGCGGCCCCGAATGACCGGGATGTCCAGCGCCTGAAAGTAGCGATCGGAGACCGTGCGTGAGCGCACGATCGGCATCTCGCCTTCCGCGAGCGCTGGCCGCACGTCATCGGTCACGCGCGTGGCGATATCGCTCCAGTCCATGGGCAATATGTTGACCAGCCCAACACTCTCCACGCCGTTCAACGCATGCAATGACTCTTCCAACCGCAGATAGAAATCCGAGCGTCGCATCGGTGTTTCATACCTGTCCGTGGGCAGCGCGATCTGCATGGTCAGAATGCGTTCGCGGCGAAAGCCGCCGTCGGCATCCAGCAGGCTCTTGAAGCTGCGCAACAGCAGGCCCGTGCTCACGACCAGCATGAGTGCCAGCGCAATTTCCAGCACGACCAGTGCGTTGCGCGTGCGGTTGCGCCGACGAGAGCCGGGCGCGTTCTCGCGCAACTCGCCCTGCACGCTCGTGCGCGCCGCCTGCAGCGCGGGCAACACACCAAACACCAGGCTGCTGCCCAGTGCAATGATCAGCGCAAAGGCGAGGGTGGGCGCATCCACGCGAATGGAGGTCCAGCCCGGATTGAACTTCACCAGCTCGGCCGGAATCGAATTGCGGAACAGCAGTACACCCCACAGCGCAATGAGGACGCCGGCCACACCCGCCACCAGGGCCAGCAGTGCGCTTTCCGTGAGCAGCAGGCGAACGATGTCGCCGCGACTGGCGCCCAGCGCCGTGCGCACGGCCAGCTCGCGCATGCGACCGGTGGCGCGCGCCAGCAGCAGGTTGGCCACGTTGGCGCAGCCGATCAGAAGAACCAGCAACACAGCCAGAAATGCAACGCGCAGGTAGGGCCGCGGGTCAGCGCCGTAATAGTGTTGAACCGGTTCCGCCAGCGCGCTCCAGGATTGACGTTCCAGCGGAAAACGCTCAGTCACGGTGCGCTCGTGTGCGGCCACTTCCGCGCTGGCCTGATCCACTGTGATGCCTGGTTTCAGCGTGGCAATGACATCGACATAGTTGTTGCCCATGCGATCGCTGGCCGCAGTGCCCGCGATGGAAAGCGGCAGCCATAACTCGGCGCCGGGCGGGAACACGAACTCGACCGGCATCACGCCCACGATCTCATGCGTCTGGCCGTTGATGGCAACGCGCTGGCCGATCACATCGGACTGACTGGCAAAACGGCGCTGCCAGAGTGCATGACTCAGCACTACCACCTGGTCGCGACCGGGCTGGATGTCTGCCTCGATCAGGGCGCGACCCAGGAGCGGCGCCTGCTTCAGGATGGTGAAGAAACCGGGTGTAACGTAGGCACTGGATACGCGCTCGGGCTCGGTCGTGCCCGTTAAGTTGACCGCGGACCAATCGATGCCCGCAATCTGCGTGTACGAGCGCAACTCGCGCTGCCATTCCAGAAACGTGGCGGGTGCCACGCCATTGAAGTCGCGCCGGGCTTGAGGCGGCATCTCCGTGACGCGCACCACCCGACTGCCCTTGGGGACGGGTACGGGATGCAAAACCAGCGCGCGCGTGGCACTGTACACCGTGGTCGTGGCGCCCACGCCCAGTGCCAGGCACACAACGGCGGCCAGCATTACACCCGGACTGCGTGTCAATGAGCGCAGGGCGAACACGACGTCGTCTTTCCAGCGATCCATGAGACTCCCTCTGGCGGCTGCCCGCGTCGGCTGCGCCGACGACCGCTTGCCGGGCGCAAATCGCTACGCGAATTGGGCGCGCTGCGCGGGCGCGCTTACGCGGGCGCGCTGCGCGTGGGGCGATGCGGCGCGGTGGTCCGAGTATCGTTCGCAGTCATGAGCTTGCTAACGCAAATCTTGCTCGTGCTTATTCGTCAATCCATTGGCCAGTCCAGTGCCAGCTTGTCTGCGGTGGAAAGGTCTTGCCAGGAAACGAGTTGCCACACCTGACCAGAAGACGCGACGGCGCCGATTCGCCAACTCGGGAGTGAGCGTTCGCGTTTTCTGGACGGCGGCGCGGACGTCGGCTGCGCCGACGGCCGCTTGCCGGGCGCAGTCGCTGCGCTGACTGGGCGCGCTGCGCGGGCGCGCTACGCGGGCGCGCTTCGCGGTGGACGGCGCGTGCACTGCGGTCCGAGTCTAGTTGGCGGCCGAGCCTGCCATCGTAGGCGTGCTCGTGCTCGTGCTCGTCCGTTATTCTTTGGTATGTTCACCTTCGCAACCACCTGAAATGCGAATCATGACTCTTTCTTCCTCTCTGTCCCACTTCCGGGAGTTCTCACCCGATCCATCGTGGCCGCGCATTGTTACGGTGGATGCGCATACGGCGGGTGAGCCGCTGCGCGTGATCGTGAGCGGATTCCCTGCGCTACCCGGCGATACGATTCTGGCGCGCCGGCGCGCGGCGCGCGCACAGTTCGACCATTTGCGCAGCGCGCTCATGTGGGAACCACGCGGGCATGCCGACATGTACGGCTGCATCCTGGTGGCGCCCGAGCGCGCCGATTCTGATTTTGGCGTGTTGTTCACGCACAATGAAGGTTACAGCACGATGTGCGGTCACGGCATTATCGCGGTGAGCGTGGTCGTGCTCGAGCTGGGCCTGATCGAGCGGCGAGAGCCGATCACCACCCTGCGCATTGATACGCCGGCCGGACTTGTGATTGCGTTGGCACTGGTGGAGGAGGGCAGGGTGCGCAGCGTTGCCTTTCGC
>JBOHRF010000300.1:0-6346 GCA_050732575.1 Longimicrobiales bacterium
AGATGCGCACGAGCGATGCCGACCAGCGAGGCATTGGCGATGTCACTTGCTTCCGTGCCGGTCAGCGCACGCGCAATGGTATTGGCCCGGGTCAAGCGGGCAATGGCCGTGTCCAGGGCCTGTACCGATGAGAGCGCGTTACCTGGAATACCACGACCCTGCATGATGGTCGGCTGACAGAACAGTTCGGCCTGCAGCAGCATCAGGTATCCGGACGTGAAATACACGCGTGCCAGGTCGATGTCAGCGCCGCCTTCTTCAATGTCGCGAATGGTATTCTCGGCAAAGGCCAGCGGCGTGTGAATGCCCCTCCAGCGGGCCGCATGATCGCCGTTGGTAAGCGGCGAGATCTGGCGGCGGCCGAACTCGTTGCGCGTGGGGAATGTGTCACCCACGCGCGCTTCCATGGTGAACCAGGCCGAGTAGACGGCCAGGTCTCCATAGTTGGCTACGAATGACTGGAACGCGGACTGTGAGAGAATGGAGCGGTCGCGCTCGTTGTCGATGGCCTCGGCTTCCAGCTGGTTCGGGTTTTCGACTGCAACGAAGTCATCGCAGCCGACCAGTCCAACCAGGGCCACGGCCAACACGCCCCCGAGCGCCCGGTTACGAATTCGATTCTGCATGGTTCGTTTCCCTTGCTCTAGAACGTGAAGTTGAAGCGGACCATCCAGCGGCGATCGGCCGGTACGGTCAGGAACTGGTTGGTTTCCGGATCGAGTCCGGTGAAGTCGGTCCACGTATGGAGGTTGCGCATGGACAGCGTGAGCTGCGCCGATTGTGCGCGCATGAAGCGATTCACGAACTCCCGCGGAACGCGATAACTGACCGAGGCTTCACGCAGCTTGAAGAAGCCGCTGTCTTCCATCCACGCGTACGTCACATCCGGTCCGGGCACGGGCGCGCCATCTTCCGTGAAGAACGGGCCAAACTTGCGCATGTACCGGGTGCGGCCCGCGTCCGTGCAGGTGCCGTCCGCGTTGGTGCCAATCGCTGCGCATTTGAGGTGAGCGTCTGCGCTGACCGGAATCTGCCGGTCACGGAACTCGTCTGTGGAATTGAAGAGCGTGACATCGCCGCGGCCATCCATCTGCGCGTAGAAGCTCAGATTCTGGAACAGCGTCAGCGTGCCGGAGAATGTGGTCTCCCAGCCGGGCAGAGTGGGGCCGTTGCCAATGAACTCGAAGTCATCGGACACGATGACGCGGTTGTTGGCCAGGTCGACGCTCTTGATGACGTAGTCCCAGTTCCCGTTGATCGGGAAGCCGACTTTGCGACCGATGTCTTCGGGTGAGTCGCCCAGGTCGAGCACTTCATTGTGCAATGTGTTGACCGCACCGCGCAGCTCGAGCGCCACTTTCTGATGCGTGAGCACGCGCGCATTGGCCGCGATCTCCAACCCCCGGTTCAGCATGGAACCCAGGTTGACCAGTGGCTCGGCCGCGCCCATCGAAGGCGGCACCGGCCGCTCCAGGATGAGGTCGATGGTCTTCTTGTTGAAGTAAGTGAAGTCCAGACCCAGCCGGTCATTGAAGAGACCGGCCTCGAAACCGGCCTCCAACTCCTGCCCCTTTTCCGCGCGGATGTCTGGGTTACCCACATCGTCGGGCGTGACCCCAACCACCGTCCCGGTTGCCGAGATCTGGTTGACCGTGGGGTTGAACGTCGAGCGCGCACCGTTGTCAGGGGTACGGCCGGTCACGCCGAACGCAGCACGCAAACGCAACGTGCTGACGATGTCCTCACTCAGCAGGCTGCGGAAGTACGGCTCTTCGGAGATTACGTAGGACACGCCCACTTTGGGGCTGTAGAACGGCTTGGATTGCGCGCCGAACGATGAACCCTGATCCACACGTCCGCCCAGCTGCAGGAACAGCTTCTCGCGGAAGCTGATCTGGGTCTGCGCAAAGAAACCAATCTGCCGGGTCTGCGTGTTGGTCTGGCCACCCGTCAGAACGCGCGCCGCCGAGTTGACCGTGCGCACCTTGTTGTTCACCAATCCCTGGCCAGTCGCATTGGCCTGGTCGGTCAGGCGAATGATGGCCTGGCTGCCGAAGGAAAGATCGGCGCGCAGATCATCATTGAACGAACGCGTCAGGTTACCCAGGTAGTCGAACGTGTAGCGATCGTCCACATTGCGGATCTCGCCAATCTGACCCGTGTTCTGCAGCACGTTATCGAACCAGCCTTCATCGTTCTTGGCCCGGAAGTTCCACCGCCGGCCGCGTTGTACGTCGGCACCCGCCGTGAAACGATTGTTGAACCAGCTGAACGGCTGGTAGTTCACCGCGACGCGCGGCTGCACGCGCATGGTGCGATCGGTATTCTCGAGCGATGAAAGCGCCGTGGTCTGCCGGTTGTTGCCGTACCAGCCGTCCTTGGCGGCGCCCAACGTGCGCGGATCGCCCAGCAGACCGCCACCCAGGTAGCCGTAGATGTCATTGTCGTTGTTGGGCAGCTGGGTCGCGGTGCGGATCATGGCGAAGCCCAATTCCAGACGCAGTTTCTCCGAGGCGAAGAAGTCGAAGCTGGCGCGCCCGCTCGTGTGGCCGAATTCGTTGTTGGGCAGCGTGCCCGCCTCGTTGTCCAGGCCCAGCGACAGGAACACGCCATACCGCTCGCCACCGCCGCGCAGGCTGTACCCGAAGCTGCGGCCCACCGCGTCGCGGAACGACTTCTCACGCAGTAGCGGATTGTCCGGTCCGAGCACCGTCCCCACGGGTTGGCCGACACAGGCGGGGAACGTGGTTGCGCTGAGGCCCGCCGTGCAGGTCTGGTAGTTGTTGGGCGGCGAGAAGTTGGGATCCGCCTCACCGTACGCAACCGTGACCGACTGGGTGAAGCCGCTGCCCTGACGACCACGCTTCGTGATGATGTTGATCACGCCAGCATTCGCGTCCGCACCATACAGCGTGGCGGCCGCCGGACCCTTCACAATCTCAATGCTCTCGATATCCTCGATCTTGACGTCATTGAGCGCGCTGCCGTCCTGCGTGCTGACGCCCAGCTCGCGCCGCCCGCCATCGGCCCGGATGCCATCAATGAAGACCAGCGGATCGTTGCCCAGCTCGATGGAGGCCTGACCGCGGATGCGGATGGTGCTGGCGGTACCCGTGCTGCCCGAAGTATTCCGAACCATTACGCCCGGTGTGCGCGCCTGCAGCAGATTCTCCACCGACTGAATGGGCGCAAACTCGGCCACCTTGGGCGCCGATATCGTGGCTACCACGGCGGCTTGCGCGCGCCGCTCCTGCCGGCCCGCCGTGCCAGTCACTACCAGGTCGTTCAGCGGGATGGCCTGCTCGGCCATGATAGCATCCTGCGCGACACGACCAGCGCGCAGCGCAACCTGAAACTCAACCGGCTTGAACCCGATCGATGAGATGGTCATGGTCACCGTGCCCGTGGCACGCGCGGCCGGTATCACGATCGAATAGATGCCATTGTCATTCGTGACCGTACTTAGATTCAACGAGGGAATCTGCACGAACGCACCGCGCACCGCGGCCTGCGTTTCGCTCCTCACCGTGCCCGTCACGGTCGTGTTCTGCCCGCTGACCGCAAACGGCGTCGACCATGCCGCAACGGCCAGGGCGAGGATGTATCGCCTGCGGGACATGAAACCTCCTCCACTGGTTGGGGTTGTCTGTCGCGACCAGCATCGTTGCCGCTCTCGCACCGCTTCTACATCGATGCGCGCGTACACGGCGTTCGTCATGCCGCAGCAATGCTGCGGACCCACGGCGTTCACATTTGGTCGGAACAGAACTTGTTCACATGCGCGTAGTGGGAACGTGCAAGGCGGGATTCCGTTTACAGTCTTTTGGCAGGATTTGTTACACGCATAACCTGTATTAATGCAGGTCGCTCATGATCAGATCAACCGCGTGGGGACGTATCGCTATAAATCGGATGTGAACCGCACAACCTACTAGAAGGCGGTGTGACGAACGCGCAAGTATTTGGGGTGACTAAGTGACGAAATCCCGGGCCGAATATCAGCCGCCATGAGATTACGAAATGATGTCGCGATCATCAATGAGCGACGCGGGAGGCGTGACCGTGACGAGGGACGCGTGACGCGGGACGCGTACCCTCGGAGCGGCCCGCCCTGGCTGGTGCGTTCTGGTATGCCCCGGCGCGCATGCCAGGCGTTGACTCACCAGAGCAGGACGGATCGCCGAGGTAGTCGCGTCACGCGTCACTCAAAAGCGTGACCCGGTCACCTTCACGTCGGTCTGCGACCAGGCATTCTTCAAGCGTGCGTCAACCTGTGCGGCCTCGGCATTCTTGCGCTGTGCACGCAGGCTGGCGGCCAGACCGTGCAGGGACCAGCCGTTCTCCGGGAATCGCTTGAGGTCTTCGCGGTAGAGTGCTTCGGCCTGCGCGGCTTTGCCGGCGCGCAGCAAGACCTCACCCAGTGAGTGTCGAATCGGATAATACCAATCGGGCGGCTCGATGTAATTCATGCTGTCCTCGAGGCCCATGGCGGTGCGGAAGTGTTGCTCAGCCTGGGGCAGCTGACCTGCACGCCGTGCGATTTCCCCGAGCAGTGCATGCTGCGCCACAGCCAGCATGGTCTTGAACGGCTCTTCTGTCATGGTCTTGGCAATGGCATTCAGTGTGTCCAGCTCGCGCCGGGCCATGACTTCATTGCGCCTGGCCGAATGCGCCACGCCGCGCGCATACGCCACCAGCGCGGTAGCAACGCGCAGATCGCCGGGCACGGCTGGCTCGCGCAGCACCTCGTCCCAACGGCCGAACGTCACGAGGGCAAGGTGTGGGTATGCGACGAGTGGTTGAAGGGGCGGCACCTGGGCGGCCACGGCCAGCGGCGTATTGTGGCGAGCGTGACGAGCGTGTTCGACTGCCAGTGCACGGCGACCAGCCATACTCGCGGCAAACGCCAGGAAATGGTGGTTGTGCGGATAGTAGGCCAGCGTGTAGAAGCCGTCAGGCCGTTGATCTGCGATGTAGGCCTGGTCTGCGTGCACAGCGTGTTGGTTGGCTTCAATGGCATCGTTCCAGCGGCCAACCCGTATGTAGATATGCGCGGGCATGTGCACGATGTGACCGGCGCCCGGCATCAAACTGGCCAGTCGCTCGGCGCAGGCTACCGCCTTTTCGGGCTGTGTGGCCTCGACCGCATGGATGTAGAAGTGACAGGCGCCGGGATGATCGGCATTGGCGCGCAACACGCGCTCGAGTGATGCCACCAGCTCGGCCGTGCCAGCATACGGCTTGCCATCCTTCTGCCAGTAGTTCCACGGCCGCAGATCCATCATTGCTTCGGCGGCCAGGGTCACGGCTTCCGGGTCATTGGGATACGACCGGGCCAGCGCCTGCATGGCGCGCGCGTACGCGGAATCGAGCTGCGCACGGTTGGCCGTTGGGTTCTTGCCATACCTGGCCGCCAGCGCCGTGATATAGGCCTGCTCCTTGGCGGATGCGTTACCAGCCAGGGCACGCGCTTTCTGCAGCGCCTCCCAGGCAGCCGCGCCATTGGCCGAATCCATGGGCAGATTGATGTTCGGCCCGTGGCTGTAGGCCACACCCCACCAGCAGATGGCGCACCTGGGATCCAGTCGTGCACCCTCGCGGAACGCGCGAATCGCCTCCTCATGATTGAAGCCGTACGCGAGTCGCATTCCCTGATCGAAATACTGTTGCACACGGGCCACCCGACTGCTGATGGCCATGTGGTGATTGCCCAGATTCTTGTACAGCGGCACCGAATCGCTCGGCTGCGCCGTGGCCAGCCCAAAGACCAGCAACCAGAGCTGCATGTTGACCTTCCCTTTCTTACCTGAGTGACGTCAGCACGAACCCGATCCGCCGACCGGCGGTTCCCATCGGCGTTACTTGTGTAGCCAGAAAACGCTCGGAAATGCCTCACGCGGAGCGGCCGCGACGGACTCGGAATCGGGAGATCGACGTCTTCGGGAGCGGGAGCGGGAGCGGGAGCGGGTGCGGGTGCGGGTGCGGGTGGGTGTTGGAACGGGTTCCAGGAGTGGAAAACCAGGCCACCGCGAACGCGGGTATGCATCCGGCCACGTCACGCATGCCGGCAAACGGCGAAGCCGCGCCCGGGAGCGAAGCGAACCGCGCCCGGGAACGCGCCCGCCGCGCGCACGCGCGGCGCGCCCTGACGCGCCAGCGTCAGTCTACAGAAGCCAGCGGAGAATCGTTGACGCCCGGTCCGACTGGGCCTGCGTGCCTGTCGGTTTGCGCCCGCGTTGCGTCGCCTCGTCGTCGCAGCGCTTGACCTTGACCACCTCGGCCGTACGCGGTTTGGGCTGACGGTCGAGCAGGCCGCCAATTCCAATGGGAATTGCATAGCCCGACG
>JBOHRF010000301.1:0-6334 GCA_050732575.1 Longimicrobiales bacterium
CAGGGATCGTTGCTTGGGGTGCGCGTGCCGAAAGCTGGTGCGCGCCGCTTGGATATTGTATACAATTATCCGACAAGCCTGTAAAGACAACACGTGACCAGCGCCGGACGCCCCCCAATGCCCGTTCGACACTGGCCTCCCCGCACGGAGACTCTCATGCATGGCACGCGGAAGAAACTCGCTCAGCACAGCATTGCCCTGGTCCTGGCGCTGGCGGGCAGCGCGCTTTCCGCACAGGCGCAGCAGACGCCTGCGGCGCGGGCCAACTGGGCGCTGGCCGAGAAATTCAGCCAGGAGGCGTTGCGCAGCGCGATTTACACCACATCGGTGAATGCGCGGTTCATCCACAAGACCGACTCGGCATGGTACAACTGGCGCGATCGCAAGGGCACGCGCTTCATGCTGGTGGTTGCCAGGACACGGACCAAACAGCCGCTGTTCGATCACGTGAAGTTGTCGGCGGATCTGTCGACGCTGCACCGGCGGGCGTTCGAGCCGCACGATCTGCCCTTCACGACCATTGATTTTGCGGACAGCACCAACGCCAGTGTCTTCCAGTTCCGCGTGGACAGCACGCTGTACTCGTATGACATGCGTTCGACCGAACTGAAGAGCCTGGGTCGGGCGCCGCGCACCGGCCCGGCTGAGGGCGGGCGAGGCGGTGGTGGCGGCCGCGGGGGTGGTGGTGGTGGCCGGGCCGGTGGAGCGGGGCAGGATTTCCGCAATTTCTCGCCGGACAGCACGGTTTTCGTGTTTGCGCGCGATCACAACCTGTACTACGTGGATGTGGCCCAAAAGGATACGGTCAAGATTTCCACGGACGGTGTCGTGCATTACAGTTTTGGCGCGCGCGATACTACGCAGCAGCAACAGCAACAACAGCAGCAGGACGAACAGCAGGGCGAGCAGAATCAGCAGGGGCAGGGAAGCCGTTCGCGCGATCCGCGTGTGCGTGCGGGCGTGACCTGGTCGGAGAATTCGCGCGCGTTCTTTGTGACGCGCACAGATGCGCGCAAGGTGTCGGACCTCTACCTGATCAACATGCTGGCCGAGCCGCGGCCCACGCTCACCACCTACAAGTATCCCATGCCGGGTGAGGAGAACGTGCGGCAGTCCGAGCTGCATGTCTTCAATCGAACGGACAACAAGCTGGTCAAGCTGAGCGCCATCGACAAATGGAAGGATCAGGCCGTCTCGAACCTGCACTGGGATGTGGGCTCGGACCGGGTGCGCATGGTCCGTCGAGACCGGCTGCGCCAGAACATGGAATTGATCGAGATCGATCTGGCCACGCAGCAAACGAAAGTGCTGATCACCGAAACCGTGCAGGGCGCCACGTTCGAAGGCTCACCGGTCGGCATCTCCTACACGGCGCGCTATGTCAAAGCGGGCGATGATTTCATCTGGTGGTCGGAGCGCAGTGGGTGGGGCCATTTCTACCTGTACGATCACCAGGGCAAGCTGAAGAACGCGATCACCAGCGGACCCTGGCGCGCCGAAGCGGTGCTGGAGGTCGATTCCGTGCGCCGCATTGCCTGGATCCGCGGAGTGGGCCGCGAGCCAGATGAGAACGTGTACCAGCAGCACCTCTATCGCGTGAACCTGGACGGCACGGGACTGACCTTGCTCGATCCCGGCGATGCCAATCACACCAGCGTGCTGTCACCGTCCAAGCGCTTTGCCATCGACAACTATTCCCGGCCTGACCTGGTGCCCAAGGCCGTGTTGCGCGATGAGCGGGGTGCTGTCGTTCTGGACCTGGAGACCATGGACCTGAGCCGGCTCGAGGAGCTGGGCTGGAAGATGCCGGAGACCTTCGTGGTCAAGGCCGCGGACGGGGTGACCGACATCTACGGCAACATGTGGAAGCCGTTCGACTTCGATCCCAGCAAGAGGTACCCGATCATTGCCAATGTGTATCCGGGCCCGCAGACCGAGAGCGTGTCCACCACGTTCTCCGGCAATGCGCAGCAGCAGCGGCTGGCGCAACTGGGCTTCATCGTAATCCAGATCGGCAACCGCGGCGGCAGCCCGCGCCGCAGCAACGCGTATCAGGCTTACAGTTATTTGAACTTGCGCGACTACGGACTGGCCGATAAGAAGGCCGGCATCGAACAGCTGGCCGCACGCCATACCTACATCGACATCAACCGCGTGGGTCTGTACGGCCACTCGGGCGGTGGCTTCATGACGGCCGCAGCCATGTTGCTGCCACCCTACCATGAGTTCTTCAAGGTGGGTGTCTCCTCGGCCGGCAATCACGACAACAACGTGTATGGCGACTACTGGGCCGAGCAAAACCATGGCCTGCGTGAGGTTCCGCGCCGCCGCACGACCACCGATCAGAGCGAGAACGGTGGCAGCGACCAACAGGCCGCGGAAACCCGCTTCGAGATCAAGGTGCCGGCCAATCACGAGCTGGCCGCCAATCTGAAAGGCAAGCTGCTGCTCGTGCACGGCGACATGGACAACAACGTGCACCCGGCCGGCACGGTTCGCCTGGTCAATGCCCTGATCAAGGCCAACAAACGCTTTGACTTCATGATCATGCCGGGTAAGGCCCACGGCTTTGCCGACATGCAGAACTATTTCCAGCGCATGATGTTCGAGTATTTCGCGGAGCACCTGCTGGGGGATTATTACCGGGCGGCGGCGGACATCCGGTAGCGTGACGTGTCACGCGTGACGCGTAACCTCGGAGAGCGCCAGGGTGATGGTGAAGCAACGACTGCTAAGCGCGGTTGCGTGCTTAGCTAGCGTCGACCTGCCAGCATCTTCATGCTCTCCGAGGTGACGCGTCACGCGTCACGCGTCACGCGTCATTGACGTTGCCGTCCACCCTCATTGTTGGTCGTAACGTTCTGCCATTTTCCATTGGCTAGCAGCTTGAGTGCTTGTTGCACCGCAGTTAGCAGCTCGCGATCCAATCCGCGCAACTCGTCCTCCGGCGAACTCTTCACGAAAATGTCCGGCGGCACGCCGTAGTTCTCCAGATT
This sequence comes from Longimicrobiales bacterium, assembly GCA_050732575.1. Taxonomy (GTDB): domain Bacteria; phylum Gemmatimonadota; class Gemmatimonadetes; order Longimicrobiales; family RSA9; genus JBBDWZ01. The sequence continues at coordinate 2,997 of JBOHRF010000301.1, forward strand.
GTAGCCAAAGTTGTTGGGCTTGGTGGGGTCGTAGCTGACCACGCGCGTGCCGGGGATGCGCACGCTGCCGCCGTCCAGCAGCGGGTAGTTGGGCGCGGACACCACGGCGCCGTTGGTGGGTGTGCCCACGACCGGACCCAGGCCGAGCTGTTTGAACGCGTGCGGCACCATCTCGGCGTTCGAGTTGGAGCGCCAGTTGGTCATCATCACTTGCGGTCCGGCAATGAGTTGCTGCGGGCGCCGACCCCATACCGGCGAACCCGTCTTGGTCCAGGTGTATTGATAAGGCTTGCGCAACAGGACATCCATCAACTGCATGTCGATGTTGCCGCCGCCATTGTAGCGTACGTCGATGATCATGCCCTGCTTGTAGAAATACTGATCGATCTCCTGCGTGAGCTGGTCCAGCACCTGCTGGTTCATCGAGCGCATGTGGAAATAGGCAATCTTGCCGCCTGAGACACTGTCCACGAACGCACGGTTGCGCGCGACCCAGTCGTCGTATTTGATGTTGGACAGCGAAGACACGGTGCGGATGCGCAGACTGCGCTGTTGTGCTGCCGCCGCATCGGGCGCAGCTGCCACGGTCACGGTGACCCACTCGTTCAGCAGACCGGTCAGCTGCTTCCAGTAATTGTCCGTGGGACCCATTCGTGTGCCGTTGATGGACACGACGTAGTCGCCCACCTTCACATCGAGCCACGGTTTGTCGGCCGGACCATTCCGGTAGATGTAGGCGATGCGGAGGCCCTGGCCGTCGGGCTTCAGCTCGAGACCCGTGAATTGCGTCTGGTTGGGCCGGATCACACCTGCACCACCACCACCACGTCCTCCTCGGCCGCCGCCGGCCGGCGCATCGTCATCCGGATCCGCGGGCGCCGTGATGCCCGAATGGCTGGAGTTCAGCTCGTTCAGCATCTCGGCGGCCAGCATGTAGAAGTCATCGGTCTGGCCGATCTTGTCGACCAGCGGTTCGTAGCGGCGCCGAATGCCAGCCCAATCGAAGCCGTGCATGTCTTCTTCCACGTAGCTGTACTTCCAGTGGCGATAGAACTCGTCGAACATCTCGCGCCACTCTTCACGCTTGTCCACGGCGAAGGCGAGGGCGAAACGCACGGGCGTCTTGGTGCGGCTGGCCAACGGCATCTTCGAGATGCCGCCGCCTTCACGGAAGAAGAGTGTGCGCCCATCGGCGGTCAGCTCCATGCCCTGGAACGCACCATCGGCAATGCGGCGGCGATCGGTGCCATCGATGTTGATGGCCCAGAGCCCCGGACCACCCGGACCGGTTGCCGTTGCGGCTGCGGGCGCTGCGCCACCGCGCCCGCCGCGGCCGCCGCCAGCCGCCGCACCTCCACCCGCAATGAAGTAGATGGTGCGGCCATCGGGTGACAGGAACGGATTCGACACTGCATCGGTGCCGCGCGTGAGTTGCACGGCGCGTCGTCCAATGTCACGCAGTTCGATCTCGATGTTCACCGGTGCTGCCGCAGCAGTATTCGTTTCCGCGCCCGCGCCGCGTCCGCCACGTCCGCCACCATCGGCAGGTTGGCGACGCTCTTTGACGAGCGGATCATCCGGATCGTCCGTGGGCGCAGCCAGCTGAACAGCAAAGAGATGGTTGACGCCGGCATCTCGATTGGAGACAAAAACGACGGTCTTGCCATCGGGTGTGAGCATTCCGTCCGATTCGCGGGCGGCGTGCGCGGTCACGTTGTGCTCGCGCCTGGCGGTCACATCGTAGAGTACGACTTCACTGTTCTGGTAATCATCGCGGCGGCTCACCACGAGCCAGCGGCCATCGGCCGACATGTGATTCAAGGTGTAGCCGCCCGCAGCATGATGTGCGACTTCGGTCGTGCGCGCGACCGCGACATCGACCGCATACATGCGCGTACCCGACGTGAAGAAGATCTGCTTCGAGTCGGGCGACCATTGCAATTGAGTCTTCTTGCTGGCCTGGTTGGTGAGCTTGCGCCGCTCACCGGAGCGCACGTCGAACAGCCATACCTCATCCTCTTTCGATTCATCGGACAGGTAGGCGAGGTAACGCCCATCGGGCGAATAGAGCGGAGTGCCCTGACGCCATGCCGATTCCGTGATGCGTCGTCTTTCTCCCACGCCCTCTTCCGCCGGCACCACGAACAACTCGCCTCGGAAGCCAACTGCCAGGTACGCGCCATTGGGTGAGGGGGAGAAAGCATCTGCGTTGTTCTCGGTAGTCACAACCTCCGAGAGTGAGCGATCGATGACATAACCGAGATCGATGGGAAGGCGCCTGGGCTGCGGCCGGTCGATGGGCAAGACCCAGAGATCGAACTCGTTCGAGTAAGTGATGGTCTTGCCATCCGGACTGATGGATGCGAAGCGTACGCCACCGCGGTTGTGACGCGTGACCTGTACGGGTGCTCCGCCCTTGGCATTGACCTTCCAGATGTTGAAGGTCCCATCGCGTTCGGACTGGAAGTAAATCATGCCGTCGGCACCGTACATCGGATTGGCATCGTGTACGGCGTTCTTGTAGTCCTCGAGCTTCAGGTCGGTCAGTTGCGCAAACGTGTTCTGCTTCACGTTCATCACCCACACGTCGGCGTTGTTGCTGCCGCGATAGTGGCGCTTGGGATCGGGATAACGCGTGCGGTTGAAGACCAGGGTTGCGCCATCCGGCGAGAACATGCCGGCCGCGCCCGAGCCCGTCTCGAGCGCTACTGGAAGGTCACCGTCCGTGCCGACCGTATAGAGGGGACTGTCCCAGGCCATGGGGCCGCGCGCTGACGAGAACAGAATGCGCTTGCCATCCGGCGCCCAATAGAGCACCTCATCATTGCCGCTGTGCCAGGTCAGCCGCTTGGCCTCGCCGCCCGCCGCGGGCATGATGTAGACATCCGGATTGCCGGCGCGGCTGCTGGTGAACGCGATCGATTGACCATCGGGTGAGAAGCGCGGCTTGATGTCGCGCGCGTCCACGCGCGTGAGCTGGCGCGCATTCGAGCCATCCTCGTTCACCTGCCAGATGTTACCTCGAAACGAGAAGATGACCTTGCCGCCGTGGTAGTGCGGGTCGCGCGCAAAACCCAGTGCACCAGGTGACTGGGCTGAGGCGGACAGTGCGGGCAGGACCAGGGCAAGGCTGAACGCGATCCGGGACAACCGTTTCATGGCCGGGCTCCAGAGAATTTGGGATGCTCCAGCATACGGTGTGACTTTCCTACGGGGCAAGCCGAGGTGCCTGGTCGGCCAGCCGCCAGTCGTGCGTGCACGTGAGACAGATCGAACGTGGCGTGCGTTACACAAGGAAGCGGGCGCAGCCCGATTCCTTGACCCAAAGGGGGAGCATG
>JBOHRF010000302.1:0-6278 GCA_050732575.1 Longimicrobiales bacterium
GCCAGACGCAGGGCGTGATCTGGCCGCCCATCATGAAGTAGGATCTTCCACTTTCTGGAGCCAACATGCGCGCACTGAAGAAGGGCGAGTACCGCAAGATGGGAGGCGGGTCGTACGGCACGCCCAAAGAGGTGTTCGACTTCCGCACGTCCCGGCATACGGGCACGCCCGAGAGTGTGGCGCGCGCGTTCCTGACCGCGAACGCAAAACTATACGACCTCTTGCCCGGACTGGATGACCTGATCCTGAACCGGACGATAGAGAGCGTGGGTGCGCGGCATGTGATTTTTCAGCAACGCCACAAGAAGCGTCTCGTGCATCGCGCGTTCGTGACCGTGCACATGGATCACCAGGGGCGCGTTTACTTATCGAAAAACCGGTCCATGCCCGCGCACATGCTGCCCGCGCAGGCCGATTTCCGCTGGACCCGGGACCAGGCGATCAAAAGCGCGCTCCGTGCATTGCCGCGCCGGCGTAAACGTGCCATGACCTGGCTCCAACGCATCGAGCAAATGTGGTTCCCGGTGGGCGCGCGACTCGCGCCCGTCTGGCGTGTGCGTATTGCCCGGCGCAAGCCAGCCGAGGAATGGATAGTCTTTGTTGGTGCACGATCGGGTCGGATCCTGGAATACTATGACAATCTGGCGGCCGTGCGCGGCCGGGCACGTGTATTCGATCCCAATCCGGTCATTGCCATGGATGGGCATTCCACGCTGGTCACCAGGAATCAGCGCGCGCGCAGAGCGCCGGAAAGCGCGTACCGCACCGTTGTACTGCTCGGCCTGGATGGGAATGGCCGCCTGGAGGGCACACGCGTCACCACTCGCGATACCAGTCCCGAACATCGCGTGCGGCGCGCCAATCACGAGTTCTTCATGGAATCTCATGCCCGTGGATTTGAAGAAGTCATGGCGTATTACCACATCGACGCGGCCATCCGCTGGCTCGAGCAGCTGGGATTTCGCGGCCGCCGCCGGATCTTCTCGTGGCCCGTTCCTGTGAATGTGAACGGCACGCGCGATGACGACTCGTGGTACAGTCCGTCAGATCGATGCATCACGTTCGGCACCGGCTATATCGATGATGCCGAAGACGCGGAAACCATTCTGCACGAGTTGGGTCACGCCATTCAGGATGCGATTTGCCGCGACTTTGGCCAGTCCAAAGAAGCGGCGGCCATGGGCGAGGGCTTTGGCGACTACTTGGCGGCCAGTTTCTTCGCGGAGCGCAAGCCCGAGCGGTTCCGCACAACCGTCATGTCCTGGGACGGTCTGTGGCTGGGCATCGAGCAGGGACTCGAGCCGCCCTGCTTGCGACGCGTCGACAACAATCTCACCTATACCGACTTCAACGCCCGCCGCGGCGAACACCAGAACGGCCAGATCTGGTCTGCCACGCTGTGGGACATTCGCGCCGGGCTGGGCCGTAAGATGGCCGACACGATCATTGTGGAAAGCCATTTCCAGCTGGACGGCTTCACGACCTTTGCACGCGCCGCGCGCGCCATGATCGATGCCGATATCAACCTGAACCGCGGCGTGAACGGCGATTTCCTGCGGGGCTTGTTTCGGCGCAGGAGAATTGGACCCGTCTAGAGTTCGGGGCAGGGCAACCTGGCAGTCGCCTGGTTAACGACGCTCGAGGCTTAGCTGTACAATGGAAAAGTGAGGCGTGCCATCGGCGTCCGTGTAATAGATTGCGGCTTTCCGTCCGGGGAAGGCGGCGACCACGTAGTCATCCAATGACGTGCGCGCCACGACCCGAGCCGAGCGCGGATCGATCACCTCGATGATGGTGCGATACATCTTCTCGCGTTGAATTGCGTCGCTCGGGACCTCGCGCGTACCGGCCGAGATCTTGGGCCACGCGTCCCGCCACGTGGGCGCCGCCACATTGATCACGACCCAGAGCAGGCCTTGTTCGTCCATGGCCAGGCCACTGACTACGGGGCCAGGCGGACGGTCAGGCCCACCGGATTGTGTGGTCGGTTCGGAAAACCAGGAGGGTCTGCGCTCGAGTACGCGCACGATGGCGCCCGTTGTATCCCAGAGTGTGAGCCGATAGCGCGTGTTCGGCACTTCCCACACCTGATCGCGCGCGCGCACCAGGGACGCTCGAACTTCCCAAATCTGCGGCAGCTCTTCACCGGGGTGTTTGCCAAACGATCTGACCATACGCACCGTGCCGCCGGCAAAAGTGACCGTGCTCAACGGCTCTACGCGTCCCGAGCGTGACGCCACGTACCCGTTGATGACTACCAGATCGGGCCAGCGCAGCACGATACTGCTACCGATGGGTTGCTGGATGGGGATCGTGCGCACCGCGCGCAGATCTGGACTGAGCACGGTGGCTCGACCCGCTGACAGGTCGATCGCGAGTGTGGAGTCACCGGGTAAAGGAATGGGCAAGGCACTGGAGGCAAACTCGTTAGGTCCCAAGCCCATGCGAAACGGGGTGTTGAAGAGCTTCCCGGTACTGTCGAAAACGAGTGACATATCGGGTGGGTGAATGACCCAATAACGCCCGGCACCATCCAACTTGATGCGCGAGGGGCCGCGCAGCGTGCCTGGCCCGTCGTTCGCCCCTACGGTGGCGATGCGCCGCAGGCTGATTGTGCAGCGGGCGCAGGAGAGCTCATCCGCAATTCGGCTCTGCGCACCGACGTGCGCCGTGCCGACCAGCCAAAGTGTCCATGCGATTGAAATCTGTCTCATGGTTCCCGCAAGCGGGCCGCGCCGGTACGTGGATCGAAGCTGCCGCCAGTGCTCAGAATGTGCATGCGCACATCCTGGGCACCGAGTACTGCCGCGCTCTGCTCTGAGATGCGCGCCTGCCGTGCATCGTAAATCACGACCACGCTGTTGCCCAGCATGTGCCACGTGCCGTCGGGCCGCACTTCGATGGCGGTTTGCTCGTCGATACCCGCGCCCAGCAGATGTGGGCGCTCCAGCACGACGCTGAGCAAACGGTTCTGGCGCTCGCGCCGCACGAAATGTTGATCGACCAGCGCATTGTGCAGGAAACCCAGTCCATCGACCAACTCGATGCTGCGCCTTGCAATACGCGTGTAAGTATCATCGGAATACACGGCGGTGTCCGTGCCGGGCTGGTACTGGCTGCCCGTAAGCATCGAATCAGACATGATGGCCGCGCCTGCCGAGGTACCACCAATGACGGCACCATTGTGATACAGGTCGAGCAGCGCACGATGCAATTTGGTGCCACGTAATATTTCCGTGATGCGAGTCTGCACGCCGCCCGGGAACCACACGCCCGTAATTCCAATGAGGGCGCGCGCGATGGTATCGGTGTCGGCCTGCGCACGCGTCACCACCAGGCTGGTAGCCTGAACACTGTCGCGCCGAAACGCAGCGACCGAGGAGGTACCAGTCTCCTGCGCGTTGGCGCCCGCCAGCGGGATGATCAGGATGCGCGCGCGCTCGCGGCCACCGGCCAGCTCGATGAAGCGCTGGGTGATCGATGCCGGGCGTGAGCCGCCGCCCACGACGATGAGCGACCCGCGAATGGTTTGATTGGGCTGCGTCGCGGTGGCCTGTCCAACGGTCGGAGTCGTGATCACCACGGACAGCAACAAGGCGCAGGCCGTTATGAATCGCATGTTCCCGGATCGGTTTTGAGGTTGGCTACGAATCAATGTGCTAAGGCCGCGGCCGCCGCGCCATTGATCTGACCTGCTAGCGACTGCAGCTCCTCACGAATGCGCGGTGGCGCTCAGGTTTTGAGCGCCGCGATCTGCGGTGGCGGCGACGGCGCGGGCGTGGCCGTGGTTGCGCGTTGGGCGTGAATCAGAGTCGATGGGTCGCCCAGCAAGTCGATACGGAAGCACCCGTGATCCTGCTCAGCGCGACCGAACAGCACCACCTTGAGTTCGGGTTGGTGCGCCCGGCAGAGACCAGCCGGCTAACAGCCTCTGGCAATCCTGCATCTATGCGATAGATAGCCGCTCCTGCGTTTGTGCGGAGGTGTTGTGTCGAACATTCGAGGCAGCCTGACCGTGGTTGGACTGCTGATCCTGGCCGCGTGCAACCCGGTCACGGATCCAGAAGAAGTACCGGCCGGACCGGATACCGCGCTGATAGCGCTCACGGACATGGGGACGCGCACGTACCTGAGTTCCAACGGCGGGCTATATCCGGACCGCAGCAACGTTCTGCCTGCCGCGCACGCCCAACGCGGTGTCGCCCAGGCGCGCCTGATCGAACCGCTCGACGTGACGGGCCGGCCCAGTGCGGCCGGCAAATACGTGTTGCTCTCGATCGGCATGTCGAACACAACGCAGGAATTCTGCGCGCAAGCCGGCACGAATTGCGATCCCGGGACGTTTGCCGGTTTGGCCGCGGCTGATCCTTCAGTCAATCGTTCGACGCTGGCCATTGTGAATGGCGCACGCGGCGGACAGGTGGCGGAAGCCTGGGATAGTCCGGGCGAGGACAACTACCGCCGCATCCGCGATGAAATCCTGACGCCCGCCGGACTCAGCGAAGCGCAGGTGCAGATCGTCTGGCTCAAAGTCGCGCGCAGCAATCCTCGCCTCTCGCTGCCCGACGCGGGCGCCGATGCCTACGTGCTGCACCAGCTCATGGGCAGCATCGCGCGCGCGCTCAAGGTGCGCTATCCCAACCTGCGCCAGATCTTTGCCTCCAGCCGCACCTACGCGGGCTTCGCCACCACAGCGCTGAATCCCGAGCCGTACGCGTATGAATCGGGCTTCGCGGTCAAGTGGCTGATCGAATCCCAGATTCGCCAGCTCGATACAGGCACGACCGATGCCCGCGCTGGCAACCTTGCCCTCGCTGTGGCACCGTGGATCGCATGGGGCGCGTACCTCTGGGCCGGCGATGCGGCACACGCGCGCAGCGATGGCTTCTTCTACGTGCAGCAGGACTTTGCGCAGGATGGCACGCACCCCTCGCAATCGGGGCGGCGAAAAGTCGGCCAGCTCCTGCTCGATTTCTTCAAGACATCGCCACATACCAGCTGCTGGTTCCTGGCCGGGCGTACCTGCACCTGAATGGAAGTCCCGGCGCGCTTTACCAGTTGACGTCCCTTCGGGCTCATGGAATGTCCTAGCGCACCATTCCAGTGCCCCGAGCCGTGTCGTTTTTTGTGTCGCGTCAGGGATTCGATTGACCAGGGTGACGCGGCTTGACAGAAAAGAAGAACAACGTTGCGGACGGCAGCGCTGCCTTCTGCAGAACGGCCATCACGTTGCAGTCGCGTGGTGACAAGCTCGAATTGCGATTCATTGGCAGGTTTTCGACTGCTGACCTCGCAGCCGTCAAGGCCCTTCGCGGCCGCAGGTGGGACAGCGAGCGACGGGTCTGGCTGTTACCGCACGATCAGGCCGTGCTGGATGGGCTGCGCAGTTCTTTCCGGTTCGAGTTTCCGACGCCTGCGCCAGCGATGCAAGATGTTACGTCTCTGCAGGCTTCCGTTCCCGCCCAACCTGCGCCGGCCACCGCTCCCGAGCCTTACGACTCGGCTGCAAGCCAGATTCTCGAACAGCTGCGGCGCATGATCCGGACACGGCAGTACTCGCCCAAAACGGAACGCTCCTACATCGGCTGGGTTCGACGGTTCCTGCAATTTCATGGCAACACGATCGATCATCCCAACGGACTCGCTTCCGTGCACGCCATCGCGTTCCTCGAGCACCTCGCCCTGAACGAACGGCTGGCGGCTGGCAGTCGAAACCAGGCAGCAGCCGCTCTGGGTTTCATGTTCCGCGAGATCCTTGGCCGCGACGAAATGGCCCGTATCCAGCGCGCCAAAGGCTCGCGCAACGAGCCCATGGTGCTTTCACACCGTGAAGTGTTGCGTGTGCTCGAACAGCTGAGGGGCAAATTCTTCCTCATCGTCGTTCTGCTATACTCCGCGGGTTTGCGCCTGGAGGTGTGCCTGCGACTCCGCATCAAGGACATCGATTTCGAGTTGCGCCAGATCCTCATTCGTGATGGCAAGGGACAGAAGGATCGTTATGTGCCACTCGCGCGGCGGGCCGCGGAACTGCTGCGCGTGCAGATCGCGCAGACAACCGACTTGCATCGCAAAGATCGAGCGCGCGGTCATGGCTGGGCGCCGCTGCCGGCCGCGCTGCACCGCAAGGACCCCGAGGCGGGTCATGAAATCGGCTGGCAGTTCATCTTTCCGGCCAGCAGCGTCAACCGCGACCCGGCAACCGGCCGAACCGGTCGTTGGTCCCTGCACGCCACTGCCGTTCAGCGTAGAGTGAAGGCCGCCGTGCGCCGATCCGGTCT
>JBOHRF010000303.1:0-6268 GCA_050732575.1 Longimicrobiales bacterium
TGGCCTGTTGGACACCGTCCGCACTGTAACGGCCTTCCGGATAAGCCAGCCAGGGAATGAAAGACCGGTAGCGACTCTGAAGCCAGTCCAACGGAGTCCTCAACTCCTGCTGGAGTCGCTGCGGCGAAACCCGGCTCAAGTTGGGATGACTCCAGCTATGGGCGGCAACGGTAATTCCGGGTTGTTGTGCGGCCCAGGCGAGTTCGTCCTCAGTGGCTGTACGCACGCAGTCAATGCGCAACGCCGACGCCGTACGCAGTGCCGCAGCGGCCTCTCTGATACGATCGGAATCCCCCTCCAACTCGGCCAGCCAGCCGGCTCGGTAGGCTTCGAATTCGCCACTGGAAAGTCCAGCGGCCAGCTCGTCCCACCAGAGGGAGGATTGTCCCAACAGGCCGGGTGCCACAAAAATCGTAGCCGGCAACCGCCGCCTGGTCAGCTCCGCAATACCCAGGTTCACAGCACCGAAATATGCGTCATCGAAAGTGACGACTACGCGAGGGCGAGCACTACTTCTCGGCTCCGCTTGCATCTGTTCTAATGGAATGACATCGCAGCGCTCCATCAGCAGATCGAGGTGTTCCGCGAAGGTCGGTCGCGGCATGTGCAGGGACATGTCGCCGCGCAGATCGGTGTCATCGGGTAGCACGTTGTGATAAGCAAGCACGAGCGTGCGACCGGCCATGACCCGGCTGCCCAACGTGCTCGAGTAACCGCGGGACAGCATCGCCTCGACAACGCCTTTCACTCTGCTCCGCACACTACCGGTCACGGCACACGCCGTCCCATCGCGCAACGTCGAACATTGCGCACCGTGGAGCTTCCCAATCGAAGGTTTGAATAGAGCGTCCGAGTCTTCTGAGTACGCCGGGACTACCCGTCGGAATCCCGCGAAAAACCGAATCGCAGGCAGGCGCAACCTGCATGCCAGTACCCAACCGTCACTGTTGATGACGCCGCCAATCCGAGCCAACTTGTGCACCGCGCGTTTGGCCAGAACGTGATTGCCTTAGCAGAATTACCCGATTTCGGCGGCCGACGCGTGCGCCCTGCACGACCTGGGTCGTGCCTCCCTGACTCGTCTCGAGGAACCGCGAATCGTCATGAGGGCTCCAACACGCCTGGGCACCACTCTGCTCTGCGTTTCAGTGGCCGTCGTTATGGCGGCCACACTTTACCCCAGTAACCAACCGATGGGCGAAGCTACCGCCTGTCCCGTGTGCGGGGACCGCGGTCTGGCCGACGTCATTCTGAATATTGCGCTGTTCATCCCTCTGGGCGTGTCCATCGCGCTGCGCGGCGGTTCGCTGCGTCACGCATTCCTCTGGGGCGCGCTGCTCTCGATCGCCGTGGAAACTGCACAGCGGTTTTTCATCCCCGGGCGATACGCCAGTTTGGGCGATTTGTTTTTCAATACATTTGGAGCTGGTGCAGGCCTGCTTTTGCTGCGTACCCTGCCGCACTGGCTCAGACCCAATTCCACGTTGGCCGCGCGGCTATCTCTGGGCGCTGGGCTCTTCACCAGCGCAGCCATAGCGGCAACCGGCTGGCTGTTCGCGCCCGCACCCAGCAGCGGCGACTACGTTGTTTCCTGGCAACCGAAGATGCGCAACCTCGAGCAGTACAAGGGCGTCATTCGGTCCGTCACTGTGGGCGGTCAGTCGCTGGTTCCACCCAGGCACCGCTCGCCTGACCTTGCCGATCTCATCCGCGATCAGGCGCCCATTCAGGTTCGCTTGACAGCCGGTCCGCCCGTACGCCGCCTTTCTGCGTTTGTGACCGTTCACGATTTGCAGGGTCGGCAGATCCTGGCGGTTGGACCGGATGCTCAGTGGCTGGTGGTCCGCTTCCGAACCCGCTCGTCGAGACTGCGACTCGATCAGCCCGACATGCGTGCACCGGACATCTTTCGCGATGTCCGACAGGGTCAGGAACTCCTGGTTACGGCCAGGAAGAACGGACGCGATTTCTGCCTTGGACTTTCCGCCGACCCGCCCTGCGGATTCGGCCTGACTGCTGGAAGTGGTTGGGGTCTGCTCTTCTTCCAGGAGCAATGGCCCAAACAGTTATACGCTGGATTGAACGCCTTCTGGATCGCGGCCCTCGCGTTTCCAGTCGGGCTCTGGCTTCGCCCACGTTGGGAATCTGTGCTCGCCGGCTGCGCTGTGATCGTGGCCCTCACGTTCATGCCTGTACTCGTGGACCTGCGTTCTACACCACCTCTTGAATATGGGGCGGCACTCGCCGGAATCGTGATCGGCATCGCGGTCGCTCTCGCCGGCCGAAGGTCGGCGCTCAATTGCCAGGTGCAGTAGATCTACCGGCCCCTGCCCATCTTACGAGCAATTGCCACGCGGGTTGATGGGCACGTTGCGCTACTCCTACAGCTGTTGCGAGTCAACTCCACGCAATCTTGTGCGCTCTACGCTGGCAACATCTGCTGCAGCAGAGAGACATCAAACCAGGTGAATCCGTCCCTGCGATTTGTAGAAAAAGTTGCAGGTTTCAAGGCGTCCCCTCGAGTCGCCCCGGCCCGCCCTTGTAGAAACCGGACGTCATTTGTTGGCCACCTGCGGTTTCTTGATAATGCGCATCTGTCCTCGGGGCCAGTCGTTAGCCCAGCACGACATGGTTTGGCCGGCTCTGGCTGTACGTTTTTTCCCGGGGCACGGCGGCGGGGCTGGATCTGGTCCGCGGTCTGCAATACTTCCCGCAAAATGACGACAACCACAATCCTTGCAAACGCCTACGAAGGCCAAACTGGACGAGTCCGCCCATGCGGACGCAAACCGGCCCCAGGGAGAAATCCATAATGCCAGGGTCTGGGCGCGGAATTCTGGGCAGCGGAGCCTGGCGCCGGCCGTGGTTTGCACGCGATTTCTGCCAGCCTCCGATCCGAGTTTCAGCTCCCCAAGCGCCGTCGCCCGGGGGGTGCACCGTCGCCCTCAACAAAGACGGGAATCTGTCCTAAATGCTGGCCAACATACGTGCTCTACATATGCGACGTGATCTGCTTATTATGCTCGCGTGGCGGGAGATAACGGTCAAATATAAGCAATCCGTGATGGGCTTCATGTGGGCGGTATTGATGCCCGCCCTGATCGTGGCGTCTGGCGTGCTGGTCCGCTTTGCCTTCTCCAAACTTCAGGGAACACCGCTGACTCTGGATGACGTGGCGCTCGTTTCTGTGAAATCGGTGCCCTGGGCGTTCTTCATCAGTGCCATTCGTTTCTGCTCCATGAGCCTGGTATCGAACGCGAACCTGGTGGCCAAGATCTACATGCCTCGTGAGGTTTTTCCGCTCGCATCGATCCTGTCGCAGGCCATGGATCTGGCCGTCGCGTCGGGCGTGTTGGTGGTTGTGCTCGCTTTAGCAGGGGTGGGCATCAGCCCGCAGATTCTGTGGATTCCGCTGCTTCTGACGTTGCTCTTCTTGCTGGCTACGGGTATCGGCCTCTTCGTATCGGCTGCTGGTCTGTTCTTTCGCGATGTGAAATACCTGGTCGAGGTGTTCGTCACGTTCGCCATCTTTTTTACACCGGTTTTCTATGAGTCAGCACTGTTTGGCGAGTGGGGTCGCATCCTGCTCTTGAATCCCGTAGCGCCGATTCTCGAGGGATTCGCAAATGCCATCGTTCACCAGCGCGTGCCCGCATTGGGCTGGCTGGCGTATAGCGCGGTGGCCTCCACCGTCATTTTTGTCGGCGCCTGGCGCACGTTCCGCCGACTCGAGCCCTACTTCGCGCAGTGCGTATGAATCCAACGAATTCAAGCGTGCTGTCCATGGAGCAGGTGTCCATGCGCTTTCGGCGAGGCGAGTTGTACGATTCGTTGCGCGATCTGATGCCTGCCCTGGCGGCCAGGTTGCGGCGGGGCAACCGGCCGCGCGTGCCCTCCAGCAAGGACTTCTGGGCCCTGCAGGATGTGTCTTTCGCGGTGGAGCGGGGCGAAGCGTTCGGCATCATCGGTTCGAACGGAGCGGGCAAGAGCACGATTCTGAAATTGCTGAGCGGCATCATGCGCCCGACCAAGGGCAACATCGTGGTGCACGGTAAATTGTCCGCGCTCATCGAGGTGGGTGCCGGCTTTCACCCGGACCTGACCGGCCGCGAGAACATCTTTCTCAATGGCACCATTCTGGGGATGTCGAAAGCGGAGATCCGGCGGAAGTTCGAAGCCATCGTCGATTTTGCCGGGCTGCACGAATTCATCGACACGCCCGTGAAGCGCTATTCGTCCGGGATGTACGCGCGCCTGGGTTTCTCCGTGGCCGCGCATGTCGAGCCCGACTTGTTGATCGTGGATGAGGTGCTCAGCGTAGGCGACTACATGTTTCAGCAAAAGTGCGTTGACCGGATGAACGCCATCCTGAACAGTGGCGCTACCGTGGTATTCGTTTCGCACAACCTTCATGCGGTGGCCGGACTTTGCAAACGGAGCTTGTTGCTGGAGAAGGGCAAGGTCATTGCCTGCACGCAGACCGATCAGGTGATCCGCCAGTACTTGGAGCGGGCGCAGACGCAGCACCCGGTGGACAATTCCAAAATCGAAATCCGCAAAGTGGCAGTGCGAAACCCGAGCGGTGCTGCCCACTGCGCCGCGGGTGAGAAGCTGCAGGTCGATGTGTCGATCGCGGCGCGAGAAAGCTGCGATAACGTGACCATCGTTATTCAGATCGTGGATGACAACTTCTATCCGATCTTCGACACCTGCACGACCCGATTGTCGGCTGGTGCGGCATCCCTGCGTGAAGGCGAACAACTCGAGGCGACGTTCGAGCTGGTGACCCATCTGGCCAGTGGTACGTACCATGTGAACGCATTTGCCCACAACTACATCACGGACCGCGCCTTCGCCACCTGGCGTCTGGCGTCCACCTTCTTCGTACGCGAGACGCCGACCATAAAAGGGCGAGCGCACCTATACCCGAGTCTGGTGCGCTGTCAGGTGCGCACAGTGGAAGCAAGCAGCGGTGGGCCCGCTGCCGTCTCCGCTCACATCCAGCCAGCAGGCAACGCGCGCAGCGTGAGTGTGTTGCCTGCCGTCACGGTAGGCGAGCGATGAGCTGGTTTGGACACGCGCCCGGAGCGCTCGGTCTGCGCGCGGGTGATCTGGTAGAGGTTCGCAGCGAGGAGGACATACTGGCCACGCTGGACGCAGGCGGCACGCTTGATGGTCTGCCGTTCATGCCCGAGATGCTCGCGCATTGCGGCCAGCGCTATCGCGTGGACAAGCGGGCTGATAAGACTTGCGACACCATCAACTACCATGGTTCACGACGCATGCATCATACGGTGCACCTGGGAGGGTTGCGGTGCAACGGCAGCGCACACGGTGGCTGCCAGGCACTGTGCCTGTTTTTCTGGAAGGAAGCCTGGCTCAAACGGGTGACTGGACCCTCCGATCCGTTGGTCAAGGTGTCGGACGGCAAGCGCCCGCCAGCGATGGCGAGCACAGCATTGCGCTTCGATCGGACGTCCTTGCGGTCAGCCACTCGACGGAGAAACACCGCTGGCGACGACGAAGTGCTCTATCGTTGTCAAGCTACTGATCTTCTTCTTGCCTCGACTCCCATGGCCTGGTGGGACGTGCGTCAGTACGTCCGCGACGTGCGTTCGGGCAATGTTGGCGTCTGGGATCTGGTGAATGCGGCCTTCTTCTGTACGGTTCGCTCACTGCTCCTCGCCCGTTGGTTCCGTGGGTATTCTGCGTTGCTCTGGCTTTACAATCGAGTACAGGCATGGCGGGGTGGTTCGCCGTATCCCATCCATCGAGGAAACCTCGACCGTACACCCACCCAGACGCTCGATCTCAGAGTCGGCGAATGTGTGCGCGTAAAGTCGCATGATGAAATCCTCCAGACCATCGATACACGCGGACGCAACCGGGGTCTTTCCTTCGATAAGGAAATGGTGCCGTATTGTGGCACCGAGCACCGCGTGGTGGCGCGCGTGGAGCGGATTATTGATGAACGCTCGGGCAAGATGGTCAAGATGTCCAAGGACTGCATTATCCTGGAAGGTGCGGTGTGCCGCTCGGTTTACAGTGAAAAACGGTTTTTCTGTCCGCGCAGCTTGTATCCGTTCTGGCGCGAGATCTGGCTTCAACGCGTGACCGAGAGCTTGCCTGGCTCCCAGCCCATGGCGGGGGCAGACGCATGACGACGCCTCGGTGGTTTCGTCTCCTGCGCGCGGGCGGCCTTCTGGTGCTGCTCCTGTTGGCGGCCGCCGGGCTGGGCTACTACCGCGCCGGCATACCCACACACCAT
>JBOHRF010000304.1:0-6263 GCA_050732575.1 Longimicrobiales bacterium
GCTCGTGCAGAACGTAGGCAAATTTTGATGTGCGGAAGACTCCGTGACCGGGCAAACGCGCTGTCGCGGCAGCCGTGAACTCGCCGTACAGGAATCGCTCCAACATGCGCGGTTTGCCAGTGATTCCCCGCCCATCCAAGAGCACATGGTCAATGCGCGCCTGGGCAAGGGCGTCGAGGAATTCCAGGAACTGTCTTTTCGCCACTTCCAGCGCAAACCTTCCACTGACAGTTGCGCGCAGGTACCCGGGCTCCAGATTGGTCGTAATCACTACGTCCATGGATGCTGCGCTCGAGTCAGATGAACGCCGCCCGGTCCGTCGAAATCCAGGGGATACATGGATACGCAACAGCTGATCCGGCCAATCCGATCCGGCCCTGCGTTGCTCGGCGCATTTGCGTCCGCGCTGACGTTGTGCAACCCTCTCGCTGGACAGAATCCCGTGGTGCGTGACAGCGCTGGCGTGCGCATCGTCGAAAACCCGGCGCGTATGCGCGCGCCCGTCACGTTCCGTCTGGGCACCACTCCTGTGCTGGATTTCGGCGGTCCGGATGAAAGCAAGCCAGACAACGAATTCGCGGCCAATCAGGGTTATCTGCGCGGCGTGCGCCTGTCCGACAACGGCCTGGCTGCCATCGATGTTGTACGTGTCCAGTACTTCGACGCGCGTGGCAAGCGCGTCCGAATTGCCGGGCGCAGTGGTTCCGGCCCCGAGGAGTTCCTCTATTTGACCTCGGTCTGCCGCACGCGCGGCGACACCATCATGGTCAGCGACTCGCGTAACGGGCGCCTCGGCATACTCGACCAGAATGGCGCCATCGTTCGCACCGTCAAACAGTCGGAGCTCGGTAGCCCACCCTTCGATGGCTGCTTCGATGACGGCACGGTTCTACTCGCGCACTACGCGCCCATGGCGCCCGGCGCCATCCGGAGCACGCGTCTCACGCGCGTGCGCCTGGACGGATCGGTGGTCAACACTATCGGCGACTTCTCCTTCGCCCCGTTCGAAAGTGTGACGCAGAGCGAACCCGCAGTGATCGCCTCGGGGCAACGCGTCTACATCGGTGATCCCCGATTCAGCGAGATTCGCGTGTATTCCGCGGATGGGAAACTGACCAGCATTATTCGCAGCGCCGATCCGCCCGTGCGCATCACGGACGCCCAACGCGAGGAACGCATGCGCAGTTCGATTCCGCGTGACGTCTCTGCTACCGAAGTGACGGCGCGCATGGCCCGCATGCGCTCACTGCCGCGACCCGCCAACTGGCCGGCCTACCGGCGCGTATACGTCGATCCGCGCGGCACGCTTGGATTCAGGATTACAACATCACGTTCCCCTCACCGGACGGCTGGACCGCGTTCGATGCCGATGGCCGGCTGATCGGGCGCCTGATCATCCCAGCGCCAGCAGAAGGACAGCGGCGGCTGCAGATCATCGCTTTTGGCGTGAACGAGCTGCTCGTCCGCCGCGCGGATGACGATGGCTTCGTGCACCTGACCGTGTACCCAATCCAGTCGATACGGCCGCAGAGCTAGTTGCCCAGATACACGCTGGCGATGCGCCCGGCCGCGCTACCAGGGTTGAAGTTGCCCACGTTGCTGAGCACGATGACGCTGAATCGCCGGCTCGGATAGCGGCTGATGAAGGTTCGGAACCCGGCCCACGAGCCGCCATGTGATACCACAGGC
This sequence comes from Longimicrobiales bacterium, assembly GCA_050732575.1. Lineage (GTDB taxonomy): Bacteria > Gemmatimonadota > Gemmatimonadetes > Longimicrobiales > RSA9 > JBBDWZ01. Next base: position 1,690 of record JBOHRF010000304.1, read on the forward strand.
AGTCCATTGACGTTTTCCATCCTCCAACCGAACCCATAGTCTGAGAGCGACCCGTTGTTGAGTTTGGCCGGCGTAAACGCCTCGGCGAGTGTGCTCTGCTTGACCAGCCGGTCGGTGTAGAGTGCCTGATCCCACTTGTACATGTCTTCCACCGACGTATTCACGTTGCCGTCGCCGTAGATGCGATTCAACGGCGTATAATCGGCATTCCTGAATCCGCCACCGGCCGGCGCGTAGCTGATCGCACGGTTGACAGAGGGGGCCTTGATCTGATCCGAAACGATGGTCGTGCTCATGCCGAGTGGATCGAAGACGTTCGTTTTCAAGAACTGCGGGAAGGACATGTCCGATGCCTTCTCGACGATCTGTCCGAGTACGACATAGCCGGAGTTGCTGTACTCGTACTTCTCGCCGGGCTGGAAGCGCGGTTCAGCAATCTGCGCCAGCATCGTAATGGCCTCGCGTGACGTCGGCTCATTGCTGATACCGGCCGGGCGCTGGCGGAACACCGCCATGTAGTCGGGCAGTCCCGACGTGTGATTGAGCAGGTGTCTTACCGTGATTTTGGAGGCGTAGGCGGGAAACTCAGGAAAGAACCTGGTGAGCGGATCGTGGTAAGCGAGCTTGCCACGCTCGGCCAATATCATGATCGCCATCGCGGTGAATTGCTTGGAGACCGAGGCGAGGTCGAAGGTAGTAGTGGTGCTGATCGGAACCTTCGCCTCGATATTGGCCAGGCCGTACCCCTTCTGGTGGACCACCTTGCCGTCCTGAATGACCACCACCGCCGCGCCCGGCGCGCCCACGCCCACAAGAGCCGACATGAGCGAGTCTACTTTGGCCGAGTTCCTGCTCAGCTGGGCGGTTTGCGCCGCAGCCGAAAGCGACGTGAGCAGCGCGAGCGACGTAACGGTGAGTAGGCGAGTCACGAGCATGTCTCCGGTCGAAAGAATCAAGTACGCAAAGGGCGGCCTTAGTTGAGCGGGAACCGCGTTCGTGCATTCTGCAGCGGAATTTCGTTGCTCCGGCGTTCCCACGCCCCGGGCGTGCGCTGCAACTCCCAGGAATCGATGAGGTAAGGCAATCCCTCGGATGAGAGCGGTGAGTTTGCATCGGCGATGTGGAAGTGCAGGTGCGGGCCGGTGCTGTTGCCGGAATTGCCCACCAGCCCGAGCAGTTGACCGCGTTTGACGCGGTCGCCCGGCTTCACTCGCAGGCTGCCTGACACGAGGTGCGCGTAGAACGCGTATCGTCCCAGACCGAGATCGAGGATAACGTAGTTGCCGCCGACAGTTTCCAGTGTGATGGGCACGGCGCGAGATGTTGCGCCGGGCACATTGTCGGGAATTCCATCCTTGACCGACGCGACCACGCCATCGGCGACGGCGATGACATCAGCGCCGTAGCCAAAGTACGACTTGTTGTCCTGCTGATTGCCCTGGAACATGTTGCCGTTGGGCCCGGCCTTGGCCCAATCAATCGCGAAACGCTGCGGAATGGTGGCACGGCCACCAATGGGAACCAACGCGCGCCGATGAAACGAGCTGTTGTTCGGACCGTTCATCGCGACCCAGTCCCCGCTGCGCAAGGGTGGCCCCACCACGATGGCCCGCGCCGTGGCCAGGTCCACACTGCCCTGGAGAGATGCGCCGCCGGCGGCCGTCACCCGATGTCGAATCGAAGCGGGCACACGTGCTGTGGAATCGAGCGTCACCCATACGTACGCAATGGCTCTGCCGCCCGCCGGAAGGGCGCGATTGTCGGTAACGTTCAGTCTGGGCTGCGCGACAATGGCATTCAGTTCGGCGCCTTCGAAGCGTCCGAGTGTAGTCGTGTCATCGAGAATCTCGAGACGCGTGAGAAGCAGGTCGGCTCCACTGTAATTGGTGAGGTGGATTTCGTAGATGAGATGACGCTGGCCGCCGCCCGCAAACAACGTCGGTCGCACAGGAACAGCCAGCTCGGCCGCCAGCCCGAAGGGCGATGCGGCTGCATTCGCTACCGGTTCTGGCGCGCTCGCCACTGCGGTGCGCGTGAACTCGAGTCCTCTCGTGTTGCCCTGCGCCCATATCCCGGTGAGCCGCGCCCGGTCCGCACTGATCACACCATTGTATGACCCGTTTATCGACCGCAACTCGAGGTGTATGGAGTCACCCGTCTGCCCGATCCGGTCGATGGGTATACGCAAGTTGCCCTGATCGACACTGGTCATCGTGCCGAAGTAAAGACCATCCGCGCTCTTCGTGATGTCGAGCACGAGCCGCAACGCGCTGCCCAGCGTGCCCTCCCAGCGCCCTTCGACTCCGGCCGTTGCCGGGGCCGCAGCCGCAGGCGTTGCCCAGGGGAAAAAGTGCAGCGCGATCATCTGCCAGCCGAGCGGTCCTCCGCGCCGGTAGCGGGCCGTGTAACGCCGGCGCAGCATGGTATTCTGTCCGCGCAGCGTATACTCCCACTGGGCGTTGCCTATTACGACAGCGTGGTCCGCGTACAGATGGATACTCACGTCCTCCGTGCGAAAATAGTGCATGGTCAGCTCGGCCGTGCGCCGGAAGTCAGCTCCTGCTCGCGCGTCTGCAACGCGCCCACGGAGTTCGTGATGATGATGTCGCGCGCGAACAGCGACTGCGCCAACGCGGTGTCGTACACCGCGTAGGCCCGCCCCCACGCACGGTCGAGTACGCGCACAGAGTCGGCCGCCGTCTGCGCGGCCAGAGTCGAGCCACGCGGTACCAGCGCAACTCCGGCGAGAATGAGCAGCATTCCTTTGCCGAAGTGTCCGTTCCGGGTCATTATGTCCTCTCGGCCGTGCAGGCCATTGGTCGGCGAGTCACGATGATAGGTGACGCCACGTGTGGGCGAAAGCGCCCTCGCGCAGCGTACATGATTGAGCCGAAAGTAACGCCCTGATCCGAGGTTACCACATATGATTCGAATTGCGACTGGCAGGCTCAACGACGGCTCCACGATTCCTTACGCCTTCGGCATTTCGCACGGCGAGTATCGCGGGCAGCCTACCGTGAGTCATAGCGGCTCATGGGCGTCGTTCGCAACCTACGTCATGCACTTCCCGCAGCAGAAGTTCGGCGTGATCGTATTGGCGAACAGCAGCATGAACGTGGGACGCGCCGCGTTCAACGTGGCCGACATATACCTCGGCAATTTGCTCGGGCCGGTTGCGGCCGCAGCGAATCCGCTCGCGACCGCCGTGACGGTCGACGTTTCGCCCGCGCTGCTCGACCGTTACGCGGGACTCTACCGGCTGGGCGCCGGGTGGTACGTGCGTCTTCGGCGGGATGGATCCGTCCTCAAAACCCAGGCAACGCGGGAAGCCGAGTTCCCGCTGGCCGCGCGCTCGGATACGTCGTTCTGGGTGCAGGCCTACAGCGCGCCCATGACCTTTCAAACATCTGCGGGCCAGCCCGTGCACATGACCTATCGGGGCCGGCGCATTCCAAAGCTCGAGGAACCCGCAACCGTATCGACTGACCGGCTGCGCGAGTTCGTAGGTGACTACGAGAGCAGCGAGCTGCAGACTGTTTACCGCATCGAGCTGGCAGACAGCGGACTTGTGCTGAAACACCGGCGCCACACTCCGATCAAACTCACACACCTCTGGAAGGACGACTTTAGCGGTTCCGCGTGGTTCACGCGCTCGGTCGAGTTTCAGCGCAATGGGTCCGGCCGTGTGACCGGCTTCAGTGTTTTTGTCGACGAGCGCAGTCGCGACCTTCGCTTTGTAAAACGAGCGCCTACCAGCTAGTCCGCTCGTATCGTTCGCGCAGGATCAATGAGCGTGGCGCGGCGGGCCGGTACGAACGACGCTACCAGCACGACCAGCACGAGTGTTCCAAGCACGGTGCCCAAGGTCAATGGATCGGACGGCGACACGTAGAGGACGCTGCGCAGGCGCGCGGCGAGGAGGAGTGCGACGGGAATGCCTGCCGTGGCGCCAATCAGGGCAACCTGCACGCCATCGTGCAGTGACAGCCACAGGACACCCCGTCGCGTGGCGCCCAGCACCATGCGGATCCCGAATTCCCGGCGGCGCGCTTCGGTTGCGTATGCGCTCACACCGAACACACCGATGGCCGACACGGTCAGCGCAACCAGCGCAAATACCAGAATCAGCTGCATCTGCAGCCTGCGTTCCGCGATGGCTGGTGTGTTCTGCCGAAAGTCATCCAGCGTCCGCAATCCGATGATCGGCAACGTGGGGTCCAGTCCCTTCACCACCTGCCGAACGACATCCATGAGAATGGCCGGATCTCCAACAGTCCGGATGACCACGGTGCCGCCACCGGGCCAGTGGTCCTGAAGCTGCGCTGTATACACTGATGGCTGCGCGGCATCTGTGGAGCCTTTCCCGACATCACCAACCACACCGACGATGGTTGCCCACGGCTTGTTTCCTTCGGATTTCACGCGCACGCCGATCGGATCGCTGTCGGGCCACAACTGTCTGGCCAGGCCGGCACTGATCACCGCAACCCAGGGCACGCCTTCGCGATCCGCATCGCTAAAGGTGCGTCCCCGCAGAACCGGGATGCCGAGCGTGGCAAAGTAGTCAGTGGATG
>JBOHRF010000305.1:0-6255 GCA_050732575.1 Longimicrobiales bacterium
AGCTCCCGCTCGATCGCCTCGCGATGAAACGACAGCTCTTCCTCGAGTTCCGCGCCCTGCGCGCGGAACCGCCACAGTGTGCGCAGGACCAGCAGGTCGAGTGTGCCGGGTAGCAGATCGGGCGGATTGTTCAACGGCTCGCTCCCATCGATAGACGATGGGAATGGTGCACGGTGGGCCGGCCGCTATCAAGACCCATCGACAGACGATGGGAAGGATGTGGTGCAAAGATCGAGCAGGGTACCCAGCGGGCTATCCGATACTTGACCGGACTCGCGTCGCCTTCAGTCCTGGCCCGCCGCAGCCTGTGCGGCTCTGATTCGCTCGGGACTCGGTGGATGCGTCGATAGATAGCCCATGACCTTGCTCTGATCGGGCACAGGATCGCGCTCCATCAGGCGCGTCATGATGTGCGCGAAGGCCAGCGGCGAGTAGCCACGGCGCTTCAGCAGATCGAAGGCATAGGCGTCGGCCTCGCGCTCGTGGCCGCGGCTGAATCCGCTGCTGAGCAGTGTGGCCGGAATGGCCACAGCCACCGACGATCCGGACACGTCCCCGAACAGCACTCCCGTCGCCAGGAATACGATCGAGCTCTCCAGCGCGTTGCGCATGCCGTGACGATGACGATGATGGCCCGCCTCATGGGCCAGGACGGCCAGCAGCTCTTCGTCATTCTGCGCGAATGCGACGAGTTCGTCGCTGACGAAGATCCGCCCGTCCGGCAGTGTGAAGGCGTTCGGACCGATGCTGCCTGCCACCATTTGCAACTGCATTTCCTCATGGCGCGGCTCACCTGCCATGAGTCGTGCAAACGCTGCTTGCAGCTCTGAGCGGCGCGACTGCGGCAACCTGGAGGGCTCGAGGTACATGCGCTCGAGCAGCGCGACCGCCTGGTTGGTGATCTGACGTTCGATAACCGGGGGCGTGCGCGCGGCCACGACCTGTGCCAGCGCCGGTATGCCGAAATGCAGGAGGCCTGCGATGAACGCCAGGGTCGCTGCTGCGGCGAGCAGGATTGCGAACTTGCGCCGCTCCGCCCAGTCGACGAGTGTCTCGATCCGGCTGGCCCCGTGCGCGAACCAGGCATCGATCTCGGGTGAATCCGGACACTCGATCTGGCCGTACCCAGCGCGCCGAAGTATGCGCGGAGTGGCGGCGAGGCGAGGAGATACGCGCACCTCCGAAACGGGCCACTGTGTTCTGAACCCGTTGCCTGTATCCACTTCCAGTACACCGGGCGCGCTCAGGTGCAGCCGCACCGGGCGCGCTTGACTGGAGTGGCCATCGAACCAGACGCCTTGCAACATCTACATCCCGAATTCGAGATCGACACCCGTGTCGAGAGCATCCACTAGCTCGGCACCAGCTGCACTGTGCTCGCCGTCGGCGAGAGCAATGAATTCGTCCAGACTTCCCCCTGGCAGCACCGCGAAATGCGCGGCGCGATAGCGCGCCAACCGCGTTGTCGCCCAGGGCGTAGCCAATCCCAGCGTGAACAGCATGGCCACCGCATTGCTGAAATAGAGCCACAACATATCGCGCACGCGCATGGTCGCCTCGAAACGATGCTGGCCCATCGTCGTGTTGTTCCAGAGCAGGTTGTGATACCGCACGCTCAGCATGATGGCCATGACGAATGCGCCGGGATAAACCACCGCCATCACCGCGAAGAGTGCGAGACCAGCCGCCTCCGCAGCCGGCCCGCTCTCCGCGCCGGCCGCGACCAGCACCGCCACCAGGCCGATGCCAGACAAGGCGACAACTCCGAACGCGAGCGCGATCAGGTAGGGTTTGAAGTATTTCCCGGTAATGCCGTGGAACCGAAACGCGTGCTGCCCGAACGCGTGGCCTTCGACCAGGAACTCATGCTGGCGCCGTTTCATCGCGGGGTACGCCAGTGTCATGGTAAGCCCGGTCAGGATGCGCCAACCCAGGAACGGGCCGTAGGCATCGCCGACATCGCCTGTGAAGCGAAAGCGCAGGCCGCGCCACGCAGAATTTCGCGCTCGAAAACGCAGCGCCAGCACGACCAGCGCGGGCCATGACAGGGCCAGACCCAGCGCCAGCATTGCGTACACAAGCGGGAGGAATTGTGCACTGAGCACCAACGTGGCGACGATGGCGATGGCGATCAGACGCCCTTTCAGAATCGAAAGCGGACTGGCGAGGTATTGGAACGACGCGCCTGCGAGCCGGGTGTTCGCGTAGAAGTACTGCTCGGTACGGACTTTCGCCCACGCGGAGTAGATGCCAAGAGTGATGATGGACAGCAGCACGTTGACCAGCCAGATCCCGAAGTATTCCCCGGCTCGACCGCTGAACTGAGGCACGAGGCGCAAGGGTGTGTGTCGTGCGCCCGGCACGCCGTCGCTTCTTGTTAATGAGCCAGTGGCACCGGCCGCATCCTGCTCGGACTCGTGCTTAGTCACGATCTCCTCCTCGCCGGGTAACGTGTCAATTGTTACGATGTCGTAATGGTTGCCATCGACGGCGTGCGCGCCCATGACCGCGCTGAGGTCGTTGATGGTAATCACGGTTATCCCGCCGCGGAAGGTTGGCGGCCGTACTGGAATACTTCTCGTCGAAGCGCCTCTGTGATTGAATGCTGTTCTTGCACGGCGCCAGATGTCCGCCAGGCCCGGTCCGATCAGGATTCCAACGGGAGACCGCCAGCTTCTTCCACTTCCTGCAACTGTCGCTGGCGCGCCGCGCGTGTCAGGGCCTCGATCAGGACAACCAGCTGGCGCCGCGAATCTGCGCTGAAGTCGGCAAGCACTGCGGCATTCTCGGCAATCAGGTCCGCCTCGATCCGCTGGTACCAGCGCTTTCCCGAGGCCGTCGCCTGCAACAGAATCGAACGCCCATCCTGCGGATTGGCCGTCCGCCTTACCGCCTGCTTCGCCTCCAGTCCGGCCACCACCCGGCTCAATGTGCTCTTGTCCAGGCACATCTGCACGGCCAGCTCGTTCAGCGTGAGCGCACCGCACCGGATCAGGATCTCCAGCACGTAGCACTGCGTCACGGTCAGATCGTGGTAGCCAACCTTGTCGCGATCGCGAAACTGGTACACGCGCAGCAGTTCCGTCATGGCACTGTACAGGTCGGCCGCGTCCCGTTGCAGTGCCGCACCCGGCGCGCCTGGCCGCGCGGTCCCGGCCATATAGTTGCGCATAGCAACTAAATTGTCGTAAGCTTCGGGAAAACGGCAAGAGTCTCGAGTCCGGAGCCGAGTCCCATGTTGAATTCTGCGCTGCACCACCTGCGTCTGGCCGCGCGCTCGCTCGTGCGCGTGCCGCTGCTCTCCCTGGCCGTCATTGCCAGCCTGGGCATCAGCATGGGCGCAGTCACGACCGTTTTCTCGGTAGCGGATGCCGTGCTGTTGCGCGCGCTGCCCTATCGCGATGCCGACCGGCTGGTCTGGCTCGCCTCGGTCCGGCCGCAGCGCCGGGATGGGCCGTTCTCGCTGCCCGAATTCATGGATTATTCACAGCGCGCGCGCACGGTCGAGATCGCCGCGTTCACCAACTGGAGCGCCTCTCTGGCAACTACAACCGTCGCGCGCCGGCTGCAGGGCATGCGCATTTCAGCGAACGCCTTCGACGTGCTGGGCGTGTCGGCCTGCGCGGGCCGGCTGTTGCGCGTTACTGATGACCGGCCCGATGCGCAACCCGTGGTGTTGCTGAGTCACGTCTTCTGGCTGGAGCAGTTCGATGGTGAACCGAGCGCGATCGGTCAGACCATACGCCTGAACGATCAAATGCATCAGATCGTGGGCGTGTTGCCCGAACATGTTCCCCTTCCGGTGCAGGGGCTGGATGTGGTCGTGCCCTTGCAGCCGGAGCTGGACCCGCGTCGCCACGCGCGCAACTCCGTGAACTTTCTGCGTTTCTTTGGTCGTGTGCGCGGCTCCGGTTCGATCGCTGCGGTCGAGCAGGAGCTGAGCGGCGTTGCCCGGGAGCTGCGACAACAATTCCCCACCGAGTATGTGGCCAAGCTCGGTGTGGCCGTCACGCCCATGCAGGAGCATCTGGTGGGAGGCACGCGCCAGACGTTCATTGTCATGCTGGGCGCAGCCTCTCTTCTCCTGTGTATTGCGCTGGCCAATGTGCTCAATCTCCTGCTCACTCGGGGCATGGTCAGAAGAGGCGAGATGGCGTTGCGGCGTGCGCTGGGCGGATCGGGCCGTCATCTGGCGCAGGTGGCAATCAGTGAGGCCGCGCTTCTGTCCGTATGCGGCGCGCTCGCGGGAGCCATTCTGGCAAAGTGGCTCGTCTCACTGGTAGCAGGCAGCTCGCTCGGGATCCTGCGACTCGATGAAGTGCACGTTACGACGCGCACGCTCTGGCTGGTCATCACCATTTCCATTGTGGCGACGGTGCTCTTCAGCGCACTGCAACTGACGTCGGCGCTGCGCTCGTCTCCCTTGCAAGCGCTCGCGGCGCTCGGGCGCGGGCTGCACGGCTCGCGCGGCGAAGCGCGCTTGCGTGGTGTGCTGCTGGTGGCGCAGCTGGCGCTGGCGGTGCTGCTGACCATCGTAACCGCCACCATGGCCAGAAGCCTGGCCCGATTACAGGCAGTGGAGCTGGGCTACCGGCCTGACTCCGCACTGGTGGCGCGACTCGCGTTGCCACCTGAGAAGTATGGCACGCCGGAATCGCTCGCCCGGTTCGCGGAGGAGTTCGAGCAGAAGCTGCGCATTGCTCCGGGCGTGGCTGACGCCGGCGCGATCTCGATTGCTCCGCTGAGCGGCAACATTTTCATTATCCCGTTCAGCATCGCCGGCCGGGCACCCGCGCAGCCCGGAGAACGCCTGGAAGCAAACCTGCGCGACATCAGTCCCGGCTATCTGACCACGATGCGCGCACGCCTGCGGGCGGGTCGCGATTTTGTGGCCGCCGATCGTGTCGCATCGATCGAGGTCGCGCTCATCAGTCGAGCTCTGGCCGAACGCTACTTCGGCACAACTGATCCGCTCGGCAGGCAGCTTCTGCTTAACGACAACAACGTGGGGCCGCGGCCGGTAACCGTGGTCGGTGTGGTGGAGAACATGCGCCATGTGAATCTGGCTGGACCCGTCCCGTTCGACATCTATTTACCCATGACGCAGGTGCACCCGGATCGACTGGGCTTTGTAAACGCGTCGCAGTTCTGGATGATCAAGGTCAGAGCGGGCGCGAGCGATATGCAGCGCACGTTTGCGCGCGCGCTCGAGGCGACCGATCGTGATGTTGCCATTGCCCGAGTGCAGCCGCTGTCCGATTACATCGATGACCACCTGGCCTCGCGCACATTCAGCGTGCTGGCCCTGCTCGGATTTGCGCTGGTCGCTTTCGTCCTCGCCACGATCGGCGTGTATGGCGTGGTGGCCCACGCCGTGAACCAGCGCAGGCGGGAAATCGGCCTGCGCCTGGCGCTGGGCGCAACGACAATGGGTGTGACTCGCTATTTCATTGCGCCTGCACTTGGTCTGGCCATGGCAGGCGCTGCGATCGGTGTGGCAGGTGCGTTGCTGACCAGGACCATGGTATCCGGTCTACTGTTTGGCGTGACGCCCACGGAGCCGTTGATCCTGGGTCTGGTGGCTCTGTCTCTGGTTGGCACCAGCGCGCTGGCCGCGGCGATTCCCGCGCGACGCGCGGCCACCATTGACCCCGCCAGCGCGCTTACATCTTGAGGGGCTTCGGTGCAGTTCCTCGTCAGGACGACGGTGGCGTCAATCCTAACATGTGCATGTACGTGACGATGTTGCCATAGTGCAGACTCGTGTGCGCCAGGTTGTCCACCAGCGCGCCCGGCTGACCGTTGCCGTTGTATTGTGAGGTGCACGCGGCCAAGGCCTGCTCCAGCTTCGGCAGGATGGTTGCCTTGTCGATGGGTCCCTTCTGGTTCGCCTCCGACCACTGCGCCTGGCTTCCCGCAGCGCGGCCGCAGTAGTAGTTCGAGCCATCGGTGATGTGGCCGAGCAACTGGCCGAACGTGAACACGGTGCTGACCGGCTGATACGAGTACTTGTCTGCCGGCACAATTTGCGCCGCCCGTATCACCCAGCCTCGCAGTTCTTCGAAGCGCGCGCGACACTCCCGACACTCCCGACACTCCCGACACGCCCGACACGCCCGGCACGCCCTCTCGCGTAAGCCGGAACGTGCCCGTCTGGTTGTTACCGCTCACTCGACCGGTGGCCATTCCTTTCACGGCGATGCCCTCGAAAACGAACGGACTCTGCCCCGCATCATCCTGCACGCCGATCTCGAG
>JBOHRF010000306.1:0-6243 GCA_050732575.1 Longimicrobiales bacterium
CGGTCGTAGCGAGCGTATCGGGGTGGGCAATCCAAATTGATGCGGGAGGTCGTACTACTCCTGAATCTATTGGAGGAGGTAGCGTGCGGCTGGAATTCCTGGCAGCGCTTGGGCTCGGGTTTCTGATGAGTGCGCCGGTGCAGGCGCAAGTGCGCATGGCCGGGCGGGTTGTCGAGTCGGAGTCGGGCGCGCCGGTGGCGGGCGCGGTGGTCTATGTGAGCGGCGGCACCGTGCATACACTGAGCGGCCCGTTGGGCAGTTTTGCGCTGCAGGTGCGAGCGCTGCCGGCGCGGCTGATTGCGGCGCGCTTGGGGTTGAAGCCCGACACGCTTTTTATCACCTCCGTGCAACCCATCGAGTTTCGCCTGGCGCCGGCGGCTCTGGCCATGGAGCCCATCCTGATTGCCACGGAGCGCACGTTTTCCGTGGCTTCGTCATCCGTGGTGCGCGATCTGGACATCCGGCTGCGCCCGCGTGATTCCTCGCAGCGACTGCTGTCCCTGACACCCGGCCTGGTCATCGCCCAACACGCGGGCGGCGGCAAGGCGGAGCAGATTTTTCTGCGCGGCTTCGATGCGGACCACGGTACCGACATCGCAATCTCTGTGGATGGCATCCCGGTCAACATGGTGTCTCACGCGCATGGTCAGGGTTATGCGGACCTGCATTTTCTGTTGCCGGAAGTTGTCGAGCGCGTGGAAACGCGCAAAGGTGCCTACGATGTGCGCGATGGCGATTTCGCAACGGCCGGTGTGGTACAGTTTCGCACGCGCGATCGCATTGATGCGCCCGCGCTGAGTGTGCGTACGGGCAGTTTTGGTGCGCGCCAGGTCATGGCCATGGTGCCGCTGGGTTTGCCAACGGGCAGCGGCGGCTATGTGGCCGGCAGCTGGCAGCAGGCGAACGGACCATTCCAGGCGACGCAGAATCATCGACGGGCCAACCTGTTTGGCAAATGGACGGCGCCGCTGCGAGCGGGACTGGCCAGCCTGAGCATTTCGGGCATGGACGCGCAGTGGAACGCGTCCGGCCAGGTGCCGCAGCGCGCCATTGCTTCCGGTCAGATCACGCGCTTTGGCGCCATCGATCCTACGGAAGGCGGAAACACGTCACGTTATGATGTTCGAGCGCACGTGCGCAGTCGCGATGATCGCGCCGTTCGCTGGGAAGCCATGGCCTTCGCCACGCGCTACCGCTTTCAGCTTTTCTCGAACTTTACCTTTGCACTCAACGATTCCATCAACGGCGATGGCATCGAACAGGTAGATCGGCGGGCCATGCTGGGTGCGCGCATGGAGCTGAGCGCAGAAGACTCGTTGCTTGGTCGACCGGGCATCTGGTCGACCGGTACCACCGTGCGCCATGACGCAATGGCCGTGGCGCTGCACAACCAGAGCGCACGTGTGCGACGGGACACGCGCACGGATGACCGGATTGGCCAGACGCATCTGGCGGGTTGGTTGAAGCGAGATGTACAGATCAGCCAGGCTACGCGCATACAGCTGGGTGTGCGCGGCGATGCGTTCCGTTTCGATGTGACCGATAGCCTGGAGGATACGGACAACGGTCTCCCGCACGGGTCTGGTTTGCGCTGGTCAGGCCTGGTCTCGCCGCGCGCCGGACTGGCTACTGCACTGGATGAGTCAACAACACTCTTTGCCAGCGGCGGTCTTGGTTTTCATTCCAATGATGCGCGTGATGTGGTGCGTGGACCGGAAGGCGCGCGCGTGCTGCCGCGCGCTCTCAGCGCGGAGCTCGGACTGCGCCGTTCCTGGAAAGCGGGCAGTCTGGGGCTTGCGGCATGGCTCACTGATTTGCAGAGCGAGCTGGTTTTCGTGGGTGATGAAGGCTCCACAGAAGCCAGTGGCGCCACACGACGTGTTGGCATCGATGCGGAAGCACGACTGCGCCTGCTGCCCTGGCTGTGGGCCGATGCCGACCTGAATCTGTCACGCGGACGGTTCCGTGCTGTGCCCGATGGCCAGGACGCGATACCACTGGCGCCTACGTTGACCTCCACGGGCGGGCTGCAAGCTGGCGGCAGCGGACCGCTGTCCAGCGGAGTGCGCTATCGATTGATTGGCGGGCGGGCGGCCGACGAGGCGAACACGGTGCGGGCTCGCCAGTCACACGTGTGGGAGGCGTTTGCCGGCTGGGAACGGGGTCGGCTGCGGTTGAACCTGGCGGTCGACAATCTGTTCGATGTGGCCTGGAACGAAGCCCAGTTTGCCACTACGTCGCGCCTGCGCGGTGAACTCGAGCCAGTCACGGAACTGCACTTCACGCCCGGCGCGCCCCGCAGTTTCATTCTGGGCGCGGAGGTTCGATTCTGATCCTCGCCTTGCGACCATCCGCCGCGCCCGCGCATCGTAGAGCGGACCGCAGCACTCCTGATCCCGATCATATTAGGCGCTTGGTCAAAGCGGAGTCGTCCAGCCCAGACCGGGAACTCGTCTCGCGACTTGCGCAGGGTGACGAGCAAGCGTTGGCTATGCTGTACGATCGTTTTGGCAGCATGGCCTTTGCGCTCGCGCAGCGCATCCTCGGTGATGCCGCGGATGCCGAAGAGACAGTAGCCGACGCATTCATTCAGGCGTGGACATCGGCGCAGACGTTCGATCCGGCGCGCGCCAGTGTACCCGCCTGGCTGTGCATGATTACGCGCACGCGCGCACTCGATCGGCTGCGCGCGCGCAAACGGCGGGCTCGCATCATTGAGGAAGCGGCCGTGCAGAGTGCGGGAACAGAAGCCGCCGCTGTGCCGCTGGGATCATTGAGCGTGTCGCCTGACCGTCTGGCCGAACAAAACGATCTGCGCGAGCGCGTGGTCCAATCTCTGGCCGCCCTGCCTGACAACCAAAGGCAAGTGATTGAGCTGGCCTATTTTGGTGGGCTATCCCACAGCGAGATTGCAGACCGGCTGAACGAGCCGCTGGGCACGGTAAAAACACGAGTGCGCGCCGCCATGAGCAAACTGCGTGACGCTCTCACGGCGTATCAATTTGTAAATGAGTAACGATCACATCTGGACCGAGTATGCCGCGTCGTATGCGTTGGGCGCGCTGGACTCCGAAGATCGGGTGGCCTTCGAGGCGCACCTAACCGGCTGTGCCGCGTGCCGGGCAGAGGTGCAGGCCTATCAGGATGTCACCGGTCTGATAGGGCAATCCGCGCCGCCCGTGGCCGCACCGCCCCAACTCAAGCACAGAATACTGGCCGAGGCCCGGAAGGTTCGTCCCATCACGTCCGTGGCAACGCTCAAGTTAAAGCGGCCGCGCTCGAGCGTGCTGCCCTGGTTGTTGGCGGCGGCATCCATCGTGGTCGCACTGAGCCTGGGCCTGTTCTATACGCAGGAGCGCGCGGCGCGGCTGGCTGCCCAGAACGACGTGCAGACTGCGCAAACGCAACTGGCAATAACACGCAGTGAAGTGGCTCGAAACGATTCCGTCCTGGCCGCGTTGCTGGCGCCCGACCTGCAAACCGCGGCACTTGCAGCTCAGGGCAGACCTCCCTCGGCGCGGCTGTACTACAGCCGCGACCGCAACACCGTGGTACTGACCGCACACGATCTGCAGCCTGCACCTAGCGGCCGCACGTACCAGCTGTGGGGCATTGCCGACGGTCAGGCGGTCAGCCTGGGCACGTTCAACACGGGGTCCAACGGAAGCGCCGTGGTGACGCTGGTGGTCCCGGCTGGCGCACGTTTCCAGGTCAGTGCTATCACCGATGAGCCTGCGGGCGGCTCACCTCAGCCCACTACCACGCCCTTCCTGGTCGGCAACTGGAGCGCACCGTAACAGATCGGATCAGGAAGTTCGTTTAACGGATTCGGGAGCGTAGCACGGGTGCGGGAGCGGCAGTGGGCGGGAGCGGGTTGTGTCCGAGCGGATGCACGCGCAGCGCCCGCCCGCTACCTGCTCCCGCTATGCGCTCCCGCTCCCGAATGGCCACGGTCAAAGATCTGACGCTCGCTCGCCTGCTGCGCCGCTCAATTCTCGGCGCTACACCAATCCGTTTGTGGTGACAGTGACGTACCTCTGAGCGACAACGAATTCTCTCTTGCTCGGAGGTACGCATGTTCAAAGCATTCCCAAAGCACAGAGTGCTGCTGGCGGCACTGGTGATTGGTGGTTTGGGCTCGCTCGTGGCGGTGGGCACAACGATCGGTTCAGATCACCAGGACACACCCGAGGTGGAACTCAGCCCGCGCATGGACATCAATGATGTCTATGCGTTTCCGGGTTCGAGCGACGATCGCATCGTGCTGGTCATGACCACGTCATCGCCGCTCACACCTGCGCAAGCGACTACGGCGTCATTCGATCCGAATCTGCTCTATCAGCTGAAGATCGATAACACGGGTGACGCGATCGAGGACCTGGTGCTGCAGCTCACCTTCGAAGGCATGGGCGCGAGTCAGCGCGTGCGTTTGTACGGGCCGACGCGGCCCGAGATGGCGGGCCCACGCAACACGATTGTAGCCGATGCCGCGCAACTGACGGGCAGCTTCAACTCGCCGTTTGGTTCAGCCAGCAACATCCAGGTTTTTGCGGGCCCGCGAGACGATCCGTTCTTTCTCGATCTCGAGCAGTTCTTCCGCATCATTCCCGATCGTCGTCCCGTGAGCGGTCCGCTGGCGCAGTTGCCGGACCAACCGTCGGCAAGCTCGTTCCGCGCGCCCGGACAGGCAGTGGACTATCTGCGCGGCCTCAATACGCTGGCCATAGTGATCGAGCTGCCCGAGTCGCTGCTGACGGTGGGCGGCACGGCCAAGCTCGGCATCTGGGGCACCATCAGCCGGTAACGACAGAACAACTACGACCTTTCAAGAGGAATAACGACAATGACGAATCGATTCAAGATTGCTGCAGTGGTTCTGCTCGGACTCACGGCCATGGTCACTGCATGCGACAACGAAGGTGATGACGGCGTGGGGCCGGATGAGACGCGGGTCTTCAGCCAGGTCGAGCGGCTGGGCAATCCACTGGTGAGCGAAGTCACGTTTGCCAAGCGTGACCATGGATTTCATAACACGACCGGCCCACAGACGGACGTGAGCAATGGCTTCCGCACCAAAGTGGAAGCGTTCGTGACCGGCGTAGCAGGTCGAGAGGCATCGTTGGCCACGACGCTCTCCGGCGTACTCATCCCGGACATGCTCATCGTGCAAACCGACAGGCCGGGCAATACCGCCGGCTGGCTGACCTGGGCGCTCGCCAATGGGTACGGCGGCCGCAAGCTGAGTGATGACGTTGTCGATGCCGGTCTGGCGGCGATTTTCGGTGCGCTGCTCAACCCGCGCAATGTCAGCGCTGGTCTGTCGACCGACAATGTGAACGCGAACGACAAGGCGTTTGGAACTGCGTTTCCCTATCTGGCCTCGCCGAATTAGCAAAAGGTGACGGTGACGGCGACGGTGACAGTAACGGCGAAGGAGATTGAGACATGAGGAACAGACTGGGTATCCTGGTGGCCGTCACAGGACTGGTCACGCTCGTCGTGCTACGGTCGGTAGACCGGGCCGAACCGGCGCCGTCGCCGTCACCGTCACCTGTCTTTCAGGACATCGCGCTGTACGAGCGGCGCGCGTCAGAAGATCCGCTGAGTGCTGCGGATCGGGCGGTTCTGGCCAGACTGTATTTGCAATGGGGCCGCGAGACGGGTGAGTACTCGCACTTTCAGCGTGCGGAAAAGGCGGCGCGTGCCTCGCTCGGGTTGCGGCGCGATCGGAATCAAGGTTCCATGTTGAGCCTGGCTTCGAGCCTGCTGGCGCAACATCGATTCCTGGAGGCACGCAGGGCCGCGGAAGAGCTGGTGGCGGCCGAGCCTGAGCAGATCGGTGCCCGGGCGCTGCTTGCGGAGATCGTGCTGGAGCTGGGCGATTACACGGCTGCGGATTTAGAGTTTGCGCTGCTCGAGCCGTTCCAGGAGAACCTGGCCGTTGCGCCCCGACTGGCCCGTTGGCATGAGCTACATGGCCGTAACGAAAAAGCGGGGGCCATCCTGTTGCGCAGTGCCGAAGCGGCTGGCCGGCGGACTGACCTGCCGTCCGAACAGAGCGCGTGGTTTTTCCTGCGCCTGGCCGATCACGCACTACGGAACGGGCGACTTGGCCAGGTCGAACGTGCTATTGAGGCTGGCCTTGCCCTGAACCCTGATGACGCGCGGCTGCGGTCAATACGCGCGCGGCTGGCAGGGGCGCGCGGACAATGGCGTGAAGTGTTGATGGAGGTGGCCGAACTG
>JBOHRF010000307.1:0-6228 GCA_050732575.1 Longimicrobiales bacterium
CTTGATGACCTCGGCGCCGAGGTCGGCCAGCAGCATGGTGCAGAACGGACCGGCCATGACCTGAGTCAGGTCGATGACGCGGACCCCATCGAGCGGAAATTTCATGAGCTGCAACTCGTTGGCAGGAGAACTGATGGGCAAATTAGCTGGGCTGGATTGCGTTTAACAACCGAGCGGGATGCGGCCTATCATACTACATTGGACCGCATCGACCACTCGATCAAATCCACATGCCCACTGTTCAAGACTGCGCTACACTGGCCTTCGATGTGTACGACCGCACGGGCAATGAAACCGCTCAGCGCGCTGGTTGGACGCGCGTGGACGGTCAGAACTGGGCGCCCGGATTTGCGGCCGGACACTATCGCAAGAACGCCGAGATGGTGGTTGCGTTTCGGGGTACCGATACCGACGACAGCCGTGACATCCTGAGTGACGCGGCCATGGTGCCGCTGCTGCGCCGTGGTGCGGCGCAGGACGCGCTGCTGGCTCTGGCTCGACAATACAATCTCGAGCAGCATGCGGTCACAGCCGCCGTTGCCGGACGAATCATTGACGTGATTGCTCAGACTGGACCGGTCAGCGTGGCGATCGAGAGCTTCGCGAACCAGGTACCCATTGAGCAGCTGCGGCATGGTCTGGCCTATTTCGACCGCGTCCAGCCGCGTCCCCAATTCGTCACCGGTCACTCGCTGGGCGGTGCCCTGGCGCAACTCGTCTCGCAGCAACGATCGGTGCCGGCCCTGGCCTTCAATTCGCCCAGCATGGGCACCATTCGGGGCGCCGTGCCCGTTACATCGATGCTCATCGCGCAGATCAACGCGCGCGGTGATCCGCTGATCCTGGCTACCCAAAGCGTGGGCAATCTGCCCCATGGACGGGTGATCACGGTTGAGATCCAGCCCTACGCCTGCCCGCCGCAATTACAGCGCAGGCCGCTGGGCTGGATGAATCTGCTGGTGCCGGTGCCCGCGCTGCTTCAACGGGAGTGGTCGGCCGCGTCCGCCGCCCCCGGCTGAGAGGGGGATCCCGATAAACAGACCGCTAACCCCAATAAGCGGCCGGTGATTCAGCCCGTATAACGGCTGCGTAACAAGAACGAACGACGAAAGAGCGTCCTCACAATTCGCACTTGACCGGCAGATTCGCCGTGGCTATACATCGCACGGCCGATCAGATGACGTGTTGAATGATCGTAGCGCACGTTGCGCGTCAGCAGACACGGCCTGGAGTGGTCAAATATTGCAGGCAAAGGGCGGCCGTCCAGCCGTCCACCGCATCCCAAACCTGTGAGGTCTGTATGAGAGTCGGGCGGAAGCGCAGAGGACGCATGAATTCCATAACAGTCGCTGTGATTTGTGCCGCATCACTCGTCACGGGCTGTCAGGAGACGGAAAAGGAAATCGCAACTGCACCGGAGTTCTCAATGAGTGCTGAATCAGGACGCACACCAAAAACCATTCCTATTTCCGCACCCAAGGTTTCGAATATCGAGGTAATAAGAGACTTGAATGTGCGAAACGAAGACCCACGAGATGCGCGAGAGCGGATAATCAAAGAGATTCTTGCAAAGCATCCCGACATCTCACCGGGCTTCGTGCAAATTCTCAGAAACTCCGATGGCATTCTGATCAGCGGTCTGCCTGCAAGTCAGGCCGACATAGTCGATTTGGTCAGCCAAGCACTTCAGTTACAGGAAATTGAATTCCAAGAGCATCCAGAACGTTTCGTCGACACAGATGAGGAACCAGCAAAGCTCAAGGAACGTCTACGTGCCCGGCGACTGGAGCACGAGGCCCGACGGCGGGAGAAGGAATAATGACAAAGCACCTTCTTCTATTCGGCCTTCTGGCAACATCGGTGATGCCAGTGGAGGCTCAATCAGGACCGGTTTATCCCTCGATGCCGAGCGGCTGGCAATCCCATCCTTGCATGATGCACCCCGTTCTTCAATACCAGTTTTCGATAACCTGGTGGATTCCCAATGCGCGAACAAGCGGTGGACCGGGCCAGCTCAGGGTGCGGTACCAGCCACACCATTCCATCGTCAATATTCACCCGAACCAGAATTACATCGCCACGGTGAACTCTGACGATGTCGAAGTCACCGAGCTCCACAGTGATATGGGTAAGTGGCGTATGAAAGATGAAGTTTACAAAGCGTACTGGCGTGGACACTGCATTATACTTCCGCCTTACACGGAGCCAGGTCCACATGCAATCGTGATATTCGATGCCTATGGACGACCAGAGCGATATGAACCACCGAGCTGTCCTCCTTACCAAGTTCAGGACGGTGACGGGTGCGTAGGGCGAGCTCCTTACACGGGAGGAGGAGGGGAGTCACCACCCGGAGAGCCTCCGTTCACCGAGTGCACATGGTATGAATACACGTACTACAACTTTGAGCCTCTCCTAAAAGACCTGTAGCTGGTAGGGATCGGTCGGCGCAGGCACCGTCAGTCACTCGCGACGAGTCTCCGGAGCGCAGTTCAACGCGTTCTGGGCCGGGCCGCCCGCCGCTTCTGTGTCCCGACATGATCACACATCACCGCACTCGGCCAGCTCTGCTAACCGATTGCTGCAGCCACATTTCCACTGTAAGCCCTCTGTTCCAAGCAGCTACACTCGTTTTAGGAGAACCAACTTTGATGGAAACGGCGTTTGGCGGGCTCTCTACGTCTGGTATCAATGTGAGTAGTTCGCCACCAACTGCGAGGTGATTCAAATGCTTACAACATTGCTGATGGCAGCGTTGCAGTTAGCGAGCACCGGGGCTGCCGACGAGCGCGTCATGGTGACCGTGGCGGTCGTCAAGGAGTTGGAATTCGATAACACCGTTGCTGTCATTGTAAGGCGCTCCGAAGGGCCGGATTTGATCCTGGTCACTCGCGAGGCGTCGTCCAATGATCTGGCGGACGCGCTGGCGGCTTACACGCGCGAATACAAGCAGCACGGTGGCAGAGCCGCAAATTCGCGAAGGATCCCCGTGAAGGCGGTGATACGCAGTACCACGGCACGAAATGCTCAGGGCCCGCTCGCAAACCGTCTGAAGGCGGCTCGAAGCGAGCTAGTCCCTGGGCTAGGCAACGTTCCTGTGATGAGGGTATGGGTCAACGTGAACTAGAGGGCGTTCCGGCCTGGCTTTCCAAGGATCGCGGTGGCTGAGTCAAACACTGATCCCTGGCGCTCGCACGCACCACGGAGGGCATCGGTCTCGGGTTCGCGATCAGCCGAGGACCTCGCGCACGCCATGTCCGGTGAGCTGACCGCGTCATCGCCACCGGGCAGCGGCGCTACCTTCACGGTGCGACTGCCGAAAGCGTCTACCGCGCCGCCACCAACCCAACGATGAGCCCGGCCAAAATCAGGAACGGCAGAACGATCACAAGCCAGCCGAGAATAGCGGTTATGATCGCCTGGCCCGTGGTAATGTCCAGCGCCTGACGGATTGCGATCACCCGGCGATCAGCGTCCAAATGCTGACTACCACGGCCACTGCCCACTTGAACCTGGGAATGACGGCCAGGAGAGAGAGAGAGAGAGAGAGAGAGAGAGAGAGAGAGAGAGAGAGAGAGAGAGAGAGAGAGAGAGCGTCTGACTGGTCGGGCTATTCGATGTCGACGCTGGCTTCATGTGAGACCTGTCATGAGCACTCGGGCCACGGTTGTGTTTTTCTGGACGCTGCTGATCGGCGCGATTTCCGGGGCTGGCGCACAGACCGAACAGCAGTTCCGGGCCGCGGCCGATTATTCGGCCAGCCACAGCGGTCACGCGGTGCTCGTGCTGGTCGATGGCAAGATCGTTTTCGAACGTTACCAGAACGGTCACACCGCCGATCAGCCACACAACCTCTACAGCGGCACCAAGACGTTCTGGGGACCGGTCCTGGCCGCCATGATCGAAGATGGCCTCGTGACCTCGCCCGATGAGCCAGTCTGGCAAACCATCACGGAATGGAAGTCGGATGCGCGCAAGAGTCGCATTACGATTCGTCAGCTCATGGATCTGAATGCAGGACTCGTGCAGGACATTCAGAACTTGCAAGGTGAAGATCGGCCCACCCTGGTACCAGATCTATACCGTCACGCCCTCACGCTGAGAACCGTGTCAGAGCCGGGCGCGCGCTTCGTGTACGGACCGAGCTGTTACTACGTGCTTGGTGAGCTGATGAAACGCAAGCTGGCGCCGCGCGCACAAACGCCGTTGCAGTATCTGGAACAGCGCATCCTTGCTCCCATCGGCGCGCACGTGGGCCGCTGGACGCACGATCGAACGGGCAATCCGCACATCCCGAATGGGGCATACCTGACGGCACGCGACTGGCTCAAGTTCGGCGAGTTGCTGCTCGAGCGCGGCGCCTTCCAGGGCCGACAGATCGTACGGCCGGATCTTCTGCAGTTCGTCGGCTCCAAGGCGAATCCCGGCTATGGCTTCACGGCCTGGCTGAATCAGCCGGGTGGCCGAAGCTCTACCGGGCGCGGCGCGGCCAGCAACCCGGGAGACAAAGGCGGCTGGATCTATCCCCCGGGCTTCCCCGATCTCTACATGGCCGCGGGCGCCGGCGCGCAGCGACTGTACATCATCCCCTCACGCCGGACCGTGATCGTGCGGTTCGGTGAATCGCCGCGCTTCATTGATCGCGAGTTTCTTGCGCGTTTGCTGGACGGCAAACAGCATTCAGTCGCAGAGGGACGCAGAGGAACAACGGAGAGGGCCGCAGAGAACAACTAGAAAGATTGTTTACAGATAACAAATGAAGGCCGACGTAGTTAGCCGTTATCTGTTATCCGTAAACAATCTTTCTAGTTGTTCTCTGCGGCCCTCCGTTGTTCCTCTGCGTCCCTCTGCGATTGAATGCTGTTGCCGTTCCTAATCCACGAACGCCCACAGCAGAGTTCTGCTCTTGCGATCCAGGCGCGCGGGATCACCCACGCGGTAAAAGTCGCCCGTGACATCGCGAATCAGCAGGCCGCCATCGGGCAACTTGCGCGGCCAATCATCCAGACGGGTTTGAAAACGGCGCGGCCCCTGGTTGGTCTGCACGCGCCAGTGGCGCAACTCCACCTCTTCTTCGATTTCCATGACCGCGTCTACATCGAAGATGAAGCCGGCCTCGGTCAGCGCGGCTTGCAGCGCGACGCGCGCGGACTCACTCAGCTCCGCGGGATCCGCCACCAGCGCAAACTCGTCGCCCTCATCGTCGCGCAGCGAGATGAAATGGCCAGGCTCAGACCAAGGAAAGCAGCGGCGCACGTGCACAATGCGCTGCTCGTTTCCCAGGTTGGCGCACAAGCGGCCGTCCGGAGCACGGACAATACACAGACGTTCCATGGGTTTGCGTTCTCCTCCCAAGTTTTGGCGTTACCTTGTCGAACAGCGAACTTCGGAACTGCAACTTCGGAACTTCGACTTCGGTACTTAACTGCGTTACGAATTCGAAGTTCCGAAGTTCCGAAGTCTAAGTTCCGCAGTTCGAGTTCCGAAGTTCAAGTTCCGCAGTCATCAGTTCCGACTCTAAGTTCCGTCGTTCGCCGTTCCCGGTTTTCATTGGATCTGCAACTGCAATTCGTATAGGCGTCGATACCGCCCGTCGGTCACCTGCATCAGTTCGTGATGCGTCCCCGCCTCCACCAGTCGTCCATCCGCGATCACAAACAGCCGTGACGCCCGCCGCAGCGTGGACAACCGGTGCGCAATGGCAAACACGGTTCGGCCCGCAATCAGACGCTCCAGCGCCTCCTGGATCTCGTGCTCCGTTTCCGTATCCACGCTGCTGGTCGCCTCATCCAGGATCAGGATGCGCGGGTTGTGCAGAATGGCGCGCGCAATGGAAATGCGCTGGCGCTCCCCACCCGAGAGCGTCTGGCCGCGCTCACCCACGAGTGTGTCATAGGCGTGGCCCAGCTTGCAGATGAAGTGGTGCGCATTGGCCGCGCGCGCGGCCGCCACGACATCGCCCAGTGATGCGTCCGGCAGGCCGTAGCGGATGTTCTCCAGTATCGTGGCGTGAAACAGGTACGGATCCTGGAGCACCATGCCGATCTGCTGGCGGAAGTGGCCGCTGTCCATCCGGCGCACGTCGATGCCATCGACACGCACGGCGCCACCGGTCACATCGTAAAAGCGCGCAATCAGGCTCACGATGGTGGACTTGCCGCCGCCCGACGGGCCGACCAGGCCGATCAGCTCGCCCGGCTGCACCTCGAAATTCACGCCGCGCAGAAC
>JBOHRF010000308.1:0-6227 GCA_050732575.1 Longimicrobiales bacterium
GTCCGGCACGAAGCAGGATGGCTCGCTGCGCCGCCGATACAAACAGAAATTGCGCACGATGCGCATTCGGAAGCGACGGACCCCCGAGGTCAGGTGTTCCTGTGTGCGGCACCACTGCGTGAAAGTTTCCGGACCGAGGTCGGTCTCGCCGGTCAGAGCTGCGAAGAACGCATCGAGATTCTCGAATACAGCGCGTTCAGTGCAGTAACGCCGGCCCAGGGTCACTTTGAGCGATAGGTAGCGTTCGAGGGCCGGGCCAAAAATCGCAGCGAAGCATCGTTGCTCGCTCATGGCTCCACCTCCCTCGACTCAGGCGAGGGCAGGGGAAGTGCGACATCACGCAGGTCCTCGAGCGAAAGTCGCAGGTACATACACGTCGCTTCTGCGCTACGATGACCGAGGATGTCGCCGAGCGTCTTGAGTGGAACACCTTGACGAAGGAGGTGTGCGGCATAGGAATGACGCAGGCAATGCGGCCCGTGCGCGGAGACTTTCAGCCCGCTCCGGCGAAACCACAGGCGGAACGCGCTCGTGACAGCAGTAGCTTTGATGGCGCCTGCGGGCGCTCTACAGCGAAGGAAGACGTCGCGGCAAGCGAGGTCTGGGCGCGCGCGCCGCAGATAAGCCGTCAGGGCTGCGCCGACCTCATCGGTGAGAGGTAGCAGGAGAGGGGTTCCTCCCTTGCGCGGAAAGATGCGAATCCGCTCTGCCCGCCACTCGACGTCGTCCAGGCTCAGCGCTGCGATCTCGCCCGCGCGCAGTCCATAGGTCGCGATGAGCAGAAAGATCGCGTAGTCTCGCGGGCCAGTCCTTCTCCGTCGATCAATGGACTGCAGGAACTTCTGGACGCTCTTCCAGGGCATCGCTCGGGGCAGCTGCTCGAGACGGTAGACACGCGGCGTGTCGATCTGGGTCTCGAGACCCGGTCGAAGGTCGCCCCGCCCACCAAGAAAGCGGAGAAAGCCCCGCACATGGGCGATCACGTGTTGTAGCGTGGCTCGAGTCAGACGGCGACCAACGAGGTGCAGGAAATTCTCAAGATCTTGTGCTGAAAGAGCACGCAAACGTAAAGGAGTCGCTTCGTAATCCAGATGCTGCAAGAGCTCCGCGCTGCTGCGCATGTGAGCCGCCACCGTCAGCGCACCGAATCCGCGAACGTCCCGAAGGTACGCGGCATAGGCGTCGAGCAGCGTACGGCTTCGTGACGTGGGCTTCGGGGGTGGCGCTACGAATCCGCGCTTCTCCAGGTACTGACTCCAACAGCGTAACGCGGCAGCGAACACATGGTCGGTCGATGCCGCTGGCAAGCAGGCTCGCAGAGCCTGCGGCGTAACCTCGGTCAACTGCCGCACCCCGCGCTGCCGTAGGGCATGATCGATTCGGTGGATACATCGCACATGTCGGCGGACCGACACACGGGTGTAGCTTCGCTGGAAGAGCCACCGCGTGAAGTCATCGGCGACCGACCCCAGGAGCGGCAGCGACGAGAAGCGGCCATTGGCTCTCGGAAACAACTCGGTGAGCATCGGAACCTCCTATCCAGGCGCCGGAATTGGCACCGGCCCGATGCTACGTGTCGTAATGTGAAGTGCGCGATCTTCGCAGGGAGGGTAGAACGGCAGATTACACATGCCGCTCCACATTACTGATCTCTCACCATTAATCGATGATGAGCAGATCGGTAGCGATCAGCTTACGCAATTCGGTCTCGTAGGAATGATCGAGACGTGCGTGTTTGAGCCGTTTCAGCATGGAGTCCGCGCGTAATGCGAGGACGGAGAAGCGACGACGGCAGGCGGTGTGACCGAGGGCGTGAGCGAGGAAGGTTTTGCCGACGCCCACGGGGCCCACGATGGTGACATGGGCATGGGCCTCGAGGAAGCGCAGGGACGCGAGTTCGTTGAGGAGTGCGCGATCGAAGGTGACATTGGCGGTTTCATCCCAGGCTTCCAGCTGCGAAGCGGGATCGAGATGAGCGCGCTGGGCGCGCAGCTGTGCGGACTGACTGTCGCGACGGGACGCTTCGTCGCAGAGCACGAGCAGCAGGAAGTCCTGATGGGGCATCTTCTGCTGGCGCGCGAGGGCAATGCGTTCGGGGAGGGTGTCGCTGAGGCGCGAGAGTTTGAGTCGGCGCAGGACCGTGCGCAGGTCAGGGGAAAGCAGTTCTGTGGGTGTCATCTCTATTCTCCTCTCTGGTTGTGGTTTGTGTGCGTGCGCTCGCAGGAGGCGAGCGGTAGAGCATACTGGTTGGCCGGGCGCAGATAGCGCGCGAGCGGGATCACTCTCGTGGGCGCCGGAGCCGAGACGGTTGGTGTGCCATTCTTGAGCATGCGTTGGAGCCGTCGCACGTCGTGCATCTCGAAGGCAAGCGCGGTGACACAGGCTTCCTCGACGCGCGCGGCTCCGTACTTGCGCACGAGACTGAGCAACGCGTACACGCGGCGCATGCGGGTCCAGGGCAGCGGGCCTTCGAGGATGACGGCGGCGAGCTGACCGATGTGCGTCCCGTGCTGCTCAGCCTGTTGCTTCAGGAAGTTGATGTCACGCAGAGCGTAGGCAGACTTCTCTGGTGGGAAGTCACTTCGGTCGGTCGAGCGACGGCCGGGAAGCACGCGCGGATGCGTTTTGACCAGCACGCCGCCCTCATAGAAGCGCACGGTCGAACGGTCGGCGCGCGCACGCAGCACCTTGCCGACGTATTGCTGTGGCAGGGAATAGAGCGCACGATCGACCTGTGCTTGTTGATCGCGCGCAACCTTGGGCTCGCGCCAGAGCGGGGTGTCATAACGCTCATTCGCTGCCGGGAGCAGATGCGCTTTCTCTTCTGCCTGGAAATGTTCGAGCGGATATCGGCGCGTGGTGGAGTGCCGGCGCATGCCGTACTCCTCGAGACACCAGTGCCGGGCGCGGCGACGCGTATCTTCGATCCCCTGCAGCACCTCACCGCCGAAGCAGTCGTCGCGTACGCTCGGCACTGCGCGCTCGACGCGTGCCTTGTCTCGTGGACTCCGTGCGCGTGCCGGATCGATGTGAAACGCGCGCGCTTGCGCATACTCGAGAAACGCGGGAGTGATGCGTGCACCGAGCGGGTCAGCCTGCGTGACGATCGCTCTGGTGTTATCGGGGATCAGCACATGGAAGATGCCGCCATAGAAGTCCCAGGCTTCCTCGCACGCTTCGATGGCCGACGCAGTGGTCTCCTGGAATACCGGCCACACGAAGCGAAAGCGCGAGAGGACGGGCGTGAAGATCCAGGCACGGAAGCGGCGGCGCTTGCCGAAGAGATCAGGCTCCAGCGAACCGACCCACCCTGTGTCGAGCTGCAGCTCGCGACCGCCCTCGCCATCGGCAACGGGAATGGTCGTCGCTCGTTGACCAAAGCCCAGCTCGGATACTGCGAAGCGATGCAGCGTCGCGTACGGAACGCGTACACCCTCGCGCACGAGCAGCGAGCGGATCTTCGAGAGCTTGACCTTGCTCCGGATCTTGTCATTGATGAATTCGCGTCGCCGCGCACAGCTCCCAGCCTTCCCCGTGCGGCCGCCCCGTGCCGGTCTTCAGAGCCAGCAGAATCGACACCAGCCGCTCTTCGGTCAGACCGGCCACGCCTTGCGACGGCTCCAAGCCCTGCGCCGCGGCGAGCGCGATGTAGCGACGAATCGTCTTGCGGTCGACACCCAGCATCCCCGAAATACGCTGCTTAGGAACGCCGGCCAACCACAGACGCAGAATCTCCTTCACCTCGATCATCGTGACCTCCCGGTACGTCATCGCTCCCTCCTGTCCGCCCGCCATGGGCGGCTTCAGGAGCGAGAGTGGCTCACGCGACTGGGGTGGGGAAAGTTTTGAGAAAAACCCGGAATCAGGTGGGGAAAGGTTTTGAGAAAAACCCTCTCAGGGTGTCCCTACCTTTTGAGAACTGACATCAGCGCTGGGTGCGTAGAGGACACTCCGAGCGGACTCGCCGACACGCAGTTTGCAGTGCAGTCGAGTGATGACAAAGGCAGCTGGACGTTCTTCTGCACCGCGAGTCAACGGCAACCGGACGGGATGTACCGGTACTACCGGATCCCGATAAAGTTCAAGAACGCAGAGGTTCCGAAGAAGGCAAAGACCAATCGTGACACGACGACGATCAAGAGAGGGAGATTCAGTGTTGCGGCGAAGGATGGTGAAACGGTTCTGTGGATGGCGTACTGCCGGGTACCTGCGACTGATGTCGGTCTGGAGCGGGGCCTAATTGCTCTTGGACTGTCCGCAAACTCGTGCGAACCCACCAGCTTGTCTCTGCAGCGACGGGAAGCCTTGCTGACGAGCTACAAGACCAGGCACAAGATGAGCTGGGAGGCGGGTGTCCACCTGAAGCGTTCCAGTGCAGATGCGAGTGGTTTTGGGACGATTGGGTGGGCGATTGGGTTCAGGAGTGCTGGGATGAGCCAGTGGACCTGCCTCCGATCATCGTCGTGGCACCGCCACCGCCACCGCCGCCGCCCATTATCATCGTAATTCCGCCTCCACCACCGCCGCCGGGTGATGGTTGCTGCGGAGCTGGTATTCTGCCTCCGCCGCCACCTCCACCACCAGAGGAGCCGCCTGAACTCGAGGTTTCTGTTTGGTGTTCGTCACCGACCGTAATGCGGGGTGACACAATCACCTGCACCGCATCCCTGTCTCCGTCGGGCGCGGAAATTGACTTTTGGGAGTTCGCTCCCGATTTCCTTAACTTCCGCCCCAGTTACTTTGGGGGGTCGGAGTGGAAAGGAACCGCTGTTCATCCAGGCACCGTAACAGTCCAAGCCCTGTTGCGCGTCGGAGAAGGTATTCTGGGCCGAACGAAGACTGCCGAAACGTCGTTCGGCGTGACGGCACGGACAATGACGTTTGATCTCAACTCCGGCTACCGTGACGGCGCAGAATGCTTCACTAGTGCGGTCAATGGCGTATGGGGTTGGGCGTACTCAAAACCAGGCTGTCTCACCTACGTGGCCGGGTTACACGAAACTGCACAGGGCTCCGGACCGAACACCGGAATTTGGTACGTGAAAAAGGCCAAGTACGAGTACAACGCTCATTCCCAAATACTTCGGCATTTTAGGGGTTTGGACACCAATACTCTGCCGGCCGACTCTGCGCAGGGCCTGCAGTGCCGCGCGCGGGGGGCTGGTACTTACTTCCCCGTCACGTCGTCTGTCTATATCTCGACGGCAGATTTCAATACCAGCTGCGGGTTCCCCGGGTCTCAGTTTGGGGCATTCCTGGAAGCTCTTTGGTACCACGAGGACAAACACGTGGACTTCAGCAGGGAGGAGGCCGAGAAGGCCGAGAACAATCTCAATGCCCTTATCGAAGATATCACTGCGTTGTCCCAACAAGACGTAGACAGTCGCGTGAACTCGCGACATGACGAAGTTCAAGCTAGAATCGCCAGAGCCGGTGGGAAGGTCCACGATTGGCCGGAGAGGTCGTTTCATATCTACTTTTTCCTCTCAAACTTCAACGAGTTCCGGATAGTCCCAATCAAGGTGAGAATACCATGACGCGGGGAATTGGAATCGGAATGCTACTCGCGATGTTGCCGCTAGAGCATCTTGCTGCTCAACAGCAGCACACCGTGAGTGCGAGGGTACTCGTAGAGCGAGTATTCAATGCTCACACCCCATCGGACCGTGGTATCGCTTTCTCGGAACTCGTGGGGGTGATGCAGCAGAAGAAACTGGACGTGGCGCGGCCAACGCTCGACTCAATCGGCGACGCTTTAGTAGGAGTAGCGATGCGCGCACGAGCGAACGTCGAGGACACCAAGGCATCAGCAGACGCAATGGCGCTTCTCCAGATGGGGGCCGCACCGGGAGCGCGGAAGCCCTACGCTGGCAGCTTTTCCCGGCTTCGCTACGTCGTTGAACACGCCGAGGAAGTAGGCGTGCGTGGATCGGCGTTAGGAGCAATCGCACGGCTGGGGGACCGTGGTCAGGCACTCGAATACCTTACTGGGGTTGTGGAGTCGCAGAAGGCGCCGTTTTTCCTCGTGCAGGAGTCAATCAGGCATCTGTCAGAGATGGGTGAAGACGGGAGAAAGCGGCTTGATGAAATTGATTCGCGCGGAACAATCAAAGATTCAGAACTGCGTGGGTATGTTCGGCTCATCCTCAGCAGGAAATCGCCGAATAAGTCGTAAGGAACTCAGGTTTACAACAGGTCGTGACGGACATCGAACAAGTACCGTCAAC
>JBOHRF010000309.1:0-6209 GCA_050732575.1 Longimicrobiales bacterium
CGGCACGGTCGCGCGCTGGGCACGGAGCGGGCGAGGCGGGTCCGCGATCACGCGTGCGATCACGGCCTGCACGGTCGCGCCTGTGTGCGGCGGCTCGCCTGCCAGCATCTCGTAGAACACACAGCCGAGTGAGTAGATGTCACTGCGTGCATCGAGCACACGATCACCGGTCGCCTGCTCGGGACTCATGTACTGCGGCGTGCCCAGGGACAATCCGGTTTCGGTCAGGCGGTTACCGCCCGCCTGCTGCACAGCCAGTGCGATGCCGAAATCAGCGACTACCGCCTGACCATCCTGGAAGAGAATGTTCTCTGGCTTGATGTCGCGGTGAATCACACCGCGGCGGTGCGCATAATCCAGCGCACTGGCCACGGCCGTTGTAATGGCAATTGATTCATCGATGGAGAGCTGCTTCTCGCGCTCGAGTCGCACTCGCAATGTATCGCCGGCCACAAACGGCATGACGTAGAAGACCAGACCCTGCACATCACCTGAGTCGAACAGGGGCAGGATGTGCGGATGTTGCAAGTTGGCGGTTACGCGGATCTCAGAGAGAAAACGATCGACTCCGAGCACGGCACCCAGTTCGGGGCGCAGCAGCTTGAGCGCGACTGGCCGTTCGTGACGCAGATCATGGGCAAGGTAGACGGTGGCCATGCCACCCTGGCCGAGCACGCGCTCGATGCGGTAACGGTCGGCCAGCGCGCCGGCGAGTTTAGTTGTGAGCTCCGTCATGCGCTCAAGATGTGATGGGCCGCAGACGAGGGCGAGAACTCCTTTGCGACTGCTCTGGTGTTTCCAGCCCGAGTGTGCGGATGCCGATCGGGAAGTCGCGCTGGTTGCGGGGCATGTCAATTACCTGCGAGTAACCCGTCGATTTTTGAATCGCGTACGTGTTGCGCCCGGTAGAAGCGTCGGTCGTGGCGGGAGCATTCAGTACGACGGCGGCCAGGTCCAGCTGGCAGCGTTCCAGCTCGCGTACGGACAACAGCACATGGTTCACGATGCCGAGCCGGTCGAGGCCGACCAGCACGACACGGCAGTCGAGCGTGCGCGCCAGGTGCGTCATGTTCCAGGTCCAGGTTACCGGCGAGAGCAAACCGCCCACACCTTCCAGCAACAACACGTCAGCGCTCGTTTCGTAGCGTGTGATTTCAGTGAGCAACGCATCGAGCTGCAGTGTGGCCTCATCCTCGCCTGCGGCCAGGATAGGGGCGAGGGGTGGCTCGAAACGGCGCAGCGCAACACGCGGCTCGGTCTGGCCCGTGGCGTTTGCGATCAAAACACCATCCTCGGTAGGCAGGGTCTCTGCGCTACAGCCCGTTTCCACCGGTTTGATGCCAACCACAGCGTGTCCGTGCTGCCGCAGCGTGCGGGCAAGTGCGCAGGTGACCCAGGTCTTGCCCACGCCCGTGTCCGTGCCGAGAACCAGGATGCGATGTCGCTTCACGACTACACGGTGATGAGGGGCAGCCGGCTGGGCGCCGGCGGCTCGAGGGGTTCTTCTGGTCCGATGGGCAGCGGCGCACCATCCGGCGTTTCCAGCACGAAGCCGAGGTCGCGGATCATCCGATAGTCCTGCACCGGTGGCTGGCCCGCTGTGGTGAGGTAATCGCCAATGAAGATCGAGTTAGCGGGATAGAGGCCGAGGGGTTGCAGCGCGCGCAGCTGTACTTCACGGCCGCCCGCTATCCGGATTTCCTGACTGGGCAGCAGGAATCGATAGAGACAGAGGATGCGCAGACACCGCGTGGGTGTGAGTTGGCGGCGATCGGCAAACGGAGTGCCTGGAATCGGGATGAGAAAGTTGACCGGCACCGAGCGCACTTCCAGCTCGCGCAGGGCCAGCGCCAGATCGATGATGTCATCATCGCTCTCACCCATGCCCAATATGCCGCCCGAGCAGGTCTTGAGACCGGCTGCTTTGACCGCTTCCACCGTGCGGCGGCGGTCGGCGAATGTGTGCGTGGTGACAATCGATGGTGAGTAGTTCTCCGATGTATTGAGGTTGTGATTGACTTGCGTGACCCCGGAATCACGCAGAGCTTTGGCCTGCGTTTCATCGAGCAAGCCGAGACACGTGCACACCTTGAGATCGTAGGTCTCGCGGATGGCGCGCACCGCGTCCAGCACTTTTTCGAAGACACGTTGGCCGGGCGACCGTCCGGAGATCACCAGGCAGAATGTGCCGGCCTTCAGTTGCGCGGCACGGCCGGCCGCCTCGAGGATTCTGGTCCTGGCCAGCAGTGGGTATTTCTCGATCTCTGCGCTCGATACCGACGACTGAGAGCAGTAGTGGCAATCTTCCGAGCAGAGGCCGCTCTGTGCGTTGAGCAGGAAATGCAGGCGCACGCGGTTGCCCCAGAAATGGCGGCGCACACGAAAGGCCGCTGCCAACTGGTCCAGCAACACTTCATCAGGAGCATTCAGTACATCATGACATTGATTCCGAGCCATGCGCTCACCCGCCAGCGCACTATCGGCCAGTGCCAGCCAATCAGACTGCATGTTTCCTCCGGACGGATCCCATTACCGTGAAGGTGATGGAGAATCACACAAAGCGCGAGGGGGGCATGGATGCCGTGCTCGCCCGGGAGCTGCAGTCGCTGGAGACGCTGGGGCTCCGTCGTCAGCTGCGCCGCATCGATCGGCGCGCAGGCATGGAGATCCAGGTCGATGGTCGCGCTGCCATTGACTTTGCCAGCAATGATTATCTCGGCCTGGCCACCGATCCGCGACTCCGCGCGGCCCTGTCCGGCGACGATGCGGAAAGCGCGGGCGCCACGGCGTCCCGCAATCTGTCAGGCAACTACCGCACGCATGAGGAAGTGGAGCGGCTGATTGCGCAGCACAAAGGCTGCCAAGCCGCGTTGCTCATGAACTGCGGCTACTCCGCCAATGTAGGTGTCCTGCCCGCATTGGCGGGACCGGACGACGTGATCTACTCGGATCAGCTCAATCATGCATCCATTATCGATGGTTGCCGGCTGGCACGCGCTACCGTTCGCGTTTTCCCGCATGCCGATCTCTCCGCGCTCGAGCAACTCTTGCAATCCGACGGCGCTCGCTTCCGCCGGCGACTGATCGTCGTAGAAAGCGTCTATTCCATGGATGGCGACCTGTTTCCGCTGGCGGAACTGACTGCGCTCGCAGAAACGCACGATGCCTGGATCTATCTGGATGACGCGCATGGAGGCGGCGTATTGGGTGTAGGTGGCGCAGGCGCGGCCGTCCAGGCACAACAAAATGAGCGGATCCACGTCGTGCTGGGCACACTGGGCAAGGCGTATGGTCTGGCCGGCTCGTTCCTGGCCGGTTCAACCGTGCTGCGCGATTTCCTGGTGAATCGCTGCCGGTCGTTTGTGTTCAGTACCGGACTGCCGCCCGCCTGGTGTGCGGCCGTGCGGACTGCCATCGAGTTGGCAGCCAGCGAGCAGTGGCGACGCCATCGCCTGTTCACTCATGCCGCGCGGTTGCAGCAGGGTCTCAGCGCGCAGGGCTACACGCTGCCCGCAAATCTGGCGGGACACATCGTGCCCATCGTGCTGGGCAGCGCCGCTGCCGTTGTGCGCGCTGGCCATCGTCTGCTCGAACAAGGACTGCTGGTCGCCGCTGTGCGTCCGCCCACAGTGCCAGAAGGCACGGCGCGCCTGCGCATCAGTCTCAGTGCGGCACACACGGAAGCGCACATCGATCGACTGGTGCATGCGCTGGCCACAATGCGGCAGGACACGTGACACAGCCCGATTGGCTTCCCTTCGATGGCAAGCACGTTTGGCATCCATACACGCAGCACGGCAGCAGCCCTCCGCCTGTGCCCATCGAGCGCGCTCAGGGCGCCTCGCTCTACGATGTGAACGGGCGTGCCATCATCGATGCCATCTCGTCATGGTGGGTCATCCTGCATGGGCATTGTGAGCCCGCCATTGCTTCGGCCATTGCCGAACAAGCGACCACGCTGGATCAGGTCATTTTTGCTGGCTTCACGCACGAGCCCGCCGCCCGCCTGGCCCAGGCGCTCTGCCATCGATTGTCTCCGCCGCTGGAACGCGTCTTCCTTTCCGACAACGGCTCGACCGCGGTCGAGGTCGCGCTCAAAATGGCCATCCAGTACTGGGCCTTGCGCGGTCAGCCGAAGAATCTGATCGCCGCGCTGCACAACGGCTATCACGGTGACACGTTTGGCGCCATGAGCGCGAGTAGCCGTGGCCTGTTCACGCGGCCGTTCGAGGCGCACCTGTTTCAGGTGGCGCGTTTGCCCGATCCATCCACAGAAGATGTGGTGGCCGCGTTTCAGGACCTGATCGAAACGCGCGGTCGCGAGCTGGCCGCCATCATTGTCGAGCCGCTGCTGCTGGGTGCGGGCGGCATGCGTCCCTGGTCCGCCGATTCACTGCAAGAGATCCAGCGCATCGCGCGCACCCACCGTGTGCTGCTCATCGCCGATGAAGTGTTGACCGGGTTTGGTCGCACGGGACCGCTCTTCGCTTCGCTGGCGGCCGATGTCGTGCCCGACATTATCTGCCTGTCCAAGGGCCTCACAGGTGGTTTTCTGCCCCTGGGTGCGACCGTCACATCGGATGAGATCTTCCGCGCTTTCCTGAGTGATGATCCGGGCCGCGCCTTCTTTCACGGCCATTCCTTCACGGCCAATCCCATCTCGTGTGCGGCGGCGTGTGCCAGCCTTGCCCTGCTGGACGATCACTCGGCGCAGCGCAGGCGAAGCATCGAGAGCGCACACCATCGTCACCTGAGCAAACTCAGCACACACCCGCTCGTGTTGTCACCGCGCGTCGTGGGCACCATCGCAGCGTTCGACGCCGGCAGCACGACCGATTATCTCCACCCTCTCGGCCTCGAGCTGCGCCAGTATGCTCTACAACAGGGCGTGCTGATCCGGCCGCTGGGGAACGTCGTCTATATCCTGCCACCCTATTGCATCTCGGAAGCCGATCTCGAACTGGTGTACGCGACCATAACGGCGTTTTTGGAGCGGGTTTAGCGGACCGTCTTTCACTTCCGAGTTTGCGGCCCAATCCGCTATCGGATCGCCCCTGATTGGGGTGTATCTTCGCGTCCATGTCACGACGCAAACGATCGTACTTGCCAGGCGCACCATTCCACCTCGTGGCGCGCACCATGGGTGGGAATCGTTGGTTCGACGATGCGATGAGAACCGACATCCTGGGAATTTTGGCAGCAGCACAGCGCAAGACGGACGCAGTGATCTTCGCGTATATCGTGATGCACAATCACCTGCACATCATTGTGCAACAAGGCACGGACCCGCTCTGGCGCTTGATGCAGCCGGTCTGTCGAAGTATCGCACTGCGCGTCCAACGCGTGCGTAATCGGCGAGGTTACGTTTTTGAGCGGCGATTCAGAGATCGGCAGTGTCGAAGCCCCCGGCACTTGCGCAATGCCATCGTGTACGTGCATCGCAACCCGGTCAAGGCGCGGTTGTGCTCGCATCCCGATGACTATTGGTGGAGCTCACAGCACGTCTATTCCACAACTTCACCAGACTCCGTCGCTTCTGCCGATCTGCCGCATGTGACCAGCATGCTGGAGCTGTTCGGCTCCCGCCACAACATGCCCCTCGCCGAGCTGCGCGCAAACTACTCGGCGTACGCAGACTGGTGGGACCATTGCAAACGATTGGGGCCTGACGTCCCCCATCCGGTATCTCCCAACGTTGCTGCTGGAAATGACTATTGGCATTCCAGCCTTGGCCGGCCACCGCGACCATCAATTACCAACCAGGCGCGGCCCGACCTGCGCGATCTCGTGCTACGTGTGATCCATGAAGTCGCACCAGGCCTGGAACTGGATTATGTAACCAGTCACGCCCGCGGGCGTGTCCTGGCTGAGATTCGTAAGATATCAGTCAAACGCGCGCAGGCCTTTGGATACCGGGGTGCTGCAGTCGCGCGTTTCCTCAATATCTCGGATGCAACAGTTTCCAGCATCGCTCGCGCCCTTTAAGTGGTTCTCCTAATACGAGTGTAGCTGCGCACCGAGGTCCGAAGGTAAACTGCGACAGGGATAGCGAGCAGAAAAGAGCGCACCGGCAGTCCGACAGGTATGATAAGGCAGTTCCTTCCGAGAACGGCCATCAACCTGGAGAGCGTACCGGTGCGCGTGACGACGTTGCTGAATCGGATGATCGGGTTGCCCGGTCTTTGGGTCAAGGGGTGTTGCTTCGAAGG
>JBOHRF010000310.1:0-6206 GCA_050732575.1 Longimicrobiales bacterium
CGCTGCATCCGGCATGGCTGCGTTGCTCCTCCTCGAAATAGCGCTGCTATGCCTCCGTCGTCGCGCCTTGCCCTGCGGGCGCATCGGCCCTCTCGGTGCGCAAGCAATTTTCGGGACGGGACACTAACTTCCAGATGTAATATGGGCGTCCGAAAAGGCAGCCGTGCGCGATACAAAAACCGAGGCCGGCGCGCTTCAAGCGCGTATTCACCAGAATCTGACTGGCGTAGAGCGGCTCGCACTGGCCCTGGAGATGAGCGCTACCGCGCGTGAACTTGCGCTGGCGCGCTTGCGCACGCAGCACCCCGAATGGTCGGAAGCGGACTGCCGGCGCGAACTGTTGCGCTACGCTTTTCCAGACGGGCCACTACCACCGCCGCTGCAGTGACGACGGTGGACGTCTTCCGGCACATCATCGCCTGCCTCGACCAGGCCGGCATCCCGTACATGTTGACGGGCTCCTTCGCCAGCTCCTACCACGGTGCACCGCGTGCGACGCAGGACATCGACCTCGTGGTGGCACCGACACCGGATCAGATTCGCACTCTGGTTGCGCAGTTGCCGCGCTCAGAGTACTACGCAGATCTGGAGACCGCGCTGGAAGCACAACGAAATGAGGGACAGTTCAATATCATCGACCTGGCCACGGGCTGGAAAATCGATCTCATCATACGAAAATCACGCGCCTTCAGCCGACAGGAATTCGAGCGCCGCGAGTTTGTCGACTTCCAGGGCATGAGACTCGCCGTTGCGACTGCGGAAGACATCATAATTGCCAAGCTGGAGTGGGCGAAACTGAGCGAATCGCAACGTCAGATCGAGGATGTCGCGGCCATGCTCAGGATCCGTGGACAGGAACTCGATCATGACTACATCCAGAACTGGGTCGAGCTGCTGTCGGTAGTCGAGCAATGGCGAGCGGCGCGTCGGGCCGCGCGCCCTGTCCAGTGACCATGCATTCTGCCGGCGTGCGCCAGCGCGCCCAGCACCTTGTCCAGCGCGTTGTGGCGGCCACATCTTCGCGCACTACTTCTATTTCGCCAGCACGTGTGGCCCACGCGGCCGCGTGTATGGAACCGGTCGCCTGGTTCAACTGCTGGCGCGCGCTCAGCGCCGCTTCCACGCGCCACATTGCTTCGATGTCGATCTGCGATTGTGTGGTGGCGGGACGAACCGGTCGCAGTGCTTCACGAATGGTCTCGACACCACACAGTCCGCAGCCGGTGCGTCCTACCAGCTGTCGGGCGCGCGCGGCCAGGCGCTCCGCGGCAGCCGGCGGGATCGCCATCTGCAGCTCGACGCCCTGCCAAAGACGGCACCCGCGCCGAATGCGCCCGCCGCGCCGGACTACGCAGAACTTGCGGGCAAGAGCGACGCAACCTTCCAGAGCCAGCCGGCGCTTCTGTGGCTGATCACGGCCTGCCGTCCGCAGGCGAACACGGCTGCCAGCTCGCGCGCGTGCGGCACCGCCAGCGGCCTACGCGATAGACGCCGCGATGCAGCGGCCGCAGCTGCTTTCCCCGCACACGACGGGCAATCGCGCAAGCAGTGACGCCGCGCTCGCGGAGTTATGCGCGCGTGACCAGCCCCAGCTGTCCGGCGGCGAGCTTTTCGATGAGGATATCGTCGGAGAGAGGCATCAACATCCCAAACGATTTGTGTGACGCGCGTCAGTGCGGAGTTGTGCTCGCCTGGGGTCATCAATATCCCGATCGCCGTCCGCGCATTGGACCGACTGAGATGTTGGTATCTCAGAGGGTAGCCGATATCTCAAATGCCGTCCGCCGCTGCAGCGATTGCGATCTTTGGCGCGCGCCGCGACTCAGGACGGCCGACTTTGACGCGCGCCTCAGCTCGGGGCCGCCGCGACTCAGACACCGCTGCGCTCAGGCGGCCGCGAGTTCGACGCACGGCGCGACTCACTGCGGTCAGACGCCGCTGCGACGATCCCGCGTGAATGTGGGCTACGAGTGGGGCAATGCCATGTACAGTCGGGACAGTGCTACTCCTCCTTGAGGGCACCAATGGGATCGATCCTGAGCGCGCGTACCACCGGCATTGCGGCGGCCAGGATTCCGACAGCCAGCAATGTCCCTACGACCAGCGCCAGTAGGGTGGGATCGCGCGGCGAAACATCAAACAACAGCGGCCCGATGCGTGGCGCGGCAAAGAGCACGGCCAGCACACCAAGCACGGTACCGCCCAGCACCACTCGCGAGGCACTGCCGACCACTGCGCCCAGCACATCTCGCGCGCGCGCTCCGAGTGCAATGCGCACGGACATTTCTTGTTTGCGCCGAGTCACATCGTAGGCGATCACCCCGTATAGTCCAATCGCAGCGAGCAGCAAGGCCAGGATCCCGAATCCTGAGAACAAGGTTGCCCCGAGTCGCCAGGGGCGCACATCGGTGTCCATCAAGTCGCGCAACAGGCGCGCGTCGGCTACGGGCAGGTTGGCGCGCATGACCTGCACGTTCTGGCGCACCTGCTCCATGGCGCTGGCGGGATCGCCGCGCACGCGGACGAAGAGCGTGCGGAACGGCACCTCGCGCTGGGGCAGGGGCAGGTAGTACTGCATCTCGGTCTCGCGCAGGTCGTTCCACAGGACATCCCGCGCGACGCCCACGACGCGCGTGCAGGGCGCGCTTGCGCTGTCATCGTCGACGTACAGGCACTTGCCGATCGCGCCGGTCTGGGACCACAGCGTGCGCTCCATCGTTTCGTTCACCACGGCGACGCGCTCGCTGCCTTTCTGATCGCTGGCCAGGATGCCGCGCCCGCGCAGGAGGCGAGTGCCCATCGTGGCAAAGTACTCGGGAGCAACGGCGTTGTAGCTGGGCAGTCGGCCGCGCACGCGCGGCACGGAGTCCCAGCCATCCGCGCGCAGGCCCGTCGCGATGCTGCTCCAGAAGGGCGTGGTCACGGCTACGGCCGCGTCCTCCACGGCGGGCAGCTGGCGCACGCGTGCGGCGGCTTCCTGATAGAAGCCATCAGTTTCGCGTGGTTTCCACTGCAGCACCGCGTTGTCCCAGCTCACCGCGAACACACGCTCGGCATCAAAGCCCTTGTCCAGACCGCGCACGTTGAGCAGGCTCTTCACGAACAGGCTCGCGACCATGAGCAGCAGCACCGAGAACATCGCCTGCGCGGCGATCAGGCTCGTGCGCAATCTGCCGCTGCCCGTTGTGCCGGCGCGCAATCCAAGCTTCAGCGTGCTGATCACGTTCGTGCGCAGCGCCTGTATTGCAGGCGCTATGCTGGCCAGCAGACCGGTCGCGATCACCAGTGCCGCGGTGTAGGCGAGGACTCTGGTGTCGATGGGAGCGGCGCTCCAGTCCACGTCGGGCAGCAGAATCGGTCGCGCCACGTTGCCCAGCAGCGAAACGAGCATGAGGCCGAGCGCGCCGCCCAGTGTGGTCAGCGCCAGGGTCTCCACCAGGTAGTGTACGAACAGCCGCGCGCGGCCCACGCCCAGCGCCAGCCTGATGCCGATCTCGCGCTGCCGGCGCGTCGCGCGGGCCAGCAGGATGTTCACGACATTGGCGCCCGCAATCAGCAGCACGATGAGCGACACTCCGGACAGCCAGAGCGCGATCTCGCCCGTCGCCGGCACACTGACCCGCGCGTTGACTCTGCTTCTTCCCACCATTACAGGCTGCAACGTCACCCTCGCCTGGGCATCCTGCGCGAATTCTTCATCACTCGCGCGCGCCACCGTGGTGGCCTGGTCCGCGACCTGCGTTTCGCTGGCATTGGGCGCAATGCGGGCCACGATGTTGAGCCAGAACATGCGCGGCGAGGTGCGCCAGTCTGCATCGATCAGGTCGGAAGCCGCGGCGGAAAGGGGAACGAAGACATCAATGGGCACGAGGTCGATGCCCGTGAAGCCGCGCGGCGCCACACCAATGACCGTGTACGTGCGGCGGCCTATCTGTACGGTGCGGCCCAGCACGGCCTTCTGGCCGGCGTAATTCGCCTGCCAGAACCGGTGACTCAACACGATCACAGTACGCGCATCGCCCGGGCGGTCTTCCGATTCATCGTAGAAGCGGCCGAGCTGGGCGCGTACGCCCAGCGTGGTGAAGTAGCTCGCGGTCGCGAGCATTACGCGTACACGCCGCGCATCCAGGCCCGTGCCCAGCGACGCATCGGTCGCGAAGTACGCGCCTGCACTGGCAAACCCGCGCACACCTGCGCGCAGCGCCTGGTAGCGCATGTGGTGCGTCGCTGATTCGCTGCGGAAGCGGTCGCCGCCGCCCCGATTGAAGGACACGCGCTTCACGGCTGCATGGTTGGTGATGTGCGGCGGCGGGCGGAACATTAAACGGTCCGTGATGCCGAACATCACCGCGTTTACCCCGATGCCGAGCCCGAGCGTCAATACGACCGTGACCGTGAACACTGGCTCGCGTCCGATCGTGCGTGCCGCCAGGCGCAAGTCCTGACGGAGCGCATCGAGCCGGTCGCTGCGCCGGCGCTTGCGCACCGTCAGCCGGTCGATTCCGGCCAGCTCGCTGCGCGCCTCGCCGATATCGCCAAACTCGCGTAGCGCCTGCGCGCGCGCATCCGCTGATGCG
This sequence comes from Longimicrobiales bacterium, assembly GCA_050732575.1. Classification (GTDB taxonomy): domain Bacteria; phylum Gemmatimonadota; class Gemmatimonadetes; order Longimicrobiales; family RSA9; genus JBBDWZ01. The sequence continues at coordinate 4,578 of JBOHRF010000310.1, forward strand.
TTGCCCGCGCGCACCAGTTCCTCCACGCGGCTCTCGATGTGGAACGTCACCTCATCATCGATATCGCGTGTGACCGTGCGCTCACTGGCGGGCAGCGAGAAAAAACGACGGAATCCCATGTGACCTCCGCTATACCGTCCGCAGCACCCTGGATACGGCTTGCGCGTAGCGCGTCCAGCTGTCCGACCGCTCGCGCAGCTCGCGCCGGCCCGAACGCGTCAGTTTGTAATACTTCGCCTTGCGGTTGTTCTCGGAAAATCCCCACTCGGATTCGATCCAGCCCTGCTGCTCCATGCGATGCAGCGACACGTACAGCGCGCGGTCCTCCACCTTCAACTCGTTTTCGGTGGTCTCACGGATCCAGCGCGCAATCGCGTAGCCGTGCCGCGGTCCCCAGTTCAGCGTCTTGAGCACGAGCACATCGAGCGTGCCCTGCAGCAGTGGCAGATCAGACATCGCAGCTCCCCAGAAATGTTCCGGGGAAGAACATGGCAGCCGACCGGGCCGGAGCGCAAGAGCCGGCGGGCGCGCATCGAATGGTTGCACCCTACCGAAGGCACCGTTGAGGCGGGGCGGTGCGTTGACGCGCGGGCAACGCTGCGTGCTGGCCAACACATGGTGGACGCGCGCGACGCGGCGCGTGGAGCCATTCACGCATTAGAAGATGGGCGCCCAGGAGGAGAGGGATGAGCGGATGGAATCGTCGGACAAAACGAATGTGATCACATGGGCGGAGAAGTGAACCGCGCACGCCACTTGCGCACGAAGTCCACTTCCCGCGCCGCAACAGGTCCGATCAGGACTGACGCTTACTTCGCGTACTCCTTCACCAGTCGGTCCATGATGCTGATCCACCCCTTCTCGTGATTGGCCGCCCCGGAATCCGAGGCAAAGCCGGTGTGCGTCAGCGTCACTTCGCTATACTCACCATCCGGACGGATCTCCACAGTCACCACGGTCTCGCCTTCCTCGCCGTCCATGTGGTTCTCCCAGTTCCACGTGTGACTGAGACGATGCGGTGGCGAGAGTTCGGTGATCACGCCATAGGCCGTGTGAATCATGCCATCGGGCGCCTTCATCTCGATGCGAAAGCGGCCGCCCACGCGCGCATCCAGCTCAGCGCTGGGTACGGTCATGCCCTCGGGCGCATACCAGCGCTGCAGATCCGCAGGCGTGGTGAACGCGCGAAAAAGACGGTCCGGCGATACGCGTACCTTGCGCGTGACGCGCACTTCCTTGCTGGTGGCGATGCTCATGATGTGCTCTCCTCGTTTTCGAGATATTCGACGAGCGCATCCAGGCGCTCGGTCCAGTGCCGGCGGTACCGGCTCACCCAGGTGTCGACCGGCTTCAGTGCCGCAGCATTCAACCGGCAGCGGCTTTCGCGGCCCACACGCACGCGCCGGATCAAACCCGCGTGCTCCAGCACATCCAGGTGTTTCGAGATGGCCGGCCGCGAGATCTGAAAGGGCGCCGCCAGCACACCCACAGTGGCGGTACCGCGCTCCAGCCGGGTCACGATCGCGCGGCGTCGTCGCTGGCCACCGCAATGAATGCTGGCGGCGCCGACGCGAGCGGACGCATTTGGGGCGGTCCGTACGTGTACAGCAAGGCCATGGAGTCCGGATT
>JBOHRF010000311.1:0-6206 GCA_050732575.1 Longimicrobiales bacterium
ATACCAATGGTGTGCACGTGCTGGAAAACCGGGAAGAAGGGAAAAGGGGAAGAGAGGACGTTACGGGGAAGAGAGATATCGAATGACGGTCAAGATCGCGCCATCGATTCTCTCCGCCGATTTCGCGCGCCTGGGTGATGCCGTGCAGGAAGCGGAAGCGGCGGGCGCGGACTGGATCCACGTGGATGTGATGGATGGTCACTTCGTGCCCAACATCACGATCGGCGTGCCCGTAGTGGCAGCCCTGCGCCGCGTGACCAAACTGCCGCTCGACGTACATCTCATGATTGAAAAGCCGGAGCATTTCACGAATGCCTTCATCGATGCGGGCGCGGACTACTTGACCGTACACGTGGAAGCTGCACGGCATCTGCATCGCACCATTGAGAGTATTCGCGAGCGCGGCGCCAAGCCGGGTGTTTCACTCAATCCTGCCACATCGGTCAGTACGCTGGTCGACATTCTGCCCTTCATCGATGTGGTGTTGGTGATGAGCGTCAATCCGGGGTTCGGCGGCCAGCGCTACATTCCGACCAGCGCTGAGAGAATTGCCGCGGTGCGCGCCCAGTTGGACGAGCGCAATTTGTGGGGCGTGGAGCTGGAAGTGGATGGTGGCATCACTCGTGAAACGGCGGCGGAGGTCGTGGCGGCGGGCGCCACTGTGCTGGTAGCCGGCGCTGCCGTGTTCAACGCGCAGTCCGCCGTGGCGCAGAACATTGCTGCCCTGCGCGCCGCCGCCAGCGTTGAGCGCGCCTCGCCGCGCCGCTAGATTCGTAGCTGCATTGCCGGGGTGGCGGAATCGGCAGACGCAGCGGACTTAAAATCCGCGGGCCCGAGAGGGCCGTCCGGGTTCGAGTCCCGGCCTCGGCATCACGAGCACTGTCCAAACCACGAGCAGCCTCGCAAATCCAGTGCGGCCCTCAATCCACGCGCAGCGCGACCATCGGATCCACGCGCGCGGCACGTCGTCCGGGAATCAGGCAGGCCACCAGCGTCACACTGCCCATCAAAACCACCACGGCAGTTACGATCAATGAATCGAATGGACTCACACCATACAGCTGAGACGCGAAGAGTCTGCCGGCCGCAAAGGCGAGGATGAGTCCGATAGATGCGCCCAGTGCCACGAGTCGGACGCCCTCCCGGGCAATGAGCTGGAGCACTCCGCGGGGCAGCGCGCCGAGGGCCATGCGCACGCCGATCTCGTGCGTGCGCAGGGTCACGATGTAGGCGGTGACACCGTAGAGGCCGAGCGAAGCGAGAAGCAAGGCCAGCGCGCCAAAGATGCTGAGCAACGTCGAGACCATGCGCGGCGCGAATTGCGCCTCGTAGCGGATCTGCTGGAAGGTGCGGTACTCCGCAGCCAGCCCCGGGTGCAGTCCGTTCAACGCGCTGCGGATCGGTGCGATGAGCCTGCCGGGCGGACCCTGTGTACGCACCTGCAGCGTGAGGCTGGGATCGTAGTACTGGTGGATGCTCATGAGCAGGATGGGCTCGGCGTCGTAGGCCGCGGACTCGTAGCGCACATCGGCCACTATGCCCACGATCTCCCAGGTTATGCTGTCGAGTACAACGTGTTTGCCCAGCGGTTCGGTGGTAGGGAAGTATTGGCGCACGAACGCGCGGTTCACGAGCAGCACGGGTGCGGCGCCCGCGCGGTCGCTGTGAGAAAGCGGCCGGCCGCGAAGTACCGGCACGTCGAGCGTGGCCAGGTAATCGGTCCCGATCAAGTTGTAGCTGAGACCAACGTCGCGCGTGCGGAACGCATCGTGTTCGGGCAGCGTCACGCTGCTCGACCAGTGCCTGCCGCCACTCGGCACTGTGGTGGAAAGCGTGGCGGACTGCACGCCGGGCAGCCCGGCGATGCGTTCCTGAATGCGATCGGCCAGGGCGCGGCCCTGTTCCACGTTCAAATTCAAGGTGCGCAAATCCAGTGCGGCGGCCAGCAGATTACTTTCGTTGATACCACTGTTCGCGGTGCGCAACTCGAGCAGCGCGCGCAGGAACAATCCGGACAGCACGAGCAGCAACACGGACAGCGAGATCTGCGAGGTCACCAATGTACTACGCAGCCAGGATCGCGCGGGCGCCACGGTGCGGGAGGACTGCTTCAGCGTGTCGGTTAGTGTGACGCGCGTGGCCTGCAGCGCAGGCATCACACCGAACACGATCCCGGTCAACAGGGCAACCGCCAGCGTGTAGAGCAGCACTCTGTGGTCAGGCGCGGGGTTGATGGCGGCGGGCAGATCAAACGCGCGCAGCAGGTCCGATCCCCAGAGCGCGAGCAGCAGCCCGAGCACTCCGCCACCCAACCCGAGAAGTACGCTTTCTACGAGCAGCTGCCGAATCAGCCGAACGCGGCCGGCACCCAGCGAGAGCCGGATGGCGATCTCACGTTGACGCGCCAACCCACGGGCGAGCAGGATATTGGCCACGTTCGCGCAGGCGATCAGCAGGACCAGCCCTACCACGGAGTTGAGCAGCACGAAGACAGTGCTGATTTCTCCGTTGGCACGCCGCTGCACCAGCGTGCCGGCTGGCAGCACCGTGAAGCGGAGGGATTCCCATTCTGCGCCGTGCGCAACGGCCAGATTGCGCGCGGCATTGCTGGCGGCTGCCTGTGCCCGCTCGATGGGAACACCGGGCTGGAGCCGGGCGATGACGCCGAAACCATGGGCATTCTGGGTGAGAAACCGGTCGTCAGCGCCCAGGACGTGGCGAAAACTCATTAACGGAAGCCAGACCGCAATGGCTTCGTCCGGCTCAGTGCCGGCAAAGGCCGCGGGCGCAACGCCAATGATCGTGTATGGCCGCCCGCTCACTTGAATGGTGCGGCCGATCGCGGCTGGATCACTCGCCATCCGCGCCTGCCAGTACGCGTGCGTGATCACGACAACCGGCTCGGCATCGTTGGCCCGGTCATCGGAAGCGCTCATGAAACGACCGTGCAGCGGCCGCACACCGACCAGATCGAAATACTGGGCGGTCACTAGCATGGCCTGCGCGAGCGATACGTCATCGCCCTGGCCAATGCTGATGCGTGCGCTCCGATACGCGGCCACTCCGGCGAACACGCTGCTCAGCGCATGTGCGGCCTGGAATTCCGGATACGATGAGGAACGGAACTGCTCGGTCCCCCAGCCCGAATGCACGCGCACCAGCCGCTCCGGCTCGTGCACGGGCAGCGGCCGAAGGAAGAGAGCGTTAGTGAACGAGAAGATGGTTGTGTTGGCGCCCACACCCAGGCCCAGGCACAGAATCACCATGAGCGCAGCACCCGGCGCCTTGCCGAGTGATCGAATCGCATAGCGGATGTCGTTGAACAAGAAGACCTCTCCAGTGGGCACGCGCACGGCGCGCGACTATGGTTTCCGAATGGAAGCCGCGCGCCAGACGGCGCGGAACGGGAATGTCATGGTGGTGCAAGCACTTGCGTGCGTCCCGGCCAGCACCGGCGCAAAGCGGAGTGTGCGGCTTCGGGAATCGCGGTACCACACGCGATCAGCTGCGCTTGGCAGGTCCCACCCGATCCGTGCGCTCCCAATCGCCAGCAAGACGAGCAGGCTTTTTCTGAGCCTGCTTTTGTCGGCCAGATGCCCAATGGCAAGCAACGCGCGTCAACCCACGCCAGTGTTCACGGCTGGCCGCCGCGCGCCTGCGCCATCTGCGCCCACACCCATTGATCGAGGACAACGCCGTGCGCGGTGATCCCACATCGATCGTCAATCTGACCGCGGGGTATCGGCGCGGCCCCGTCCGAGTCACGTTGTCACTGCTGAATGCGCTGGGGTGATGTCGGTGCGGTCGATCTCGGCATCGATCGCACCGATGATGTGGATGGCGGATAGTTCGTTCAGTATGTACGTATGCCTCTGCAGTGTTCGGCTGTAAGAAATCCGACCAATGACAAACACCAGGATCCGACCTGTAGGATAGGTCCAGATGACTATCGACTTCGACACGCGCACGCGGGACGGTCGCGGCAGAGGAGTCTGGACGAGCCTGGCAAGACCGGGCCGTGAAGAGGAGTCAGGAGTATGCGGACGCGCTTATTGACAATGATCAGCATTTCCGTTCTTGCCGCGCCGCTGGGCGTGCATTCGCAGGTACCGGAGTACGAGCGCATGCCGCGCGGATTCAACAAGCACGCAATCTCGGTGGACGCCTCCGATGTGTGTCCGGCGGGCGGCCGCACAAACGCGGATCTGCAACGACGGATGAACCGGATTGATCCGATTCCCACCTACGGCTGGGTCTGGGTGACGCTTGATGCGATCAGGAAGCTCGATTGGCCTCGCGCAGCCAATCGCGTCGATCGCTTCAGTTGGGACGCGATTCTCACGCCCGCGCAGCGCGATTCCGTACGCGCCTACGAGGGCACGCCGGTGGCGGTCGACGGCTTTCTGATGGTCGACAACCGCAGGAGGCTCCCGGTTATCGCGGCCGGATTACTGGACAAGGCGAGCACGAACTGCGGCCGGAGAGGCGGCGAGCAGGAGGACTGGCACTTTTTGTTGACCAGAAACCAAACCGAGACGCGCACGGATGCGATCGTGGTTACGGTCACACCGCAGATGCGGCAAGCAGGATGGAACCTCGCGAAGTTAGATGAGATCGCGCGGCGAGGAGTGATGGTTCGAATTTGGGGCTGGCTGCTATTTGACCAGGAGCACCCGGAGCAGATCATGGTGCGTAGCAAGCGAACCAAGGGTCGTGTCACGCCGTGGGTGGTGCATCCGATCGTCGAGATCGAAGTTTTTCAGGACATGCAGACATTGGTCCCCCTAAAAGATTGGGGCAATCGCCGGCGCTAGTATTGTGTAGCCGAAGTAACGTGCGCACCGAAAGCCGTGCTGCGCCCGCAGCGCAAGGCGCGGCGACGCAGGCATAGCAGCGCTATTTCAAGGAGTCCGCATCGCGCGCTGCGGGATGCAGCGCCGCTCGAACAACACTAGTCTGCACGCACCAGTCATCGGATCCACCCGGGTTTGCCGGCCGTCGGTCTCCTGCGTATACCCATCAGATCCTCACGATCCAACTCAGGAGGCAAGGATGACTGTCATGGCCGGCCGCAGTGCATCCCGCTGCGGCGTGACCCGAGGCGCGTTGCGCGCGCGCTTCAAGGGATAGGCGCTCGCGCTGCTGTTGCCGATCGCACTGGGCGCGTGCATGGACGAGACGCCGACTGGCGAGCCAGACCTGAGGCCGGCCTTCGATCATTTGAGCTCGGACAGTCTGGTCGACGCGGTGCGCGCGTTGATCGCGGCGGATGAAGCTGGATCGTTGCCCATGCCCAATCCGCCGGCTGTCCGCTTCAAGTTGGTCCGTCTGGGACAGGCCCTGGCGTTTGACCGAATCCTGAGCGGCAACCGCGACATTTCCTGCATGACCTGCCACCATCCCAGTTTGGCAACGGATGACGATCGACACCTGGCGATCGGCCAGGGCGCGCGGGGTCTGGGCGAGGATCGCGAGCATCCGCAGAACCTCTTTATTCCGCGCAACTCGCCGCCGCTGTTCAACCTGCACACGCTGCCCGAGCTGTTCTGGGATGGCCGCGTGGCTTTCGAAGATGGCGTCTTCACCACGCCTGCCGGACCGCAGTTTACGGCCGCCATGGCGGCGGTGATGGAGTTTGGCGCCACATCGGTGCTGCCACTCTTCCCGGTGACCTCGCGAGAGGAGATGCGCGCATTCAGAGGCAATGAGCTGGCGGCCATTACGGATACCGATTTCACCGGCATCTGGCGCGCGTTGATGGTGCGGCTGGGCCGGATTCGAGAATACCGAGAGATGTTCGAGGAGGCCTATCCGGGCACACGTTTCGAGAATATGACGTTCGCGCACGCATCGAACGCGATTGCGGGCTTTTTCGTGTCCCGGCTGGCCTTCAACCGCACGCCCTGGGATCGCTTCCTGACGGGTGATGACCGGGCGCTCAGCCGCACCGAGTTGCGCGGCGCGCGCAGCTTCATGACCGTGGGCAGCTGTTCGGGCTGCCCCGAGGGAGCGGCACTCGCGGGCGGCTTCCGCAACGTGGCACTCGCGCAGTTTGGTCCGGGCAAAGGCAACGGTCCGGCGGGCAACGACGACTTCGGCCAGGAGAATGTCACGGGCGATCCGGACGATCGTTATCGCTTCCGCACGTCACCGTTGCGCAACATAGAGATCACCGCGCCCTATGGTCATGCAGGCCAGTTCGTGGA
>JBOHRF010000312.1:0-6187 GCA_050732575.1 Longimicrobiales bacterium
CAAAGGGCTCCCTTACCAGCGGATCCAGATCCTCCTCAGTGGGCTGCGGAGCCATGGCCGGCGCCCGGTCGAATTTGGTGCCGGGGCTTGCAACGAGCGGCTCGGGAATCGGCGGCGTGGTGGAGATCGGTTCGACGAACGGAGCAGCAGGTGCTGGCGGTTCGATCGGCGCCGGTGCCGGCCGGCTGGTCAGGGGTTCGAGCGGTGGTTGCGTGAATTCCAAATCCGTTGGCCGTACCCAGTCCTGCGCATCAATGGTTTCCTCTGCCCGTTCGCCAGGTACCGTCGGGTCGGACCCATACTCGATTTCAGCCGAACTCTCCCACTCGGGCACTTCCGTCCACGAATCCGGCTCGGCTGGCACCGGTGTTGGCGGTGTAGCTGGCAAGGGCGGCGGCGGACTGGACATCGAGGCGAAAGCCGCGTCCAGGTCGATGGGCTGGAGTGGTTCGGTCGTTTCAAACTCGGGCAGATCCGTCAATGTGGGACGCAGCCCAGGGACGATCTTGTCGAAATCGAGGCGCGGCAGTGGGTCGTCGGTCTCGTCCTGGCCCATGGTCGATCCGGTTTCGCCAAAGCTCAGGAATGGCAGCGGCTGAGATTGGTCCAGATCGAACGCTTCGACCAGGGGCGGCAGGTCCAGCGTGAAGCCTACGCCGGGTTCCGGCAGTAAATCATCCATCAGCGGCAGATCATCCGCATCCTCCGGGAAATCCTGATCGTCTTTTCCGGGGTCCACGGTGTCCTGCGGTGTGGAGGCGATCGGTGCCTCGATGCGCTGGGCTGGCGGCTCGGCCGCATGCGAGTTCTCGACTGGTGCCTCGACGCCAGGATCGAGCGCACGGTCCAGAGCCAGGTTCGCCAGCTGCTCGTCAAAACCCAGTTCCGCGTCCTCGGCCTCACCCAGAAACGACTGCTCTATTTCCGGTTCTACCGGTGCGGGTGGCGGCGTCGGCATTGCGGGAGGTGGGGGCGCATAGCCCGGACCCGCACCCGCCTCGAAATCAAAATCGGAGAAACCGGGCAGATCGTTCGACCGTCTCGGAGCGGGTGGGAGTGGCGCTGCTGGCGGCGGCGGCGCGACCCGGGCAGCACGAGGCTCGACTTTGTCCCCCAGGAACGCGTCGGGAGCGAGCTTCTGAATTTCGGCCTTGAGTGCGTCCGCGGCCGCCTGCTCCCCCGCATCGAGGCGCAAGGCATGCGCCCGCTTCAGGGCAATGACCGCGGGTCCCAGACGATTGTGAGCGAGCAATTGGCGGCCCAGCAACTCGCGAATCTCCGCGTCATCATAGACCGTGGCAAAATCCTCGAGCGCGGTGAATGCGTCATCCAGGGCGCCGTTCTTGAGTTGTCGCTCAGCGTATTCGAGGTACCAGCGGCGAGCATCCAGGAGGAAACCTTGAGCGGCACTGAATTGGCCCAGCTTGCGCAGCAATTCCAGCCGGTTCGGCACATAGCGAAGCGCCTTGTTGCACAGGGCGATCGCGTTGTTGTACAAACCGGCTTCTGCGTAATGGTCGGCGGCCTGTTCGTAGTAGGTAACCGCGTCTAGCGGTCGGCCCATGCGCACGTACAAATCGCCCACCCGGTTGTACAGCGGAAGCTCGGACTCGGCGTTATCCGTGATCCGCAGCACCTCTATGTACGCCTGGATCGCCGACTCCCACTGCTCCGATTGCTCGAACTTGCGAGCCTCGTCCTTCAGCTTGGCAACTGCCTTCATTCGTTCTTAATCGAAGGGTGATCCACCGAGTGAGCGAGGTAGTCGGCCAACTGCCGCGACAACAAACGCACTCCAGTTCCCGGTCGCAGCTTCATGCGCCGTTCGGCGACGGATACCACGAGTTGGTCCGGCATCAGGCCAATGATTTCCGTTTCGGTGACCTGCCCACCGTATCGCGTCACCAGGACTTCCACCTGATCGAAAACACGCGCTGGCGACGTCACATCGGGGTCCTCGAGATTCATTGAAATCTGGAGCGTTTGGCGGCGCGGCAGCGCCAACGCGAGAGCGCGCACGCCGATCAAACCACTCTGTTCTTCGCGCAATTCACGCGCAACCTCACGCGCCTGCGTCAACGTCAAACCCGCGATGCAGACGTTCCAGGCAAGCAGCACCGCGCGCGCACCCACACATGTCACTCCGGCCCTGGGATGCGCACCCGGGTGTGCCCAGTTGGACGGCATGACATCGGGCAACCGATCGGGTGGCCATGCCCGAACCAGTTTCTCAAATCCACCGTGCCTCAGCGCTGCGAGCGGGCGACCGGGTGGATTTGATGCCTGGCCGTAAAAGTAGACCGGCACACCGAACTCGTCGACGATGCGCCGGCCGACCCGAAGCGCGACTGCGCGTGCATGCTCGAGTGTAAGACCCACCAGGGGGATGAATGGGAGCACGTCGAGCGCGCCAATGCGTGGATGCACACCGTCATGGTTCCGCAAATCGATGTGCTGGAAAGCCACGCGCGCGCCTGCCACGGCCGCATCTTCAATTACATCGGGCGGACCCACCATGGTAATGACACTGCGATGGTGATCCGCGTCGGCCGACCAATCGAGGACCGTGGCGCCCGCCTCACGCAGGGCATCCACGATCGCGCTCACGACGCCTAAGTCACGCCCTTCACTGAAGTTGGGAACGGCCTCCAGCACCTGGGCGGTCATCGGCTCGAAGATAAAGTCTGGGTCAGTGGATTACAAGCTGTTAAAGGCCCGCTGACCGCGCACCCAAACCTCTCGAATTGGCGGAATGCCAAAGCGATACGGGATTTCGCGGTAATCGCTCACCGTCCACACCACGAGATCCGCCGGCCCACCCGGTACGAGTGTTCCCGACCCGTCGCGCAGACGCAGCGCGAGCGCGCCTCCGCGGGTTGCCGCTACAATCGCTTCCAGGGGCTCCAGCCTCATCAGCGAGCAGGCCATGGTCATGGCCAGAGGCAGGCTCGGCGAGGGCGCCGAACCAGGGTTGAAGTCAGTGGCCAGCGCTACGGTGGCCCCGGCATCGATGAGCGCGCGGGCGGGCGCAAAACTGGTTTTGCCCAGAAAGAAAAGTGTCGCCGGAAGCAGCGTTGCTACTGTGTTCGACCGAGCCAGGGCGGCAATGCCGGCGGCACTGACCGCACCCAGATGATCCGCAGAAGCAGCGCCCAGCTCGACGGCAAGTTCGGCCGCGCCCGAGTCGGCAAACTCATCCGCGTGCAGCTTGGGCAGCATGCCGTGCGCAATGCCGGCCTCGAGGATGCGTTGCGTTTGTGCGCGTTCAAAAACACCCGGCTCCATGAATACATCGCAAAACACGGCCAGGCCGGCTTCCGCCACCGCGGGAATCATCTCTTCCACGATGAGGTCAACGTACCCATCGCGGTTGTGGTGATGCTCCTCGGGGAATTCGTGCGCACCCAGGAACGTGGGCACGATCCGCAGTGGTACGTGATCGGCCAGTCGCCGGATCACACGGAGCAGCTTGAGCTCATCCACGGTACTCAAGCCATAACCGCTCTTGATTTCGATTGTGGTTATGCCCAGTGCAAGCACGTGCCGCAAGCGCGTTATGCTGAGCGCCAAGAGTTCATCCTCGGTGCGCTTACGGACGTCGCGTACTGAGGCATTGATCCCGCCCCCTGCCCTGGCAATTTCCATGTAGGAAACTCCTCGGCAGCGCAGTTCATATTCAGAAGCGCGCCAGTCGCCGAACACGGCATGCGTGTGGGAGTCGACCAGGCCGGGTGTGATCACACAATCAGTGCAATCCACGAGGTTGGCCTCAGGGAACGCCTGTCGCAATTCGCTTTCCGTACCGAGCGCGGCGACTTTGCCCTCCACAAGAGCTAGCGCTTCGTTCGACCGGACGACCTGCTCGTTGGGTGCTTCACAGGTTACGATTTGCCGGGCACCTGTGAATACCGTATCCACCATCCGGTTCAAACTTCCTGATGGATGCGGGAGAATGCGCCGTCGCGCACCAGGGCCTCGAGCGCGGTAATATCGGGATACAGCACGCGATCTGACTCCAGGGCAGGCACCTGCGCACGGATACGCTGGTGCGCGCGCTCCACGCCCACACCGGCGCGCAACGGTCGCTGAAACTCTAACGCCTGGGCCGCCGTTAGCAGCTCCAACGCCAACACGCTTTCCAGGAGACGAACCGCCGCGCGTGCTTTCAGTGCGGCACCCATACCCATGGAAACGTGATCTTCCTTGTTGTTGTCGGTGGGTATCGTATCGGTGCTGGCTGGATGCGCTTTCAGGCGCAGTTCCGCGACCAATGATGCGGCTACGATTTGTGCCATCATGAGCCCGCAGTTCACGCCCGGTGCGCGCGTCAGAAAAGGCGGTAGACCGGAGAGCGCAGGGTCCACCAGGCGAGCAATGCGCCGCTCGCTAATGGCACCCAGATCAGCGCATGCAATGGCCAGCAGGTCTAACGCCTGCGCGACCGGTTGACCGTGGAAGTTGCCGCCGCTCAGGATCAAATCCTCTTCCGGAAAAAGCAGAGGATTGTCGGTAGCACTGACGGCTTCGATCTCCAGGACGGAGCGCACGTATCCGAGCGCTTGACGCGCCGCGCCGTGAACCTGGGGCATGCAGCGCAGCGAATACGCGTCCTGCACGCGCGGGTCGTTATGCCGATGGGATTCGCGGATCTCCGACTCCGCCAGCAGCGTGCGCAATCGAGCAGCGCTGGTACCCTGACCCGCTTGGGGTCGCACGCGCTGCAATTCCGGGTGAAACGCGTCGGGCGTACCGCGCAACCCCTCCAGGCTCATGGCGCCCGCCACTTCGGCGGATTCGACCGCACGTTCGGCCGCCAGCAATGCCAGCAGACCTACACCGGTCATGGCCTGCGTTCCGTTATTGAGAGCCAATCCTTCTTTGGCTTCCAGAACAACGGGTTGCAAGTTCGCCCGCTGCAGTGCTTCGCGGGCCGGCGTCGGTCGTCCCTCGAGAAACGCGTCGCCCTCTCCGATCAACAGCAAGGCTATGTGGGAAAGCGGCGCCAGGTCTCCGGACGCACCCACGCTCCCGTATTCGGGAATGAGTGGATAGACACCGCGGTTGAGCAGCTCGAGCAACAATTCGATGATGGCGGGGCGCACACCGGAATGACCAAGGGCCAGCACGTTGGCGCGCAGCAGCATGATGGCGCGCGCTTCCGTTTCCGGAAGAGGCGCGCCCACGCCCGCAGCATGACTGCGTATCAGATTGACCTGGAGTTCGCGGATTCGATCGGCGGGAATGACCAATTCTGCCAGCGCACCAAAGCCGGTAGTAAGACCGTACACTACGCGACCCTCACTCACCACTCGTTCCACCATGGTGCGCGCTGCTTCCACCCGGATACGCGCCTCGGCCGCCAGATGCACGCGCACTTCCGTTGACCGGGCAACCCGCTCAACATCTTCCAGGCGCAGCTCCGTGCCGCAGATTGCCAGGTCAGTCATGCGCCGCGCGTTCCGCTTTCGGCGCTATCCATCAGCGCGGCAATCCGGCGCGCGTGTTGTCCCGCTGCTGATAGTCGAACTTGATGTCGGAATTGGCGCGCAGCGCAACCCGGAACTGGAAGCTGAAATTGCCATTCTGCGCTTTCACGAAATCAAAGTTGGCATCCCAATCGTGCATGGCGCGCGTGAGCGTGAGCACGTGATCCGTGAATTCCGTGGCCGTGAACGAATAGCCGGTGTTCCATGTCACGTTCCAGTTCTCGGTGGGCTGGAACGTCAGATGCGCGGTAACCATCTGATTCTCCTGGCCACCGATTTGATTCTGGCGCGGGCGGAACAACGTGTAGTTGAAGGATGCGTTCCACGAGCCGACCGCACCACGCGGCGTTTGCGCAGCTGTGGGCTGGCTGCGTGATCCCAACAAACCGAGATTCGACCCGGGATTCGGTACGACCGCTCCCGGTTGCGTCTGTTCCGGCCCGGGTGTAAGCGTCGGGCCCGGGGCGGGTGGCGCTTCCGAACCCCCACCCAACCCGAGCGTGCGGAACAGCCATGAGCTGCCGTTCAGCGAGAACGACGCACTGACCGCGCTCAGATGAGGAGCGAACTTGCGATCGGGACGAGTCTCGGGCGGCGCTCCTTCCGGAAGCGGAAGAGCCCGGAACAGGTCGTGTGTGACACTGAGCTGCAGACCGCGCAACAAATCGGAGTTGATGCTGTTCGAGATTTGCGTGGTCTGT